>JBLNBR010000010.1:0-61028 GCA_050260105.1 Ignavibacteriales bacterium | reverse complement strand
TGCAGTACCCAGTCCCCTTCCCCATCACCTCGGCCATCATACGCTTCAGGTCCGCGCCCTTCGCTATCGAGTGCCCGTGCCCGCGGTGATTCGACGTGATGTAGTCCCCCGCCTCAATCGCGCCTATCGCCCCCGCCGCGCACGCCTCCTGCCCTATCGATAGATGCGTCGTCCCGTGGATCTTCCCCAGCGCGAAGAACTCGTCCACCTTCTCCTCAAAATACCTGTTCCTTAGCATAGTCTCGTACATCCACAGCAACTTCTCCCGCGCCAGCAATCGCCATTCCCCCTCAACACCCGGCGCAGACTCGCAGCAGCCTGCAAGTGCCGCTGCATCTGCGCAGGTCCCGCACGCGCCGCACCCGCCTCGAGCGCGGACCCAGCACGTGCCGGACAATCATTCAGATTCCGCCGGGGCGCCCCGTCCGGACGCCCCGGCGATGTACAACAGAGCGGCGCCCGGTGTCGCCCAGCCCGGCCCGCCTAGCCTAATAGCGACGCGATCTTCAGCAATATCCAGGTCAGCGGGTTGGCGCCATCGCAGATGCTCGAGATCATGGCCGCGCCCTCGGGCATCTTGAACTGCGCCGCTATCGCCGCCTGCGTGTGCAGCGGCGCAACGTTCGTGGCGATGAGAAGCCCGACGCCGATCACGATGGCGCCGACCACGACCGATCTGAACACGTTGCCGCGCACCACCGGAGCGACCATCGCGACCATGAACGGGATGGTGGCGAGGTCACCGAAAGGCAACACCTTGTTACCGGGTATGATCACGGCGAGGAAAATGGTTATGGGCACCAGGATGATGGCCGTCGCGATGGCGGCGGGGTGACCAACGGCAATCGCCGAGTCGAGGCCTATGTAGAAGGAACGCCCCGCAAAGCGCTTCTGCATGAAGTCCCTGGCCGCCTCGGAGACGGGAATCAGGCCTTCCATCAAAATCTTCACCATGCGCGGCATCAGGAACATGACCGCGCCCATGGACATGGACAGGTTCAGGGTCTGCTTGACATCGTAGCCGGCGAGCAGGCCCACGATGACGCCCAGGATTATGCCGATCACCGTCGGATCGCCGACGACCCCGTACCGCTCCTGGATGGTTTCGGCGTTGATCGAGATCTTATTCAGGCCGGGGATTTTGTCGATCAGCCGGTCAAGCGGTATGGCTATCGGCACGTACGCCGCCGAAAAGCCGTGCGGGAGAGAGACCCCCGGTACACCGTAGAACTCCTGCACCTGTGTTGCCGTCCAATCGCCGAGCTTCAGCACAATTGCCGCGTTGATGGCGGCGGCGACGAGGCCCAGCCACAGCTTGTTGGTGGCGGCCGTCACCAGGGCGCCCGTGAACGCGAAGTGCCAGAAGTTCCAGATATCCACGTTCACCGTCCGCGTCGTGCGAGTGGCGAGCATCAGAATGTTGACAGCGAGCCCCACAGGGATGATCAGGGCGCCAACACTGGACGCAAACGCGATCGCGGCCGCGGCGGGCCAACCAACGTCGACGACGGTCAGCTCGATCCCGAGTCGCTTGACCATCGCCTGCGCCGCGGGCCCCAGGTTTCCGGTCAAAACGCCGAGGACCAGGTTTATGCCAATGAACCCAATGCCTATGGTCACGCCGGAACGAAACGCCTTGCCGGGCTTCTGCCCCAGAACAATGCCAAGTACGAAGATGATGATGGGAAGCATCACGGTTGCCCCGAGATCAAGGATGAACTTGAAGATCCCCACTCAAATCGCCTCCCTGATTACGTATTCGGCTCAAATAGACCCATTGAATCAGGCCGCGCTAACTCCCCTTCAACCGTTCAATGATCTGCTCCGTAACCTGATCAGCCCCGATTCCGGTAAGATAGGCCAGGCCGTTGACCACCGGCACGGTGATCTTCTGCGGCAACGGCGTAGTCGTGACGATGAGGTCCACGCCCTGGGCCACGTATGAGGGTATCTCGATGGCTTTGCACTGGATGATGTCCGCTGCGACGCCACTCTTCTGACAGGCGTCGGCGACCTTCGTCGCAACCACTGTGGAAGTCGCTATTCCCGTGCCGCACGCTACGAGAACGCGTTTCTTGGACGGCACCACGTCTTCACCTCCTTCCATCCGCGCCGACCAGGCAGGCGCGCAGCACTTCAGTTGCGCCTGCAGCGTCCTTCTGGTCTCTGAGCCCGGCCAGCAGCCCCGGTACCTGGAAGGCCTCCACGAGCTTCTGGAGCGTCTTGAGCTGCCCGTTGGCGTCCTTCAAGGCCAGCATCAAGACCAGGCCTACCTCCACCGAGGAACTCGCGTCCCCCATGAGGCCGAACGAGACAGGGCTCGCCAGCGTCGCAAGGGCTATCGCGGGCTTCAACACGTGTTCCGGATCGGCGTGCGGGATCGCGACGCCCACACCCTGCGTCGGGAGACCGGTCGGGTATTTCCTTTCGCGTTCCTGCACTGCGCCCGAGTACGACGGCTTGACGGCACCGTGCTCCGTCAGCAGGCTGGCGAGCCGGTCGAGCACCTCCTCCTTTGAGCCAGCCTTCATGCCGATGACTACAAGTTCGGGAGAAACCAGTTCACTGAAAACGGTCATCGTGGAATCAGCACACCTTTCTGGCAACCCCATGCCGGCGAGGACGGCGTCCCTCATTTCTTCCCTTGTCCCGGCGGCCTTCAGGCGCTCGAGGTGCGGGCCGGGCCGGAGAACCCGGTATACCTGATCGAACGTCTTCTTACTCATACTGTTGAGCGCGAGCAGACATACCAGGCTCACCTTGCCCCCCGCCCATTGCACCGGCTGAGCCAGGCTGGCGACGGCGATAGCGGGCCTCAGCACGTGCGCTGGGTCACCGTGCGGTATGGCCACCTCGCCTTCCAGCATGGTGGGGCTGGACAGTTCTCGCCGGTACACATCTGTGAGAAACGCCCCGGTCACGTACCCCCGGCTGATCATGAGGTTCGCAAGACCGTCGATCGCTTCCTCACGCGTCGACCAGGTCGCCTTTGGGACCAGCAACTCGTCGCTCAAGACCTCCTCGACGAGCGAATCCCCCGATTTGTTCAGCATGCCGCGTACGAGCCCCGCGCCGCCGCCGCCGATGATCTCCTCGACCGGAATGAAGGGGGCGTCCCCGTAGCCTGGATCGACGCTCCCAACAACGGCTACAATGCGCCGGTCCCTCGCAAGCTCCCGTATGCGCCGGCCCACGTCGACCCGCCCCGAAGCCCCGACGGGCACCACCTCGATCTCGTCTTTCCCCACGATCTTCTCTAGCAGGTCCTTCAGGCGCCTCGCGGTGCCTTCCCCGGTGAGGCAGACGGTAACGATCGTCTTCCTGGCGCCGTCTGCCGCAGTCGCGCCGGGCCCGGGGGCGCCCGCGCGGGCGAGTGACCCGCGCCAGCCGGTGAGGTTTTCGGCCAATTCATCGATGGAGGTGTTCGGGAGCGCCGCCCTACGTATCGCCTCGACCACCATGATCGTATCCACGCGGTCCACGGTGCGGGTCGGGATCCCCGTCCGCTCGGTGATTATCTCGCCGAACGTCAGGAGTGACCCCATGTCGACAAGGAGCAGGGCGCCCTTTCCCTCGTCAGCATCCCTTACCGTCGCTGTGGCCCTCTCGAGCACTGTCTCGGGGTCCTCGTCCAGTGACATCTCGACCCACCGGGCGTGACTCGAGCCGAGCAGCCTGGCAGCCACGTCGATCATCCCGCTGGCCACCTTGCCGTGCGTCATCACCACGACCCCCACGCGGCCCTCCCCTGTCTCGCTGCCCTTGGTCAGGGAGCCGTGCAGGTACATCGCCAGGAATCCCGTCTCATCCTCCGGGAAGGCCATCCCCAGGCGTTTCTCGACGTACGAGATCATCTCGGAGGCCATCCTGTACTCCCTTACATACTCCTTCTTGACCTCTTCGAGGTGCGGATTGACGATGGACTTCCCCTGCCTCAACCGCTCCACGGCGGCGCTCAGGTGTATGGCAAGGCAGTAGAACAGGTGCTGGTCCATTTGAAGGGTCTGGCTGCGGGTGAGGTTCAGCATCGTCTCGACCGTCTCGACCATGTCCCTGCCGACGATGCGAATGAGGTCCTCCCTCGCGACCGCCTGTGGCTGGGGCTTCACCCGTTTGAGATGCTGCCGGAACTGGGCCTCCAACTCGGAGCCGAGGAGCCTGTTTATCTCCAGGTCCGCCAGCCCGGCCTTGCGCATCTCGTCGTACCTCTGCTCGATGTACTGATAGATCTCGCCCGGCAGCGTGTAGAGGTCTTCCTTGGCCGCGACCTGGATCTCTTTCTCCGGGAGTATTACCAGGTCGCCGGGGACGAGGCCGTCGATCTCCTGGCGGCGCCCCGGCAGCTTCAGTAATCCCCTGCGGACGTGGTTCGGCAGCTTGGAGGCGTCGATCTCCACCTCCTTGGTGGCTTCCGAAACGTGAATCAGGAAACCGCGGGCGCAGGCCACCTGGATGTCGCTCTTGAGCTGGCCCACGTTGCCTGGACAATCATATAGCAGGAAGGCCTGAGAGGCTTCCTTTAGAACGCGGATGGCCGTGCCGGTACGAGCCGCTTCCTCCCTGAAGAAGCGCTGGATCATCTCGAGGCGCTCTGCGAGCGGTCGGTCGACCAGGGACGGCATCTCTATCACCATGGGAATCCGGCGGCGGAAGGTCACCAGGAGGGATGACTCCGGGTTCTCGGTCGTCGCGGCGATCAGGGTCACGTTGGCGTACCGGTCGCTCCCGGTCTCCCCCAGCCGGCGGAAACGGCCCCTGTCCATGAGGTGGAACAGGATCTCCTGCCCCTCGGCTGGCAGGCGGTGGATCTCATCGAGGAATATCATGCCGCCGTTGGCCTGCTCCACCAGTCCAACTTTGTCGGTCTCTGCGCCGGTGTACGCCCCCCTCACGTGGCCGAAAAGCTGGGACAACAAGAGCTGCGGGTTCTCCGCATAGTCCGCGCAGTTGAACGTCACAAACGGCAACCGGTCCCCGCGCCCCCTGACTTCCAGGGCGAACCGGTACATCGCCTCGGCAAGCTCGTTCTTGCCGACGCCGGCGGGGCCGAGGATAAGGGTATGTAGGCCGTTGGGCGGGTACAGGACCGCGGCCTTTGCCTGCTGAATGAGGGGTTTGAGGCTTCCCTGGCCGCCCAGGAGGCGGGCGAATGGGTCACTCTGGTCCAGCGACTCGCGCCTGCGTGCGGAGACGTCGACAGGCCGCTTGCGACCGGCGACCGCGCCCAGCGACCCGCCCCCCGCCGCACCGCGCGCCGCTTGCCGCGGCGGGGCCTTGCCCGCACTCCCAACCTGGCGTCTCAACTGCTCCACCGTGAACCTCGAGATCGCGTAGCCTTCTTCTTCGAGGCTCCTGGTGAGCTCGCGCACGCTCATGTCGCCGTCGCTCATCAGCCTCTTTACCGCAGAGGCGAGCGCGGGGCGCAACCGTTCGCGCGAATCGGGGATTCCGGCCCCCTTTCGAGCGAGCGTCACCCGCGTCCTGCTCACGGACAACCTGTCCGCGATCTCGCGATCGGTGAGGGGGCTTCTCGGATCCTCTGAGGCAATCAGTTCCTGTATCGAGCTGAGGATGGAGCCCAAGACGAACACCTCGTTCCTTAGTGAATGCAACCGGCGTGCCAGCCCCAGGAGGTCCGGGGTGGCAGCTTTTGTTGGAGCACCTTCCAACCAGTACCGGGCGTATTTGCCGCCGCCTCTCTCGGGGTGGCGAGTACGAACATTTTCTGCAACGAGGCGAACAAAACCTTCTATGCCGCACCTTCTATGCCGCACCTTCCATGACACACCCGGTCTGCCCCACCCTGTCTGGCGCCAGACAAGACCGGCGCCGCAAGTCGGGCAGCCCATGAAGGGCCTGCAGCGCCGGTTCGCTATCTTTGTGTGGGCAGCCGCAGGAATGCGGCCGGGTTAGACGAGTTCGCCCCTGGCTACCATCACCACCTTGCCGCCGACGAAAACGTCGATGGACTCGCCCCGCTCCTCGGCCTTCAGCAGGAGGAGCGAGGGCCTCCCGATTTCGTACCCCTGCTCGACGCGGACGTCGACACGGTTCTCCCCGAAATACCGGTGCTTGACCAGGTATCCCGCGAGACAACCGTTCGCGCTGCCCGTGGCGGGGTCCTCGGGAACCCCTTCGTACTCGGCGAATACGCGCACGTTCAACCGGTTTTCGGGGTGATACGTCTCCGCGCAGAACAGGAGGATGTCCTTGGCCTCGGTCTTCTCGATGACGGCGGCGAACTTCTCCCGATCGACGCGGGCCTTCTTCACCGCCCGCAGGCTCTTGAGCGGTGTGATGATGAAGGGAAGCCCCGTCGACACCTCCTGCACAGGAAACCTCTCATCCAGGTCGCTTTCCGCGAGCCCGATCGATTCCAGGACCGGACGCGGATCGAGGCGGCTGCCGAAGACCGGAGGAACCTGCTTCATCCACAGGACCTCCCCACCGTCCGGCGTCCTGGTGAATGTCACGGGGATGCGCCCCACCTTCAGGTTGAGGGTCAGTGCGCCGGCGCCGGCGCCGGACACCGGTGCGCTCGCCGTGGCTGCGCAGCCCTCGATCTCGCTATGGATTATGTAGGCCGTGCCCAGCGTGGGATGCCCCGCGAATGGGATCTCCCTCTCGGGTGTGAAGATGCGGACGTCGTACCCCCCGTCCCGAGGCGTATCCGACAGTATGAAGGTCGTCTCGGAGTAGTTCGTCTCCCGGGCGATCTTTTGTATTTCGGCCGTCTGGAGCGTGGCCGCGTCCCTGATTACGGCGAGCTGATTCCCCGCGTACTTCTCCTCCGCGAAAACGTCCACGATGTAAAACCTGTTGCCCATCCCGACCCCTCCCCAATCAGGCGTTCCGGCGGTGTGTCGCCAGGCATGTCCCCCGCAAGAGCGCGGCCGGAGATTGCGGCGCCGCCCCGCGGAGTCCACGCTACTCGGAGTCATGTTCGACTCCGGATCTCATATTCCCCTCCCGGACAATCGTGGCGCCTCTTGGTCGCCTTGTCGGAGTACATCCGGGTGTCGGCGGCGTACAGCAGCGAGTCAATATCCTGTCCATCCTGGGGATACCGGGCGACTCCGATCGACAGGCTGATCGTGACCTCTTCCCCGGAGGCGTGAACACCCTGGACACTCTCCTGGAGGCTCTCCTCCAGTCGCGTCTTCAGTGTGTCCACATCGGGGCCCGTTTGAAGGAAAAGGACGGCGAACTCATCGCCCCCGTGCCTCGCCGGAACGTCATCGTGGCGGATGCTCCGGGCTATTGCCCTGGCGGCGTGTCTCAGGACTCCGTCACCGTACTGGTGCCCGTACAGGTCATTGATCTCCTTCATGTTGTCGACGTCCAGCACGGCAACAGACGGCCTGCATATGCCCACGCGCGCATCCCTCAACGCGCGCTCGGCCCTGGCGAAGAAGACCCTCCGGTTGAACAGGCCGGTCAGGTGGTCTACCTCCGCCTCGCGCTTGTGCCGCTGCGAACAGCGGGCGGTCTCGAGTATCATCACGAACAGGGAACCAAGGGCAATCGCCATACCCAGGTTGCTGAAGACCCCCTGTCCTAGCGCTTCTCCAAACGGCGCCACCGCCATGCGCAGGCCGTGCCTCAAACGGGCCAGTATGGCCAGGGCTTCCAGGATCACGCCCGCGCAGAACACCAGCGCCAATCTCCGCATTCCCGGGCAGTGCTCCCGGGTGAACCACAGCATCCACAGCAATGCAACCGCAAGCACTATCAGGCGTCCACCCTCATAGGAAAGCCACATCGAAAGACCTCCGGGGACTCAAGTCGCGCGACTCACGGGGCAAACCCCGTTCGCACGCCCGCTTCGCTCCAACTGATCACGCCCGAGTCATGCAGTTCCGCCACAGACTGGGCCATCGTCCTCATCCCTGCCGCCCTGCCGCGCTCCATCACCGGGTATAGCTCGTGCGTGCGGCCGCCGCGAATGATGTCCCGGACCTCCGGCGCCCCCAGCAGCACCTCGCAGGCCAGGACGCGGCCCGGGCCTCTTGCCCTGGGTATGAGCTGCTGCGAAATCACTCCCTCGACAACCGCGGAGAAATTGGCCTGAGCCTGCCGCTGGTGTTCCAGCGGGAATATATCGACAACCCTGTTCACGGCCTGTGACGCGCTCGTGGCGTGGAGCGTCGCCAGCACGAGGTGGCCCGTCTCCGCGGCCGACAGCGCCGTCCTCGCGGTTTCCAGATCCCTCAGTTCCCCGATCACGATGACATCGGGGTCTTCCCTCATCGCCGCGCGCGCTCCATCCGCAAACGACGCGGTGTCCGTCCCCACCTCGCGCTGGTTGATGATACTCTTCTTGTGCCGGTGTAGGTACTCGATGGGATCCTCCAGCGTGATCACGTGCAACGCCTTCGATTCGTTTATGAGATTGATCATCGCGGCAAGCGTGGAGGATTTCCCTGAGCCGGTCGGCCCCGTGACCAGCACCAGCCCGTACTCCCTGCTCGCCAGGTCCGTTACGACCTGTGGCAAGCGGAGGCTCTCGATAGTAGGCATTTGCGACGAGAGCACGCGGACGCACATCGCCACGGAGCCCCGTTGCCTGAAGGCGTTGACCCTGAACCTGCTGAGGCCGGCCACGCTGTATGGGAAATCGACCTGCCCCGATGCCCTGAACCTCTCGAGCAGGTGCGCCGGGCAGACCGACATGAACAACTCCTCCGCGGTCCGGGGCGTAACGGTCTCGCCGCCGATCCTCACGAGCTCCCCGTGTATCCGGACGGCCGGCGCCGACTCGACGGTGATATGCAGGTCGGACGCGCGCCTGGTCACCGCCAATTCGAGAAGCCCGCGCAAATCCAAGCACATCTACCTCACATTATTTCAATTCGCAGGCCCAATGCCGGAACTGCCCGCATGGCGGTCCCCGCAACATATCGCATCGAGACATATTACGCTGGAAGCCCGCCGCCGGGTACTGACATAACGTACATAGCGTAGGGCTGTTAACACTGTTAACATAAGACCCGAGCCCGCATAGGATAGTGTGCCGGATTGCAGTTACTGTAAAGGAACGTGAAGAAAGATGAGGTGACCTGGCCATTGTTCTCGAGCATCCGCGCACGCCTGTCGATCATCGTCTTATTCGCGCTCCTGCCCACGCTGCTGATGGTCTTCTTCACTGCAGCCGAACAGCGAAGACTGACCGTAGCCTCTGTCGAGCAACACGCCCTCCAGCTATTGCGCTTCGCGTCCGTCAGTCAACAGCAGCTCGTCGAGGGGACGCGCCACCTTCTCATGGCCGTGACCCAGCTCCCTGAAGTCAGGGAGGAAAACAAGGCCGCCTGCACGGCGCTGTTCCGGAGCATGCTGAAGGAGAGTACTCCTTACCTTGTGTTCGGGATTGCACGGCTCAACGGAGACATCATCTGCAGCGTACCCGATTCACCGGCGGGTACCGTCAATATCGCCGATCGCAGCTACTTCCAGAAGGCAGTCCGCAGGAACGATTTCTCCATCGGTGAGTACCAGATCGGGCGGATAGTCGGGAAGGCCATTATCAACTTCGGCTACCCGGTGAGGGACGATTCCGGACAGGTCCGCGCAGTGCTCTACGCGGCGCTCGACGTCACCTCACTCAACCGGCTCGCCGCGGAAGTGAGGCTGCCGGAGGGATCAGTCTTCACAATCATGGACAACAATGGCACTGTGCTGGCGCGTCACCCCGACGCTGAGGGGTGGCCCGGGAAACCCGTGCCCGATCCGGCGGTAGCCCAGGCCATTCAAAGCGGCCGGGAAGAGGGTACGATCATGACCTCGGGCAAGGCCTCCCGGCTGTATGCGTTCAGCGAGGTCCAGGTCACAGGCGGTGGCGACGGTCTGTGGGTCAGCGTAGGTATGCCCACGACGGCGCTCTTCAGAAACGCGGACCAGATGTTCGCCCGAAACCTGATGGGTTTGGCATTCGTCACAGCGCTTGCCCTGTGCACAATCTGGATCGGCAGCGAATTGTTCATCAACCGCGCTCTGCAGGTCCTCTTGGGCGCCACCGAACGCCTCGCGAAAGGGGACCTATCCGTCCGCACGGGGCTGAGAGACAGGGGCGAATTCGGCCAGCTGGCGCGGGCGTTCGACAGGATGGCCGCGGCGAACTCCGCGCTCATAAGCGATCTGCAGCGATCCCACGCCGAGCTGGCGCGGGCGTACGAAGAGACGCTGGAAGGCCTGGTCAGGGCCCTGGACCTGCGAGATCACGAGACGGAGGGCCACTCGCGGCGCGTGACCGAGATGACGATGCGCGTTGCGAGGAGGCTCGGCATGTGCAGTCGAGAACTCGTGCATCTGAGGCGCGGCGCGCTGCTACACGACATCGGCAAGATCGGCATACCGGACAGCATCCTGCTGAAGCCGGGCCCTCTGACGGATGAGGAATGGGCCATCATGCGGCAGCACCCGGTGTACGCGTACGAACTCCTATCCCCGATAACCTGCCTCAGCAGGGCGCTCGACATCCCGTGCTTTCACCACGAGCGCTGGGACGGCGGAGGATACCCTCAGGGCATCCGCGAGCTCGAGATTCCGCTCGCCGCCAGAGCGTTCTCCGTGGTTGACGTGTACGACGCGCTCCGCTCGGAGAGGCCGTACCGTCCCGCCTGGCCGACAGAAGAGGTGCTCGAATACATCCGCGGCCAGGCCGGTAAGCAGTTCGACCCGGAGGTGGTCGAGACGTTCTTCAAGGTTCTCAGAGAAGACGGTGACGTGTAGCGAGCCATCTCCCGGGAACTTAGTCGCCCGTCCATCGTCAAAAACTGGAAGAAGGGGTGCATTGTTCAGGAGCGGAGCGACGGGCAAACCCCTGCTCAAGGGGGAAGATCCCTGGTGTGACCGCCACACCCCACCCCGCAAACGGCGCGGCCTGTCACCACCCCACATTCCGAGACTTCCCGCTGCACGAGTCGAGACCAACCTGGATCACTTCAAGGGTCACTTCTGGGATCTACCGGGAGGGTCCAACATGTCCTGGAGGGAAGTCGTCTCGCTTCTCATGGCCGTGTTGCTGGGCGCGGTCCCGGCGCTTCTCCTCTCAGGGAGGCTTGCCGTGACCGTCACAGGCAGGTACAAGAGGCTGCCGCGCGTTCGCTGCGCGGTGGCGAGGCTGACGATCCGCGTGGTGCTGCGCGTGAACCGCGAAGCCGCCGGTCGGAAATCCGCCGATCACGAAGCCGATGAGGGTGACAAGCCGCTGGAGCACACGCACCGAACCGAGTCACACCGGGAGGTGTCTCGCCGCACCCACCGCAGGAACGTCCACCGCTTTCGCAAGCGCTCCAAGGATGGGGCCGCGTGAATGCGTCGTGGAGGGGATTTCCTCCCGACCGGCGTACAATGGAGACGTGTCGTGCCCGGGGCCGCGCAAGCGCCTTGCTGCGCTTTGCCACACTCGTACCAGTCAGCCCGAAAGGAAGATGGAGTTGGCAGATGCAGCCGTACGCTTCGTCGATCTGAGCCATTATTTCGAGAACGAGATGCCTGGCTTCAAGATGAAGAATGAGGGGGCTGATTCGTGGACACGCTCCTACAAATCACGGACCTGAGCAAGCGGTATCCCGGCGCATCCGAATGGGCCCTGAAAGATGTCTCGATGGCCTTTCAACGCGGGGAGGTCTACGGCCTGGTCGGGGAGAACGGCGCTGGCAAGACGACCCTCCTCCGCCTCATCCTCGGGCTGCTCCGGCCGACGGCCGGGCGAGTAGAGTCCCAGTACCTCAACGTGATAGGCAGGACGGTGGGACTCGGTGGCGCCAGGCTGAGAGACCAGGTCGACGAGGTGTTGAGCTTGGTCGACCCGGCAGGCAAGGCCGATCGAGGTGGACGCTGACGCCGCCTCGCTGGAGTGCGACCTGTCCGGACTTGGGCTGCACTTCGAGATCGAGGGGCGAAGGATACGCTTCCAGGACCTGAGCGATGACCGCTACTTCGACGTCATGCGCCTCGTTGCCCTGTTCGTGGGCATAATGCTGGACCCGCGGATCCCCCACGAGTGGAACGAAGTGTCCCTGGTGTTGAGCTTCGCGATAGTAGTCCTGGCCGCCCTGTCCACGGGGTTCGTGATCTGGCAGAACGCGGATAACAAGATGGACATATTGGTGCTGAAGGCGGGGAGACCGGCCTACTACGTGGCGATGGTACTCGCCTCCATGCTGGCGACCATATTCTGGATGGGGGTCATCGCCGCATACATGTGCGCGGCCGTCCGGTTGCCAGGGGGCGTTCCGCCCGGGGGTGTGGCCAGGCTCGCCTGGAGCCTTTCGGGCAACATGCTCGTGCCGGTGGCCCTGTTCATCCTGTTCTCCACCCTTGTGGGGAGGCCCATTGAACCCTATTTCGCCGCCATGGTCCTGATGCTGAGCCTCGGCGACTTCCAGCGACAGCCTTGGCAGCGGTTGACCATCCTGCTGCCACCCCTGGTGGAGAATGCAAAGGCGGCCGCGGGCATGGGGGAACCGCAGTTCCTGAGGTGCCTGGCGTACGCCCTGGTGGCTCTCTCCCTGGGGCTGTGGCGGTTCCTGCGGCGCGAGTTCATCTGGTCTTAGGCGTGGTCCCGGACGCGCCCCCCGGGCGTAGTCTCAGGCGGCGAATCTTAAGACGACAACCACGAGAACCCCGCCCAACATGGCGAGGAGCACGTTCTTCCACCTCGCGGCGATGAGCGCTGACACGACGCCGCCCGCTATAGCGAAGTTGGACAGCGAGAAGTCGATCCTGCCATCGACGATCAGCACCCCTGGCACGACGATCGCCGCAAGGATCCCGATTGGGATGTACTTCAGCCCCTTGATCACGCTTCCGGGGATAGGGGCCCTCCCCACCAGGACCAGGAAACTAACCCTGGTCAGGTACGTCACCAAGGCCATGCCCAGGATGACGTACACGATTTCTGGTCGCACAGGATTCCACCACCGTTCCCGCCACCGCCGCCACCACGGCGGCGACGACTATGTACCATTTCCCCGGCAACACCTGGCCGGCCGCCAGCGACACGACCGCGGCCACACCGAACGCGACCCACGTCTCGACGCTGTTCAGCTGCGGGACCAGGAGCCCGATGAAACATCCCACGAAGGCGAAATCGAGGCCGAGCGTGTATGGGTCGCCCAGCAGGTGTCCGGCCGCTCCGGCCACCACAGTGCTCGAGAACCACGCGATGAGGGCGCCCACCCCCGCTCCCATCAGGTAGGCCGCGCTCCCGCCGTACCTGCGGAACCGCTCGATCGACAGGGCGTACGCTTCGTCGTTGATGAAATGCGCGAGGCCCCCGAGTTTCCACAGCGGCAGACCCGCCAGATGTGGCGCGAGCGAGGCGCCCATCAGCAGGTGGCGCAGGTTAAGGAGAAGAGTCGCCATGATGATCTGGCCAGCGGAAGCGCCCGCCCCGATCATCCCGACCGCCACGATCTGGGATGAGCCGGCGAAGACGAACGCCGACATGAGAGCGATTTCGGGAACTGACAGTCCGGTTTGCCTGGCCAGGACCCCGAACGCGAGGCCGTACCCGAAGATGCTCACGGCCAGGGGGACAAACTGCCTCAGCCCCGTCCAGAATTCGCCGCGGCCGGCGGGTGCGGCGTGCACACCTGCATTCAGCCCTTCGTGGAGTCCCGCGCCCGCGCTCTTTGCGGACCTCGGCGTCTTCGATCCAGTCACCCTGATTCCCCCGTTCAGACGATGGGCATCGTCCCCGAATCCGATGCGGCGCGGGACCCATCCCGGCCCGCTGCTTCCGCGATCGCCCGGAACAGCCTGGAGACGCCCTCGCCGATACGCTCGGGCTTCGTAAATGAGTAGTTCAGGCGGAGGAAGTCGCCGCCCTGTCCACCGGTGCAGAACGCCTCCCCGGGCACGAAAGCGACTCCCTGTTCGATCGCCGCGGCCAGCAACCCGGAGGCTGCGATACCCCCGGGCAGGCGGCACC
The DNA here is from genome assembly GCA_050260105.1 of Ignavibacteriales bacterium. Taxonomy (GTDB): domain Bacteria; phylum Bacillota; class Sulfobacillia; order JABLXB01; family JABLXB01; genus SM1-B181. The sequence goes on along the minus strand of JBLNBR010000010.1, from coordinate 47,092 downwards.
ACAGGTAGAACCCGCCCTCGGAGCGGTTCCAGGTAAGGCCCGATCCGGCGTTGTTGCGCAATGCCTGGCTACGCAGCGCTTCGAGCATGGCATTCCGCCTTCCACGGTATTCCTCGCGCACGGTGCGGATATGGCCGTCCAGTAAGCCCTCGCGAATGAATCCGTCGAGGGTCCATTGGGCCAGATTGTTCGAGTGGAGGTCGATCAGCTGCTTGAGGAAAGTGAATTGGCGGATCACCGCGCGAGGAGCGACAAGCCATCCCATGCGGATCCCGGGGCACAGTATTTTAGAGAACGTACTCAGGTAAATCACGTGCCCCGCCTGGTCCAGCGATTTAAGTGAGGGCACGGGCTCGCCTTCATATCTCAGATCGCCATAGGGATCGTCCTCAAGTATGGGGAGGCGATGCCGGTAGGCCAATTCCAGGAGCCCGAGCCGCCTGTCCAGGTTCATCGTCGCGCCCGACGGATTCTGGAAAGTGGGCACCGTGTATAGAAAGCGGGGGCTGTACCGTGCCAGCAGCGTCTCGAGGATGTCCAGGCGAATTCCACCGTCGTCCAGGGGCACACCCACCACCCTTGCCCCCGACGACCGGAACACCTGCAGAGCCCCGAAATACGTGGGTTCCTCGACGAGGATCACGTCACCGGGGTCCACGAACAGCCTCGCCGCAAGATTGAGCCCCTGCTGGGAACCAGCGAGGACGAGCACCTCCGCCGGACTGCAGACGACACCCCTGTCCGCCATGAGGTGCGAGATGGCCTCGCGGAGCGGGAAATGGCCCTCTACCGGACTGTGTTGCAGGACGGATTCCCCGTGGTCCCTGAGGACACGGTTCTGGATCTCCCTCATGGCAGCGACGGGATACAGTTCAGGGGCGGGGATCCCCGCCGCAAACGAGATCACATCTTCCCTCTTGGATAGATCGATCAGGTCGCGGAGCAGCGGCTCTTGAGTCCTGGCGGCCTCCTTGCTGAACAGCTGGCGCCACGGAAGCGGGTCCGCCGGACGCTGGATAGCGTCGCCATCCTGGGGTTTTCGTTCGACTACCCTCGTGCCGCGCCCAACGTGAGAATCGATGACCCCGCCGGCGCGCAGCTCATCATATGCGCTGGCCACCGTCGCGCGGTTGACCCCGAGCATTGCGGCCAGCGCCCTCTCGGGGGGCAGGCGGAACCCTGGTTTCAGGTCTCCCCTGAGGATCTTCTCGAGGATCTGGTCCCTGATCTGCTGGTACACGGGTGTTGCGCCGTCGCGCCGGATGCTCACCAGCATCCCGGCCACCTCCTACCTGCGGGTTGGGCGCCGGACGGGCCGCCTCACGGGTGCGCCCCTGGTTGCAGCCCGGGCCGGTGTCCGGATGGCGCCCGGACTGGCGCCCGGCCGCCAACTGCCGGATTGGATGATTCCAATATCAGTAGACAGTCTTAGTATACAGGGGCTGCAGGCTGGTTCAACAGCCAATTGGATGATTCCATGCGCCAGCCAATCCGCAAGGCACTCGCACAGTGTGCTCGGATGTGCTCGGATGTGCTCTACACGATGTACTCGATCGACGTCCCGGGGAAGGCGGAGAGGTCCCCATCTCGATGCGCCTGATGATCTCCTCGGGGTTCACGCTGATCCTGATCGTGGTCTTCTCTCTGTGGTTCAGGGAGAGCAGGCCGCGCAGCCGGAGGACGTGAACGGGACGATGAAATCGGCGGACCTGTTGTGCGGCAGGATCCGGAGTGACTTGCGGACTCCGATCACCAGGACCCTTTTCAGCCGGGTCAGCATCCTGTCAGGAACCTCTCGCGGGCGTTCGATGCGGTGGTGAGCCTCCACTTCGATGATGGGAATGCCCTGGCCCGCGTAGCGTTCGACGAGCGTCCGGCCCAGCGGGTACTCCTGCGCCCCCCTCTCCACGTACACCTCGACCGGCCTTGACACAGTACGCCACCTCCGTTACGGAGTATGCCCCGGGGGAGAGATGGGTCGGGCAGGTGCGGGTCGACGTTGAGAGGACTCCTGACTGAGGTGTGGTAGTAGGAGATATACCAATTAGGATATGCCAACATGTAGGATATGACTGGCGGGGGCACTGGACTCTCTTTCGAGACCAGGCTGGGCAACCCCGCGCGCTAAGTGGCGACCTCGCATGCAGCGAGGCAATTACGGAGTACCGTAGTATCAGGAGGCACGCCAATGGTTGAGTATCATCTCGACTACGATCAGGCGCTCGAGGATACTCTGTTGTCGGAAGTATCACAGGACAACCTCATGGAGTGAACGGGCAAGATCGCATCACGAGTGCGTCTTTCCGGAAGCGCAGAAGAAGCGGAATCCCTTGATTTTGTAGATTCGGCCCTCAATTCATTTGGGTATCGCACAAGACTGCTGCGCCATCCAGCTTATATCAGCCTGCCGGTCACCGCGTCGTTGAAAATCACATCCAACCCGAGCCTTCAGTTTGAGTGCATTACCCATTCGTTCTCGAAGTCCACCCCGGAGTCGGGGACCTCCGGAGAACTGGCATATCCAAAGATAGGGCAGAGCGTGCAGGGAAAGATCGCCCTGATAGACGGTATGGCTTCCCCCAAGGCGTGCCTTGAGATGGAGTCCCGTGGATCTGTGGCGCAAGTGTTCATCAGCGACGATTATCTGCACGAGTCGTCAGTCTCTCCACTGTGGGGTCCTCCGACGAGGGACACTCTGGGCATGCTTCCGGCCACGCCCAGCGTTACGGTGACGCGCCAGGCACAAGGACAGCCTGCGGCGCGGGTTAAGACTGGCCTTTTGGTCAGGGCACTCGCATGGCAGGTTTGCCGGCTCGTCATGGTACGTGGACCACTACTGGCCCGAACTCCTGGACAGGTGCATAGGCCACGTGAATGCCGACTCTACAGGCGGCCTGGGGGCGGTTGTGGTTGAAGGACTTCCCGTCATGCCCCAATCCTTCGCGCTTGCGGCGGCGGCCCTCAAGAAAGTCACGGGGCGAAACCTCGACGGCAAGCGGATCGGTCGTTTTGGTGACCAATCCTTTTATGGCCTTGGATTAACTAGTACGTTCGCCACGTTGTCGGAGCAACCAGGGGACCCACAAGGCAAGGGCGTGGGTTTCCACACCGGCGGAAGACTCAGCGGCGGCCTGGGCTGGTGGTGGCACACAGAATCCGACACGGTCGACAGAATCGATCCGGGCAACCTGCTCCGAGACACCAGGATATACGTCTCGACGGTATACAGATTGCTTTCGAGTCGCTACATCCCCTACGATTTCCGCGCCCTGTGCCGTTACATTTCGGACCAGCTCGACTCTCTATCGAGCTCCACCGGCCGGCATCTCGATCTGGAACCAGCCCGCGCAAGGCTCTCACACGTCACCCTGTTGACGGACAGGTTCTACGACATCCTCGCCAAAGGCGAGGTGGCGCCGTCGAAGGCAAACAGTGTCTTGCGTGAGCTCTCGCTGGCGCTGGTGCCTTGCGCCTTCAAGGAAAACGGGCGCACAGAGCCTGACTTGTTCACGGCGATCCCTGCATTCCCAATGTTCGACGGCGTCGAGGAACTGGCTTCTGCGCAAGGTGATGACTTCAACCTGCTGTATCGTACCTACCTGCGCAGGCGAAACCGTCTTGGGCTTCACCTGACCGAGGCCCTGAAGGTGCTCGAGCGGGCCGGAGTATAGCATAGGCCCCGACCCATGACGCGCTAAGAACGCCATCTGTCGGGGCCCCGCAGTCAGTCAGAGTGGCGCGCCGCTAGTTGTTTCCGGGGGGTTTAGCGCCCTCGGGCAGCGGCGACTTGTATCGTTGACCAGCGCTTTTCCGTTCGAATTCCTCCTTCGCCTTTGCGAGCGTTGCGCCCTCATCGCTTAGAAGGTCGAACACCGCGCCGGCCAGAGACTTGGCGGCAAAGTGCATCGCCGCCAGCCCTATCCCTGAGCCCGACGAAGCCGTCGCCTGCCACGAGTGCGCTGGTGTTCCCACAGGCCACGTAGCGGCAGTGAACTGGGCAAACGGCACGATCCAGCTCACGTCCCCGACGTCAGTCGATCCCGCCATGACCTCCGATTCATCGTTGACCTTCACCACGCCGTCGTGCAGAGTAAGCTTCACCACTTCCTCAGGGGCGAAGTATGTCTTCATGACCTTCTCCTTCTGCCCCGGGGCAAACGTCCCTGCTAGGGCGTCCGCTAGAGCTGCGTCCTCGTCCCTAAACCTCGGACCGCCGGCTTCCCGCATGTTCCTGAGGAGAACTTCGCCAAGCGTTGCGTTCGCCAGCACATCGTAACAGCCCGCGAGGAAGTCCCACTGCACCTTCGTGGAGGTCATCAGCGCTGCGCCCCTGGCAATGTCCTGGAGCCAGGAGTAGATGTCGTCGACTTGAGACCGCTTCGGCGCCCTCATGTAGTACCACACGGACGCCTCAGCCGGAACGATGTTCGGCGCTCCTCCACCGTTGGTGATCGAGTAGTGGACGCGCGCCTTCTCGTTGATGTGCTCCCGCATGTAATTGGCGCCGACATTCATCAACTCGACGCCGTCGAGAGCGCTACGGCCGAGCTCAGGGGCCGCAGCGGCGTGGGCCGCTACACCACTGAACTTGAATGCCACCGAGTTCATGGCAAGGAAACTGCATCCCCACACAGTGTTCATGCTGGCGGGATGCCAGCTGAGGCATGCATCCAGATCATCGAACACGCCTTCCCTGGCCATGAACACCTTACCGGCAAGAGTCTCTTCGGCGGGACACCCGTAGTAGCGGATCGTGCCCTTCAACCGGCCTTCGTCCATGGCCTGCTTGATGGCCAGAGCGGCGCCGACCCCGGCCGTCCCGAGGAGGTTGTGGCCACAGCCGTGCCCCGGGGCGTTCTCCACCACAGGCTTGCGAGTGGCGCAGACCTCTTGCGACAGCTGTGGCAATGCGTCATACTCGCCCGCTATCCCGACAATGGGCCGGCCGGCGCCGTACTCCGCTATTACAACCGTCGGCATGTCTTTCAAGCCGTGCTGGACTCTGAACCCGGCCTTCCGCAGGACGTCAGCTTGCAGATGGGACGCGTGTTTTTCCTGGAACCCGGTTTCGGGGTTCCGCCAGATTTCGAGCGCCACCTCGCGGAGCATCCCTTCTTGCCCGTCAAGCCACTTGAACAGCCCCGTCTTGGTCATCCACACGGACCCCCTTCCATGGTTTGACCGGTCACTTTACAATACCCTTTTCGAACATCTTCTTCGCTATCAAGATGGTGCCGAACACCGACACAATGATCACAGCGTATGACGGTGATCCAGGTAGGAACGCGAGGTACTTGTTCTTCAGCAGGTAAGTCATGAAGCCCGCGATGACGATGGCTACAGCCGCGATCTTCGGCTGGCTCACCGCAAATTGGGCGAATATCGCGCCAAACAAGGCGGGCAGGATGAAGCCCAGGGCCTTGGTTACAGCGGGCGGCAGCATCTTGAGGACCGCCGCGCCCAGCAGCACTGCGATCGTCAGCATAATCACGTTGACGATGATGGACATGGCGACACCGATCGTGGATATGATCGCGCCCTGCTCCGACCCGTTTTCCACCTCCGCGGCCTCCTGTGCCACAGCGGAAATCGGGAGTCTCAGGTTTGCGATATTGCCGGACAGAAACGCCATGTACGTTCCCGGAATGCCGAGGATGGGGAAGTACGATATGGGCTCCACGAACCAGAACACGCCGCTCACGCTGGCCTGAGAGATCAGGCCCGCTATGATCGCGCCGACCGGCGGCATCAACCCGAATACAACCGCCAGTACTATGGGGGGCAGAATCGTCAAGAAGAACCCGAGGAGGTTGGTGAGTCTCCCCCACTTGACTATGTATGGGATGTACTCCTCGTCGTACACCTTTCTCATATCGCCTGCTTCTCCGGACATCGATAACCCTCCCTCATCAGGACTTGAGCGCCTTGCCCGGTCACGGGATCATGGCGGCTACGAGCATCCCTGCGACCATAGATATGGTCAAGGACCACTCCTTGAGGAACTTGACGTTGTTCTTCCTCGCATACGAGATGAGCACCGCCATCACCACGAAGCCAACGATACAAGCCCAGGACCCCTTACCGAACGGCATGAGCCTGTCGGCGTCCAGGTAAGCGAAGGCGCCGAGCATCGCCGACGCGGAGACGATGGGAATCAAGGCCTTTCTTCCACCAGCGAGTACGCTGCGGAAGCTTTCCATCCTGTGAGTGAAGAAGGCCGTGAACAGCAACCATCCTGCGGAGCCCAGGCTCATGACCCACACGCCGTTGGCGAAGGCGACCGCGTTCATATCCTTCCCGGCGAGCGTCACCCCCATGGCGCTGGCGCCGAAACCGGCGGCCATCAGCTCGTAGGCGACGGACCCTATGACGGAAAGCCTCATCCAGGACACGGGACCGCCCATTGAAACCAGCAGCGGGATGATGCCCACGACTATCGCCATAGACGGGCCGATCGATGAGATGGCGGCCGATCGCATTGCCTTGGATACCTGTTCATTTGAAATGCCGAGCTTCGCCCCGTCCGCGAGCGACTTGCGGACGAATATCAGCGATTGCACCAGAACGAGAGCTACACAGATTCCACATGTCAGCCACATTAGGAAGCCGTTAGCGATATTCAGGTACTCCATCTTCGCGCCTCCTTCTCCAAGAGTCTGTTCCCGCCATCACACGAGCTTGCCGAAGAGATACGACCAGTCTCCAGGACCTATTACGGGTACGCTCCAGAACCCCACGACGACTCCGTCAAATGGCGCCTTCACCTCGGCCGTCGTCCTGCCAAAAACGTCTGTGATCCTGGCCAACACCTCCCCCTTCTCAGCCGTTTCCAGTACGCCTTTGAGGGGAATATGGATTCCGCCGGCGCCTGTGTGGATGTAGTGCATCTCCTGTTCGATCTGGCTCTCGACAGGCTGAATATCCCCGTCCATCATTCCGATGCACTTCATGACGTTCAGAATCCCATTTGCGCAGAGGTGGACGTTCTTTCGCCTTTCGTGCAGCCTTGAACAGTGGGAACCGATCTCGGGGAGAACCGCTGGTATACCCAGTTTGGCCGCCTCAGCTGTGCTGATGCCCTCAAAGGGGAGATTCTGCATCCTCCAGATGACCTTCGTGCCGAACGCCCTGGCCATTCTCGCAGAGGTGTCGCCAAGTTCTCCCTCCGAGGGCAGGTAGCCCGCCATCGGTTCGAGGTGGAGCACTACGCCGCCACCGTGAAAACTAATGAGATAGTCCGCCCTGCTGATGAGCCGCTGCAAGTGAGTGAAGGCGATCCTGGGGGTGATGTACTTGTCCGGACCGCCGGGGAATACCCGGTTCAAGTTCGTCTGGTCGATCGGCGACCACCTGGTGTTTGCGCAGAAGGCATCGAAGTTGACTGCCGGCACCCCCACGAGGGTTCCCCTGAACCTTGAGGGGTCGATCGTGTTCGCGGTCTCAATTACGGCCTCCGCGCCCTCGTATTCGTCCCCGTGAGTGCAGGCATCAACCAGCAAAGTGGGCCCATCTTCATGACCCCTTACAATGATGACCGGAATACGCACCCACGACCCATCCGCTTTGAGCGCGACGCGGATGTATCCATCCTGCCGGGCGCCTCTGACAGATGCGACTTCATCGAGTTGAATCGGCTCTTTCCCGCCGTGCACCCTTCCTCATCTCCCGCTCACGAAGTATGCAAGTCATGCCCTGTCCTCGGACTCAGACAGCCGCCTTCCGCGAAGCTCTTCCTGGTACGTGTATATTGTGGCTCGTGACAGGGACAGCGCGCTGGCTACGGCTTCCAGCCCTCCCTTGATCATGAATAATCCCTGCTGCTCAAGCATCTCGACTATCTGCATCTTCTCCTGCCTGGTCATCAGGGCGACAGGCTTGGGAATGGATTCCACGGCACGGTTGATCATAGTGGCTGCAAGCTGGGCGACATCGTTTACAAAACTCTCTCCTCGCCCGCTTTCAGCGAGACACCGTGTCTCTGTGAGTCTCCGGATTGCCTTCTCAGCCCCGACCAGAGCAGTACAATCAAGGTTTATGCACAGGCAGCCCAGTGGCGATCCATCGTCGTCTCTTATGAAGATGGTCGACGATTTCAGGAGGCGCCCGTCATTGAGGGTGTTGGGATATCCGATCAGGTCGCGCGTGTTGCCCTTCTTCAATTCGCCCAGAACCACGTCTGTGATGGATCCGCCGGGTGACCGGCCGGTGATATTGCCAGCGATGGCAACGATGGAGTGCTCCAGATCAGAGAAATCGTGCAGCACGACTTCGTAGCACGGGCCCAGCGCCGCTGCAAGCGCCGGAACAATCTCCTTGAGTGTCCCAAGTATCTTAGACTTCGCCACCTGCAAAAACCCCTTCATTACCCGCAAATTCACGCTCTTAGCTATTCATCCAGTTCTCTGACAGTTTGTCTAACCGCCCGGATTTGACGTGAATCGCGAATTTCCTTCTATCTATACTAATTTTCTTGATGAACTAAACTTCACTCACTTGTTCCGGCCCCACCCCCTGCGCAACTGGTCTTGCCATCGCACGCGCCGGAGGGCCGCCAGGGCATCATCCCCCGTCCGACGGCGGATAGACACAGACCTCCTCGCCATCGAGAGGAGCGTAATCCATGTTTACCAGCGTGTCGCCAGCTACTACCAATGAGACCGCGCAGGCGGGGATTCCAGCGTCGCCAAGAGCCTCTCGGACCGTAGCGCCGCTCCTGTCAAGGACTATGACTCGCCTCTGCCGCCGGTCGTACACGTGCAGGCCGTTCATCAGCGCTATCCGCGCTCGGGAGTCCCCCTGTCTTCGAGGGACGCCCGTCAGTCTTCCCGCAGCGCCGAGCTCACCCAATCTATACCCAGCTCCTTGAGCCTTGCACTGGTGGGAATCCCCGAACCCGGGTCCCAACCTCTCATGTCGTAGTAGAGGTGAATCGCCTGCTTGAGCTGCTCGGGGCAAATACCCGTATTCCCCGCCCCTTCGTCACCCGATCCCTCAAATAGTCTGGATGGCAACCGGTCACTCTCGGGGCCGAAGCCCTCCCTGACATTGAACGCCCTGGCCATGCAAGCCGCACGGTCCGCAACCTTCATCGCCTCCCACAGGCTGAAATCCCAGCCGGTCGCAGACCTCACGCCGTCTATGACAGTGGATACGGGCATGAGCCCCCTGGGCGCCACGCAGAAGAAGCACGCTCCCAGGCACTTCAGGACGTCCCACCACATCTGGCCGTAGAGGTACAGCCTTATCTTCCGGTGGTCGAGGCTCCTCGCCGGAAGCGGGTCAAGCAGCCCCAGCGTCGAACACGTTGTGAGCCCGTATGAGCCTTCCTCGGTGAACATGGTGTCGTGCGGCGCCGTCATGTGATCGGCGCCGTGATCCGCCAGGGCGTACCCAAGGCCCACACCCGCCTTCCCGCGCGGGTCGTGCATGGGCAACTCCTGCCCCTTCACGTGCAGCGCGTATGCGTCGCTACCCTTCCCGATTCTCTGCGCCGCCCTCGCGCTACCCTCAGCAAGCAAGTCGCCGATGCCCTTTCGTTCGGCGATGAGTTCCAGGACGGGCAGCACGCAGGAGGCGTTGCCGAATCCCACCTTCAGGTGATTCAGGTCGCCGTCATCAATCAGTCCGCGTTCACAACACTCCATCAGAAAGGCCACCGTCATGCCGGCTGAGATCGTATCCATTCCCATCTCATTGCAGTACACGTTGGCCTTGAGGATCGTCACTGGATCGTCGACACACAGATTCGACCCGAAGGCCGCCACGGTTTCGTACTCGGGTCCCGCCACCCATTCGCCGCCGCCGTCTCCGGCCGAGCCGCCGGTGACCCTGAAGGTGCGCTTGCATCGTATGGGGCAGCCCCAACAGCCCCTGCCCATCATCTCGTAAGCGTCCCATCCCTTGCTCAGCCGCGCTATAGCCTTCCATCCATCGAATTGCCCGAAGGCGAAATTCCTCGTGGGCAGAATCGCGGCCGCTTGCAGCGGCCCGACCAGAGCGGTGGTGCCCCCCTCAGTCAGGCTGACACTGGGAGGGTTCCTCTTGCAGTCCTGGGCAAACCAGGACGCTATCGATTTGAGCCCGTCCTCATCCTTGACGGCGACCTTTCCAGAGCCCAGCACGGCGATGGCCTTGAGGTTCTTGGCGCCCATGACGGCGCCCATCCCGCACCGACCGGCGGCATCCCTCTCCCCCTGCATGATGCAAGCAAACCTCACCAGCCGTTCCCCTGCGGGACCTATGCTCATGACCGCGGGCCTGCGCCTGAACCTCTCCGCAATCCGCTTCTCGACCTGGCTTGTGGTTGCGCCCCAGAGCTCACGGGCATCCCTGATTTCGGCGCCGTCGCCGGTTATCGCGATGTACACCGGAGTCCTGCTGGCTCCACGTATCACCAGTCCGTCGTACCCAGCCCTCTTCAGCTCGACGCCCCAGGAGCCGCCTACCTCGCTCTCGCCGTACCCACCCGTTAGTGGTGACTTTGCCCCAACCACTACACGCGAGAAGCCCGGCACGCTGGTACCGCCCATGACTCCTGTGGTGAACACGAGGATGTTCTCGGGGCCGAGCGCATCCGCGCCGCTGGGCACCTCTCTCAGCAGGTAGTATCCTACAAACCCTTTGCCACCCAGGTATGTCCTGTAGAACCGCTCGTCCCGCTCCTCCACTCCAACAGTCCCCTCGCTCAGGTCAATTCGGAGTATCCTACCCCGGTACCCAAGTGCCATTGACCTCTCCTCCACTGTGCGCCCAGGCAACCCGGCGGGCCGGCGCTTGCCGGCCGGGTTGCGGACTGTGTGTGCGACCACAGGCAGCAGGCTAGAACGATGGCGGAGTGATTACCCAGATTGCGGTGCTCACTTCATCGGCGGCGTTCCGGAATCTGTGCGGTATGGAAGGATCGAATCGGATACTATCGCCGGGATTGAGTGTGAAGACGTCGTCCCCGACGGTTACCTGAACACTGCCGCTCAGCACCACTCCGGCCTCCTCCCCCCTGTGGACGAACAGGGGTTCGCCGGTATCGGCGCCGGGTTCAAAGGACACGTATATGAATTCCAGATCGCCTTGAAGGTCCGGTACCAACAGCTGGTACCTGATGCCGCTGCAAGGTGGTATCAGAGTCTTCCTCTGCGCGGATCGCACGACTCTAGACTGCCCTTCGGAACCCCCGTCAAACAGTGAGCCAACCGACACCCCAAGAGCGTCCGCGATCTTCTTGAGCGTTCCAACAGACGGGCTGGTCCGCGAGTGCTCGATCTGGCTCAGCATGGAGTCACTTATCCCCGTTGCTTGCGCAAGGTCTTTCAACGACATTTGCCGCTCACTCCGGATTCGCCGGATTGTCTCGGATAGATCCATCCTTTCCTCCTTCGCCCCCTGTCTCCACGACTCGCCAGTGACGTGCTCCAGCGTAGATAAACTGGTTTTAATGACGCTAAAGTCTTCAACGCTTCAGGCGATTTTCCTTCCTTCAGCAATTGCCAACTGAATTGCTGCTCCAGTGCAAGATGCTCAGCGTGGTATCCACGCCGGTACTGGGGGACCACATCCGGAGGGAGGCCGACAGGTTCCTGGCCGAGATTGCGGCCATTCAATCCGGGCTGGAGGCGATGGAGGCCGGCGGTTGAGGTTCGTGAGGCTTTGCCTACCCCTGCGTATTGGGCTCGAGCCGGGCTTCACTCCTCATCATGGCTGAGACAGTCACGTCAGGATGGCGATATCTCCGTATGCCGAAGTCCATCCCACCCGGCCTGATTGCCCCGTTCGGACACCAGTGGAGGCACGCGAAACAACTAGTGCAGCGATCTGACCACCTGGGATGATGATCGAGCATTTCAATGTTGTCCATTGGGCAGACCCTCGTACACGTTCCGCAGCCGGTGCAGCTGTCGTTCGTATTGAATGAGAGCGAATCTACTCCCTTGAACAAGACGTGCGTGAGGAACTTGAACACCGAGGGCGCCATTCTTATGAATCCGAGGGAAAAGAGGGTACAGAACAGAACGCTCGAGTCCAGGCGGCCTTCTCTCCTGTTGCTCACATACTCGCATATCTCCGGCAATCTGGCCTTCCACGCCTCGAACATCTTCCGGTGCTCGCTCTCGGGAACCGCACTGGAGCCAATGGCGTTGTGGGGCATGCCCACGGCAAATCCTCCAGACAAATGCCCGCCCTGGCCGGCAATCACCCGTTGAAGGCGCTTCATGCCTTGAGAAGGCGCTATTCCATAGGTGCATATTCCGAATATGTACTTGGACTCGATGTCCGCGAGCCGCGAGACGAATTGCTCGACTATCTTCGGAGGCTTGAAGTCGTAGAGCGGGAATACGAGGCCTATGGCGCCGGCGTCGCTCCGGATGCTTTCCTGGTCCATCAAGGAGGGGATGGAAGTGAGCCCGGCGTTCAGTCTCTGCGCGACATCCCGCGCCACCGCCAGGGAATTGCCGCTGCCAGAGAAGTAGTAGATCTCAACGTCACTCATGCTGTTCGCCCTCCTGGATTCCCCGGGGTCGGCGCGCTTGAACGTCTCTCGGGCGCCCGGCTTGCGGCGCGCGGCGCGCGGCTCGCGGCGCCCGGCGCGCGGGACCCTACGCCTGTGGCGACTCCGCAAAGGCCGGCCGCTTGCCGTATTCGGCAAGGCCTGGGTCCAGCCCTGCAGCGTGGACAAGAAATGCGGCTCATCATGGACGTGCACGCGGGAGGGGAGTTGGACAGTGGGCTTGTGTTGGAATAGGATACCATGTAGATGACCAGAGTATCTGAGTAGTCGCTGCACGAGGGGATGCCTTTGTGAGAGTCTCCCGCACACCGAGTCTGATTAATATCACCGAGGAGCAGCTTCGAGAGATGGCTCGCTATTGTGAGGGCGAAGCCGACATCCTCGCGCTCTATCTATTCGGGTCTCTGGGCACAGCGCACCAGACTCCCCTGTCTGACGTGGACATGGCGATCTTACCTGCAGAGGGCCACAAGTGGGATCTGCATCGTGAGCTCGCGGTGAGTGCGGAGCTTGCGAGAATCGCGGAGACCGACGACATCAATGTGGTGAACCTCCGGTCCGTTCCGGTTACACTGCAGATGCGCATCCTTGAGACCGGAAGGGCCTTGTTCAGCAGAGATGCTGCAGCCCTGGCTGATTTCGTGGCTGGGGTGATACTGCGTCACGCGGATGTCGCGCCGGATCTGGCAGCCACCTACCGCGACTGGGACTCGGCAATCCGGGAGGAGTACTCATGACGATTGACCTGGACAAGGTTCGGCAGAAGGTGCAGTACGTCCGCTCCCAGATGCGCGACCTGGAGCAGTTCCTATCCATGGACGAACGGACCTTCCTTGAAGACGCCCTGCGCGCCCCGGCGGCCGCACGCATGATTCAGGTCGCGCTTGAAGCCTCGTTTGACCTATGCGCCCACATCATTGCACAAGAAGGCTGGGGGCTTCCCAAGTCGTACGGCGAGGTCGTGCTGGTGGCCGTCGAACGGGGGCTTCTTCCCCCGGAACTGAAGGACAGTTACCTGCAGATGGCACGCTTCCGCGATCGTCTTGTATATCTCTGCGACCTCGTCAAGGAAGGCGAATCACTGCAATTCATCAAGGACCATCTGAACGAGTTAGCGCCGCTAATCACGGCCGTCGTGGAAAGGTATCTGAAGCCTCCGTATCCTGATTCGGGACGCTCGGAACACTACACAGAGGCCCTACGGCAGCAGCGCTGTGGTAGTCAGCAACCCAATAAGCGGGACAAACGATGAGTCTCTGTCCGGGGGAGGCGGCGCCCGAATTCGGGGAGTGCCCTCAGCCATCGGCACAGTTCTGCCGCTGGTAGAAGGTTTCCGGTGAATGCCTGTTCGATGAGCCACAGAGTCCCATGGGCGCGGACGCAAAGACGTTCGCACATCTGCCGCAGGGCCTTCTCGTTGGTGAGGAGGGTGCGCCCAAATGTCCTGGCATAGAACAGGTTCAGGCTGTCCTGAGCACTCAGAGCATCGGTCTTCAGCGCCAGGGCCTCGAAAAGCCATTCGGTCTGTGATCGGATGACTGAGATGCCGGCTGCTCGCACGTGGGATTCCAGGAGCGGTTGGCTGGGGTGAATACACTCTGCAAGCACCACATCCATCACCTCCGTGGCGCCTATCTGCGGCAGGAGGCTGATTCCGCCGACGTACTCAAGGTCGATGAGCACCATCGCATCCACCAGCATGATCATGGTTGTTCACCCTCGGTCCATTGTGCCAAGGTCGCCTGCACCTCGGCCAACGGCGCCCCCAGGATTTCGGAGGCTCTGGATACTGTAATCTTTTCGCCCGCCAGTGCCTCGAAGACCAAGCGCTTGAGGCGAGTCAATCCCTTGGGCTCGGGCAGATCCGGTGGTTCATAGTCAGTCCCATACTTCTTCTTGAGAGAACCGATTTGCTTGCCCGCTTGCCCTCTCGGGATCAGCCCAAGCTGTTCGGCCCTAAGCAGGATCGTGCGCATGCTGACGTGGTAGCGCCACTTCATGTCTTGAAGCAGCAATTCTGGAATTGAAGATCTGCGGAGTGGTCTGAGTTCTCTCTCAAGGACTTCCCGTGGTAGCAGGACTGCACCGGCAAAGTGGTTCGCTGCCTTTTCCTTGGGATCGCCCCTCTTCTCCCTGACGGGGTGCTGGTACTCCCGACGGTGGAAAACCAGATGAGCCATTTCGTGAAGCGCGGTGAAGGACCGGCGTTCCACTGGGTGACTGGCGTTTACAAAGACGACTCCACCCAATTCCTCGTCGAATGCCGAGAAGCCGGACACCTCCGGCGGCATCTGGTGGAGGATGACCTTGAGACCCTTCTCCTCTAACAAGGACAACGCGTAGCAGAGTGGGCCGGCTTCTGTGCCAAGCCACCTGCGGGTTTCTACAGCGGCGGCCTCAACTACGTCAGGCATATATGCGTCCAGGGGGCGGGATTCAGGGAGCAGTGGTGTCAAACCCATTATCCGTTCGACTGCAGCATAGTCCGTCGCCTTCCGCGCAAGGAGTGCTCGCATCTCTGGTGACAAAGATTCAGGTTTATCAGCACGGAACAGGAAGGCCGGTTCTGGTTTCGGGGAAGCGTTCAGCAGCAAGTCTGCTTGGACTCCCAGGACCTCCGTCAATCGGAAGAGCTGGGCCAAGGTGGGCGTAGAATCGCCCTTCTCCCATGCCGCGACTGTTTGTCTCGTTACACCAAGTCTTTCGCCCACAGCCTGCTGAGTCATTCCGGCCAGTTCACGGTATTCGCGTACGCGCAATTTGACATTTCCCATAGGCACATGTCGCCTCCTCTCGGATAGTATGTTAATTCTGATTGACATGATACATGATGGAGGCTTCCGCGACAAGACTGTGGCGGCATGACCCTCTAGGAGAAAGCCTTAGTCACGGTCGCGTTCGTCGGAAACCCCACGACCCTGGTGGATTTCGTGACCGGGCTGATACTGCCTCAAACGGATTCGGGGCCGGATCTGCCGATCTCTACCGCGATTGGGGGCTGCGCACCGAGGAAGGAGCAATAGCCCGTCTAGAGGCGTGGTTCCCAGCGGGCCAGGCCCCGCGTTGAGGCGAGCTTCTCCACCGTCTCCTTGAGACCCGACAGCGCGAGTCTCTCCCATCTTGCGGACATCGTGGACGAACCCAGGGCGCGGCGTATCTGCGTGTCGAACCGCTTGGGCAATCGCGAGCGATAGACTCGCCAGTAGTAATCAATGGCATCTTCACGCTGATCGAGAAGCCTCTGCGTTGGCAGGCAGTCGCGCTTCTCGTTGTTCAAGCGCGGCAGACAGGGAAGCATGTTCCACAAATCGCTGTTACCCCAGACGGAATACGGGATAACGTGGTCGACGTTGTAGTCGCCCTTCAGGAACTGCCCACTCCAGACGCATTCAAGTCCTGCGTCCGCCCCTCGCAGGATTTCCCGGACCTCATCGGTGCCGCGCTTCGCCCCTGGGTTCCCCATCAGAAGGGGCAGGATCTCGCTCATGGTCATGTCGGGGTTCATTTCGACAGTCAACTGGGCCCACCTGACGACGATGCTGTCCTCGATCCAGTGGTCGAAGCGGGAGATGTCCATCCAGATAGGCTGCGGAACGACGACCCATCCGAAGGGGTCATCGGGGCTGGTGTCGTCGAACTGGCTGCCGTATTGGCTGTGCAGCCTGCGCACGAACCGGAAGAGACGGGGGCCCCTTGTGCCAGCGTAGGTGACCGGCCCCCATCGTATGGCGTCGGCGATCCGCTTCAGGCTGGTGGCATACAAATCGGGTTCCTCGTCGATGTGGTTGAGCAGCGCGTACAGTCCATCCAGTCCGAAGGAACCGGCCAGGTCCTGTATCGTTCGCCGAAAAGAGATGAGATTCTTGCCGCCGGGTTTCTCGCCGTGCATCTGCGAGATGAAATCGGGGGCGTTGACCACGGGCCAGTAGTAGATGAGCCACCTCACGGCCAGAGAGGCCAGCGGAACGTACACCTCGTCCTGACCCCACCTGACCACGTGGGGCTCGTAGCGGCTCACTTGGCAGAGCGCCCGAATCAGGGCGAACTTGTAGGTGGCAACCTTCCTGTCCTGGACCAGCACGCTCTGTATCCGGTTCAGCCCATGAGCCGCCGCTCCGGTCCCCTTCTCACAGACGATGACGTGCCAGGTTACGTTGGGTCTCCAGGCATCCGCCTGTTTGAGGACGGCAAGGCTCTTCAGCCCCGTGGATTCGAGGAGCAGAACGAGCTTCCCTGGTGGGATGCCGGTGTAAAGCCGGCCATCCGCCTCGCGCTCACTACCTCCCGCGCCCGGCCTGTACGTGACGATCAGCCGCCCTCCCGGCTTCAGTATCCGCGCCAGGTTGAACGCGCCCGCGATGAGATCCTGCCTGGCCAGATGCATAATGGTGGCAGAGCAGAGCACGTTGGAATACGTCTCGTCTGGAATTGCCTTGAGATCGGGCAGGCTGTCCTCCCGGACATCGATGCCGGGATACGAAGCCCGCGCTTCGGCTACCATTTTCGGGAGCGCGTCGTAACCAACGGAGGGGTAGCCGTTCGCGTTCAGCCATGCGACGTCACGGCCGCTGCCGGCGCCGATGTCCACCGTCGGCTCGCCGCGGTGGAAGAAGGCAGTGATGAGGTT
Source organism: Ignavibacteriales bacterium (assembly GCA_050260105.1). Classification (GTDB taxonomy): domain Bacteria; phylum Bacillota; class Sulfobacillia; order JABLXB01; family JABLXB01; genus SM1-B181. Next base: position 29,963 of record JBLNBR010000010.1, on the reverse strand, counting down.
GTATAGCTCCACCGGCTCGACGGAGCGGTACTGTTTATTGAATGCCTCGGCGTTGGTTTGGTAGACGTACCGCGTTTGTTCGTCCACAGCAGCCTCCAAGTATGGTACACCCACTTCAGTTACGCCAACCAACTAGTCCTTCCGCCGTTTGACAGACGACAGAATCAACAGTCAGCCATGCAGAAGTGAATCGCGGGGCTCTCACGGAGTGCGATGGAGAATGGTATTCGCCAGGTCCGCATAGCTAGTGTCACCCACCGTCTTTCTCTGCAGCTCGTTGTCGATTAGGGTCTTGGCTTCTTGGAATGACACTGCAGCCAGATTCCTGACCAGAATCCTTACTGCCTGCTCTCTGCGCCTAGTGGGAAGATCCTTTACTCCCATCGAGGAGGCTAGCCTCCTGAGCTCAGAAGGAGTTGGAAGCAGCCGCCTAGTAAGCAGGTCTTCCCGAAACTGCGTTACAAGAGCGTAGTGCTCCGGATTGCTCTTCTCCAACTGAGCCAAGGGATCCGGTAGTCGACTTGGCCTCGACGTTTGTTTCTTGGCGGAGAGGCCCTCAAATCGCGCAAGCTCTCTCATAAGGGTGCAAATCGGCTCCTGCTCCTGGCTCTTGAGGACCTCTGTAACGAGCCTGAGATCATTGTCACTGTATCGCAGTCTTAATAGCAGAACTTCCAGTAGAAGCTCCTGTGTGCTCTTCACGGTAAACCCACCCTTCCTATGAACTCCGCCCCAAAATCACGAAACGCCTTAGTGACCGTCCAACGAGCGTAGTCAGTTCTCGAAATTGGCGTGCTCGTCCTTGCCCCCCGTGGGTAGGAGTCGGAGTGCTTGATCTCGTGTTGGAACACGTACCACCCCTGGCGACTGGCATAGTCTTTGACTTCTGAGCGAGAAAGGTCGTGTTCAGGGTTGTCTCGCGCGTCATTGAATACTATCCCGGCCATTTCAATACGCTGGTCTTCATACGATTGCTTGAATAGTTCCAGTGAGCGAACTAGTAAGGGTAAGCCGATGGCTGCGAGAAACTCGGGTTTCACAGGAACAACTACGTGATCGCTCGAGAGATATGCTGAGGTCGTCAGGATGGATTCGGTTGGCGCACAGTCTATCAGAATCAAGTCGTACTCTTCGCTGATACTCCCGATAAACCTCGCCAACAAGTGTTCTTTCCCCGTGGGGTTCCTCAGAGTCCAAAAGAGCTCCAAACGGGACGGTATCAGATCAATGCACCCTTGGCTGCTGCCCCAATGAGGTCGCGCTTTGATGATTACCTCCTGAGGTTCGATCTTATTGGGAGCTTTATTCTTACGGGCAACGGGTGTGAACTGCTCGAAAACATCAAACACGGTCGGGGAATAGTCGTCAAGCAGCTTCTTGTATCCTTTGCGGCCCAAGACATACTGGCTTAGGTTTGCCTGCGGGTCAAGATCGACTAACAGCACTTTCAGTCTGCGATCATAGGCTGCGTAGCCAGCAAGATTAAACGCCAGTGTCGTCTTGCCGACGCCACCCTTCATATTGATTATTGAGACAGATACCGCCATATTTGCCCCCCCTAGGGCTCTCGGCTTTCCCGAGAAATCCAGGTATTATAGATTGTCTATCTTCGGAACTAAGTGATAGTACTTCTTTGCCAAATAGTCAAGTCCCACGGCATCGTCTGTTATGTTGTAATCAAGGCTCTTCTTCAAGTAGTCCAATCGGCCCTTGTTATCATGGATGATTTGACTCCATTTTTTGACCCACACGTCCAGTCCGTTCTGTTTCACAACCAGCCCCCAGGGTCGATCTGAGTGAACACACTCGAATTCTGCATCTGAAGTCAGATCATGACCAACTAGAATCACCGTCCAATGAGTTCTCACTTTGTCAAATCGAGGGTTTTCCGATATTGCCCGAGCATATTTCTTAGCCTGGCTGATATCTTCCGAATTGACAGTTCTGGAGGGCCTTTTCAACTCTATCACCAGATGGTCGAATCTATCCCCGGCCCCCGTTGGATACTGTCGCCAGAGGCACACATCCGGAATATCTCTGAGGTCCTTGAGTTGTGATACATCAACCTCTTGGGCCAGCTCCTTGCGACCAAGAATGTTGAGATGAGCTTTCAGCACATTACGCAGACTGGAATCATCCACGCCGTAATGGAATTCCTCCCCAAATACCCATAATTCGCTGAGAAGTATCTTGTGGAGTTGGCTACGTTCTTTCAGGCTCTTGTGAAACTCTTTGCCGTAAATCATCTGGTCTAGTGCATTTAGGAATTCTAGCCGATCCATAATCATTCTCGATGTCCCAATGACTGCCGCCAAAGACGTTTTGGTCAAGATATCTGCAAACTCATCCTGCAATTCTCTGGGTAGATCCAATACCTCCTGAAGTATTCGCCGCAGACTGCTGAAGTTCGTTTGGAGTGCCTCACGCATCAAGGCTAATGTCAACTTCTTATTCTTACGTTCAGCCTTTCTAAAGGCAGGTAGGTGCTGGTGAAGTCGAACAGCACATATGTCGAACACCCGGCGCTCAGCCTTTTCGATGTCGCTTGACGGTTCTCCCTGATACGGATAGACCTCCTCTGCCTTAAGAACCTCAATTGCCTCGACCGCCTTCTCCGTTTGTCGCTGCCTTAAGTGATCGCGTAATGCTCTGTCTACCTGTTCCATTAGCTGACCGTACGCTTCATCACAACTCCTCACTGACAGCAGGCCATCCGCCAACAGGTCACTGACAAACGTACTCATCACGTACGCAGTGTGAGAAATGCTACCTGCCGGTATTCCAGAGGGTTCTTCTTCTAGAGCAATCCCTTCTGCGGTACACAGATACAGGTTCTTGTGTGACCCGCTCCTCCATTCGATGATCTTCAAGTTTGCGTTTATGGTCCCCCTGTTTCGGGTCTCAACCGACAGTTGATGATCGGCTATTGCTGCGGCGGCCGAAGAAGGGTCAACGCCGTATCCGTCCACACTCACATCAATGCCCTTATAGGCCAGAAGGTACGGAGCCATGAGCGTCGTTAGTCTGTCTGCCAGAAGGGCAGCGTCTAAATGTAGGGCAGATTGCTCAACGTTTTCTATTGTCACCGTAACGCCCGTTCCCGGCGCATTACTCCGACGCACATCAGACACGGTGAATTCCCTGAGGTTACTAGTAGAGCCCCTAATCGAGAACTCGTATAATCCATCTCCCAGTCTGAAGACACTCAGCCATTCCACCTGCGAACCGAGTGCAAAGGCTTTGTATCGCCCCTCGCCGTACTTGCCATGGTACAGCCTGCCCAAGGGGCTTCGTTCGGCGACTAGTTTGTGGGTACTTCCTAGTCTACCGAACATCATGGATACTCCGTCATAGGCAATTCCATGACCATTATCGACGATTCGAATCTTACTAAGCCCTTCCAATGGATTGGGGTCGAGCAACACTGTGACTCTAGTGCTATCTGCATCCAGTGCATTCCAAATGAGTTCAGCGACAGCAGAATGTGGTTGCGTCCGCCTTAACTTTGACAGGTGTTCATTGGTGAGCTCGACGGGAACAATCATGATACTCACCACCCTATCCAGGCTAAAGGTATTCCCGGATCTGCGGAACGACCCTCAATTCCGCCTTTTCGACGCTGCAGGCTTGAGACCTCCTTGAGACACCGGACTCAGAAACCCTATGGTCTCGATCCTGGGATTGCGCGAGCCACCGGGAGCACTATCACGCTGATGAATGCTTGCTCAGTGGTGTTAGGGGTATGCAGTCTTCCAGACCCACAGCCGTCATAGCAATCGTGGTTCGATAGTCCTCACCTGAATTGCCCATCTCGAGCAAGAGGCAATAGTCATCTTCGGGAATAGCATCAGGTCAGCGATTACACCCGGACAACAACAGCAGGCTTCCGGCGGTCACGTTTCATCAAGTGGTGGGAATTGGCTCAGCAGCTCCCTTCGGACAATGTGTTTGGACTAGCTCGCCAGGGCGAGCTCTGCCTCAGCAACCGACGTCCGTTCTAGCTTCTTCATAGATTCCTGGCTGAAGTAGCGCCGGCCAATTGCCCACTCATCGTTTTGCTCCATGAGCACAGCTCCCAGGAGCCTCAAGGCTGACGCCCTGTTTGGGAATATTCCCACAACGTCTGAGCGCCGCTTGATCTCTTTGTTTAGCCTCTCCAGCGGGTTTGTGGAGCGTATCTGCCTCCAGTGTTCTTGAGGGAACGCCATGTAAGCCAGGATCTCGTGCTCGGAGTCAAGCAGCATCTGGCTCACCCGCGGGAACCGCTTTTCGAGGACCCTCGCGATCTGGGCCAGTTGGGCGCGGGCGCTCGTCTGGTCGAGCTGGGCGAATACCGTCCTCACCGACGCCGCCACCATCGACTGCGACCCTTTGGGCACGTGCGACAGTATATTCCTCATGAAGTGCACCGTGCACCGCTGCCACGTGGCCCCCGCCAGCACAGTCCCTATCGCTTTCTTCAGCCCCTCGTGGGCGTCGCTGATTACGAGCTGTACCCCGCTCAGGCCCCTTGAGACCAAACCCCTCAGGAATTCCAGCCAGAACTCGCCGTCCTCGCTCGGACCCAGGTCGAAACCAAGCACTTCCCGCTCACCAGTCGCCTTTACCCCCACCGCCACCACGAACGCCATGCTGATAACCCGGCCGTCGTCCCTGCACTTTATGTACGTGGCGTCCACCCACACGTACGGATATGCTCCCTCGAGCCCACGCGTGCGGAACCGATTCACCACCTCGTCCAGATCCGAGCAGAGCCTGGATACAGCGCTCTTGTCCACGCCGTCAAGACCCATGGCCCTGACCAGTTCGTCAACCTTCCTCGTGCTCACACCGTGTATGTACGCTTCCTGTATCACCGACACGATCGCCTTCTCGGTCATCCTCCTGGGCTCAAGCAGGTTCGGGAAGAACGACCCCTGCCTGAGTTTGGGAATCTTCAGCGTGACTTCGCCCACCCTGGTTACCCAGGGCCTCAGCCTGGAACCGTTCCTGTGCGTCACCCTGGCTGAGGTCCGTTCGTACCTGCCGGCGCCTATCTTCTCCGCAGCCTCCATTTCGATAAGCGCCTGAGCCACCATCTGGACGGCTTCCTTGAGAAAATCAACGTCCCCTTCAATTCCGGCCTTGCGTATCGCCTCCAAAAGTGACAAGCTTTGATCGGCAGCTGCCACATGGTCTCCTCCCCTCAGAGTCGATTACTCCTAACTCCGAAGGGAACCACTGGCGGCTGCTTATGTCAACCCCTACTCCGGGGAATTTCCACCACTACCTAAGACATTAACCTTCCGGCCCTCCGGTATTGCGATTGGCCGCTGCCTCTTGCGGTCCTGCCAGACAGTCTGAAGGTGTGGCTCCTTCACTCATGGACGACAACTCTTGTGTCAACCGGTATCTTCCCGTAGAACCACCTGGCGTCGTCCACAGACAGCCTGATGCATCCGTGAGACGCCTTCTGCCCCAGTTTGGCTGCTTCTTCTGCGATGATCTTGCGGTTCTTGTCCATGGGGACGCTGTGAAAGAGGTACTCCCCCGTGTTCAGGAACGACACCCAGTACCTGCCGCCCTGCTTGTATTTCCCGCTGTAGAACCACTCCCCGCGGTTCTCGATCCTGAACGTCCCGTTTGGCGTGGGGCTGTCGGGTAGCCCAGTGGAAGCGACGAACGTCCGGATGACCTTGCTTCCCTGATGAATGAACACCCGCTGCTCAGACTGATCCACTTCGACCCAGAGTTCTGAGTCATCTTCAGCCGCGTCGCCGGCGTTGTCACTCTCCTGCGTGGCAGGGGTTTCCGATGCGGCGTGTTCTCTTACAGTGGCATCCTTTGCACTGCCGCCCGTCTCCTCACCCCTTCGTGATACCGCTCCAGTCTCTGGCGAAGTGACCTGCCGCGTACTAGCTCCCACACCCGTCCCGGCTACCGCCCCCGCGATTGACCCGATAGCAAGGAGCAGAGCCAGTGACAGTATGACGGCCTTGAGCGTTCGCATGTACGATTGCCCCCTCGGGACTGCAGATGACTAGCGCGGTCTTTCCACCCACACAGCACACGCTGTCCTCACACGCGCCGGGTACACTCCGGGTACACTCCGGCCATGACTCGGCCATACTTGGCTATACTCGACACACACTCCGTGCCCGCCGCACCCATACCTGGACGTACCCCGCCCGCGGGCCACGGCTCGGGGTCGTTGCCACACTCACTCCTCCTGATAGCACACCACAATGGACCTCACGATCCGCTCGGAAGTGAGGATTATCCTGACGATGTCTCCCTCGTCCACGTCACTCAACGCTATCTCGCGCTCCACGAATGACTCGTCCTCCTCGTGCACGATTACATCGGGCGCCACCTTTAGCGGCATCGCCAGAACGACGGAGCCAGGCTCAGGGCGCGTCTGAATGTCTCCCAGCATCCGGACGGATAGCCCTTCGGATGGGCGCCAGATCATCCTCACCGGCACATCACCGGCAGGAGGAGTCATGCCTGTTGCAGGCGGCGCGCCAGCAGCAGGACGCGCCACCGCCGCGGACTGCGGTGCGCCGGCGGCAGCCGCGTTGCCACTCGTGCCCCCGCCCAGACCCCCGCCCGAGCTCTTGCCTTCGATCCTCACCGGCCTTCGCCCGCTCCCGGAGTAGACCTCCGGCGGCACCCTCACCCTTGTGAGCGAGATTGTCATCTGCCCCGTATCCACGGCTGAGACGAGGCCAGTGATTACCATCTCTCTGGCGTCGAGGTCGTAATCGGGAATCGGCCTGTAGCCCTGCCTGGCCACGCAGTTCATGTCCCTCTGCACCGGCTCCCCCGCGAAGATCTTCCTCGCCAGGGACTCCTCCTTCTTGCCGTTAACAAGAATCTGCACGCGCGATATGCCAGGGACTTCCGTCATTGTGTTGACCAGGGCCTGCAACACCAGCGACATATACTTCTGGTCGACACTCTTGATCTGCGGGCTCAGGGACACGAACGCCGTGCCGTCCTTTGTCTCCACGAGTTCAGCGGTCGTCCCGGCCGGGAGGAATTGCCCCAGGGTCGGGCTCTTTGGACCCTTCACCCATTCTGCCAGGGCTATGACCTCATGCCTCTCATTGCCGCTGACAGGGCGAGGCTCCATTTCCAGCCATCTGCCTGCCTTGTCGGGGAAATGGAGCACGACCGTGAGGCTCTTTTCAGGCGGGTTCGGGTCCACCGGAGTATCAGTAGGTCCCGCCTGCGGACCAAGCGGCATGCATCCGGCAATCGCCGCCGCAAGCGCCGGCAGCATGAGACAGGCCAGGATACGCTTCATTCTCACCACTACTCCCTCCCCACACGCCCCACTATACCAGACAACCTTAACAAACCCCCTGCGAGAGTATGACGAAAGTGTGACATAGAAGGATGACTCTCGACACCCCGGCGAATACTCGAGTGCGCCCCATGAGGGATCTTCTCGGAGGGACCCGGAGCGACGCGGAGTGACCCCGGTTGCCGGAGGTTGGATCGTGCACAGAATCCTGCTGGTTGACGACGAGATCGGCCTGGTCAAGGGGTTGGCCTATTCCCTATCGCGTGAGGGCTTCCTCGTCGATACCGCCGCGGACGGCCTGACTGCCCTGAACAAGATCACAGGGGAGCATTACGACCTCGTGGTGCTCGACTTGATGCTCCCCGGGCTCGACGGCCTGGAGGTCTGCCGTTCGGTGCGCCGCAATAGCGCCGTGCCGGTGATCATGCTGACCGCTAAGGGCGACGACGTCGATCGCATCGTAGGCCTCGAGATCGGTGCCGACGACTACATGGTGAAGCCCTTCAACACGCGGGAGCTGATCGCCCGCATAAGGGCCGTCTTGCGCAGAACCGCGGTAGTCACAGGAATCGTGGGCACACCTGCAGGCGGCAGCGGGGCCGGCGTAGGAGCGGGCAGCAGCGGAGCCGGCTGCGCCGGAGTCGTCACTCTCGGGGATCTGCGCCTCGATCTGATCGGGCGCTTCGCCCAGGTTGGAGACAGGAGAATCGAACTCACGCCCAAGGAGTTCGACGTGCTCTCACTGCTCGTGAGGAACCCGGGCCGAGTGTTCCCGCGCTCAGACATCCTGCGCCTCGTCTGGGGTGACGACTACTACGATGAACGAACCGTGGACGTGTGCGTGGGCCGCCTACGGAAGAAGATCGAGGACGATCCCACCAGTCCGAGGTACGTGTTGACCCAGTGGGCCGTCGGCTACTACGCTCCCAGGATGTGACCTTCTTGTCCAGACTGTTCAACAGTCTCAAATGGCGGGTATTCCTGAGCATATCTGTCACAGTGGTGCTCGTGAGCATCCTGATGGCAGCCCTGTCGCTGTGGGACCTGGGCCGTGCTGCCATTGAGGAGAAGCGGGCATCCGCGATCCTGGCAGCCAACCTGGCAGCGGAGTCGCTACGGGAGGCGCTTTCCCTGAGCGGGGGACCAAGAGAACTGGGCGAACTGGCAGCCCGCCTATCGAGCGACCTGCAGGCGAGGGTGTTGTTCCTCGACACCAACAAGACCGTTATCGCCGACGGATACGGCGAGATGCTGGGCGAAGCATTGGCCCATGAACAGGTCGGCCTCTCGCTCGGGGGTCAGACCGAAACGCGCGCGGCCCTCACCCCTGGGGGTAGGGCCCTGTACGTGAGCGTTCCGGTGTTCGAGGGCGGGACCATCAGGGCGGTGGTATTCCTCTCCACCAGCATAGATGGGATATACCGGCAGTTCACCGCCGCGCGTTCGAGGCTGGCGGTCTCGGGCGCGATCGTGGCGGCGCTGTTCGGGGGCGTTGCCTACGTCATAACGGAGACCATCACCCGCCCCCTGAGGAGGCTGCGCGAAGCAGCGTTGACGGTCGGGCGCGGGCGGTTCGACTGCAATCTGGCCCCGGAGCGAATCAGCGAGGTAAACGACGTGGTCAGCGCGTTCAACCACATGGCGGAGAGGCTGCGCTCAGTGGATGCGATGAGGCGGACGTTCATCAACAACGCCTCTCACGAGCTGAGGTCTCCCCTCGCGTCGCTCAAGGCCCTGGCGCAGGGCCTTCTGGACGCCCCAGACGCAGACCCGGCCACTGTACGCGACTTCCTCTCGCAGGTGGACGTCGAGGTTGACAGGCTCAACGACCTCGGCAAGAAGCTGCTCGACCTGCGCCGTTACGACGAACTTGGGGCGACCATCAAGCGGGTCCCCACCGATCTCAGCCGCATCTTCGCCTCCGTGGCCGCGCGTCTTGAAGGTGAATCGGCCGCCAGGGGCATCCGTATCGAGATGAGTACCGGGACGCAGGATGGCGCCAGCAGTTGGAATGTCGAGCCCGAGTGGTTCGAGACCATGGTGCATAACCTCGCGCAGAACGCCGTCAAGTACGCCTCATCCAACGTGCATATCTCAGCGAAACGCGCAGCCGCAACGCGCGTCTCCGCAAGACGCACGGCCGGACCGGACCACGGAGGAGACCTGCTCATTATCGAGGTCAGTGACGACGGCCCCGGCATTGCCAGGGGCGACCTCCCCCACCTGTTCGAGAGCTTCTACAGGGCTGATTCATCCAGGTCACGGGCGACAGGGGGCACCGGCCTGGGCCTGTCCATCGCGCGCGAGATCGCAAGGGCGCACGGGGGAGACATCACCGTAGACTCCAAGCCTGGAGCGACTGTGTTCCGGGTCACCGTGCACTAACGCCCCTGGCGGACAACGATTGCGGGCGCCGTTCTGTGCGCCGCCTCTCCGTTTCTTGTGCAGGAAACACCGCACGCTCCATCGAGTGTCTCTGGGCAGCCATCGCGTCCGACGACCCGAAAGAGGACGGGCCAGGTGATCATCGAATAGCCCTCTTGTCGGAATTTTGCGGCGGGAGGGGTTCGTGGTGACCACGGACGATTTCTTCGACCAGAGTAGTGAGCAGTCTGCGGTAAAGGCGGCAATTGTCAGCAAGTACTTATGGTCATGGGCCAAGATCATCATCTCTGCACAGAGAAAGGCTGTCATGTACTCAGGCCAGAAGATAGCCTACATTGATCTCTTCGCTGGTCCGGGCCGGTACAAAGACGGTACAGTCTCTACCCCGCTAAGGGTTCTTCAAAAGGCCGTCGCTGACAAGGATATGAGGGAGCGACTCATCACCATCTTCAACGACGCAGATCCTGACAACACCACCTCACTGGAACGCGCCATATCCGGGATCGAGGGCATCGACCGTCTTCGCTATCGCCCGATCGTCCAGAACCAGAAGGTGGGCACCGAAATCGTCAAGATTTTCGAGAGGATTAGGCTCGTGCCGACTTTGTTGTTTGTGGATCCTTGGGGCTACAAAGGTCTCTCCCTTCGCCTCATCTACTCCGTTCTGAAGAACTGGGGCTGTGACTGCATTTTCTTCTTCAACTACAACCGCATCAATATGGGCCTAGGCAATAGTCTCGTTGAAGAACATATGAACGCGCTCTTTGGGGAAGAACGGGCGGCGACCCTGAGGGAGGCCCTCAATCGGCTTAGGCCTAGCCAACGAGAGACGATGATCGTAGAGGAATTGACTAAGGCTTTGAGAGACATGGGCGCAAACTACGTACTTCCCTTCTGCTTCAAGAACGACAGGGGATCGCGGACTAGCCACCACCTCATACTTGCCACCAAGAGCTTTCGTGCGTATGACGTCATGAAAGAGATAATGGCTAGAGAGAGCTCCTCTACCGCACAAGGGGTAGCCACATTTCAATACTGCCCGGCAGAAAGGCGCCAAGGGATTCTCTTCGAGCTCTCGCGTCCACTGGATGATCTGCAGGAAATGCTGATAAGTGAGTTCAAGGGCCAGACTCTGACTGTTCAAGAAATCCACGAACGCCACAGTGTTGACAGGCCTTTCATCAAGAAGAACTATAAAGACATCCTGAAGCAGATGGAGAGAGTCGGCCTGATTCGTGTGCCTTCACACAGACAGGGAACACTCGCTGACCACCTGCAAATTACTTTTCTCTAAGAGAGTACGGGGAACGTATGTTCGTGGTACAATGGGTTTGGGAGTGAACGACATGGCTGACCGTTCCAAGATTGAGTGGACCCAGGCTACATGGAATCCAGTCACTGGATGCACAAAGGTGAGTGAAGGCTGCAGACACTGCTACGCTGAACGCCTAGCCTTCCGATTGCAGCGCATGGGTAACCCAAAGTACCACCATGGGTTCGATGTCACTCTGCATCCGGATTCCCTCAGAGTGCCCGCAGGTTGGACGACGCCCAGGACCATCTTCGTCAACTCAATGAGTGACCTGTTCCACGAAGACGTCCCGTTCAAGTTCATCGAAGATGTTGTCCAAACCATGCGGTCCACACCACAACACTGCTATCAGGTGCTTACTAAGCGCGCTGACCGATTGCTGGAGGTCTCGCGGCGGATCCAATGGCCTGATAATGTATGGATAGGGGTATCCGTTGAGTCGAGATCTGTAACATACAGGGTGGAAGCCCTCCGACAAGTCAAAGCTGCCGTCCGATTCGTGTCCTTTGAGCCGCTTCTAGGCGATTTGCCTGACCTGAACCTTGACGGAGTTGATTGGGCCATTGTCGGCGGCGAGTCTGGCCCAGGAGCACGCACGATGAGTGCCGACTGGGTAAGACGCATCAGGGACGAATGCACTAGAACCGGGACTGCTTTCTTCTTCAAGCAGTGGGGTGGAATTCGCAAAAATGCTGCTGGCCGAATTCTAGACGGTGAAACGTGGGATCAGATGCCTGAGAAGGGACGATGCAGGCTGACGACCTTGAGGCCCTCTCTCTCATCATGACCACTAGTGGCCTCTCAATCTCGTCCCGTTCCCTGCCCTTCCGGCGGAACCTGGCTTTGGCTTCGGGACTCATCTTCTCAGTTGCACGCTCACTAGCACGGCCGTGAACACTATCGATCGTGAACGGGGCTGTGTTCGCGTTAAACATAATCCGCTTGAAGTTGCCCATATGGTGAGCTTCAAGCCCGTAACGGGCGCATGGCAGCACGAGAACCTTCTCCGGCATCCGCTTTCCCAGCTCATTGCAGATGCTTTCGACAAACCCATCTCAACCGGCATTGCCCAGGCACATCACGCCTGCTTCAGCCTCCAGGGCAGACCCGTCGAGATCACGGGCTGCCGGTGAGCCACCGCTCGGCCTCGTCTCGACCGGCGAATACGCGGAAATGGTTTCCCCGGTTTGACTCCAGCACCATTTCACCGAACCGTCCCCGGCTAGCCAATTCAGGCGGCAGTACCGCCGCGGCCTTTACATGGTAGTTGACGAGTTTCTGCAGCACAGCGCCAGCCAACCCGGTAGATAGTCTGTAGAAATCCTCCGTGAGGTTCCCGGCGCACAGCATCAGGCGGTTGGCTTCGTGTTCGCCGCAAGCGGCCACGAGGTCGCCGGCATCCTGTTCATTTCGTATGACGCCCTTGCAGTCGACGTACTTCCCACTGTCCGTCTCTACAACCTGATACTCCATGTCGCTACCCCCTTCCTCATTCTACAGCCCAGTATCCACGAGGCCGGCTGCGCTGTTTCGTCTATGCGTCCCTCGTACATATTTGGCTGATCCTCTTGGCCAGTGCCATGATGGTCAGTATCGGCGGGTTGCCCAGGGATCTGGGCAGCAGGGTGGCGTCGGCCACGTACAGGTTGGGCGGTAGACTGGGGTGGCGCAGGGTGGCCGCCTCCCGTTCGCTGAGCGGCAGCATGCCGCCGGGGTGACCTGCATTGATGGTGCCCAGGAAGAGCCCCTCTTTCTCTGGTCCAACCCGCACTCCCAACCGCCGGAAGATCTCGGCGCACACGTCCACCGCCTCGCTTAGCCTGGCGCGATCGAACCCGGTAAGTGCCTTCTCAATCTTCGTGGGAGAGATGCTGCCGACGCTTTCATCCGCCAGTTTGATCATCATACCCAGAGTGTCAGCGGCGGGGTACCGGTAGTCCCGGTTGAAAAAGAAGCTCAGCCAGTCGAAGTAGGGCGACAGGATGTAGCCGTTTCTCTGCACGACAAACGGCATGGTCATTTCCCTGTTTTGCATGCTGCCGGGCCATTCGGCGGCCACGCAGAGCACCGGGTCCACAAACAACCTCGCTTCGCAAGGGATACCGGAGTTTTGCAGGATCACCGGCGTTCCCAGTCCGCCGGCGGCCAACACCACCAGGTCGGCCGGGTGGAACACCAGACGCCGCCCCTGCCGCGCCTGCACGCCGGTGGACCGGCCGCCTTCAAGCACGACCTTCTCCACCCGGCAGCCGGTAACCACACGGGCGCCTCTGTTCACGGCAACATCCAGGAACTGCCTGCTGTCCCATTTGACCCCGTGATGGCAGCCCAGCACGCACTGGCCGCAGTTGACGCATCGCTCGTATCGTCCCATCTTGGGAATGGGTTGGGGGTTGAGGTTCATTTCCTGGCAGATGCAGAACAGGCGCCGGGTCGCTTCCCTCCAGTGTGCCTGGTGGTTGGTGGTGACGGGTACTTCCCGGTAGAGCTCGTCGAACTCGGCGTCCATGTTGATGCCCAAGGCCCGCAGGTCCTGATCCATCCGGATGGCGTTACCGGCGCATATTGTGGTTGTCCCACCGAGCCCCATGCCGGTGACAAGCACCATCCGGCCCACCGTCTTCCTGATGCGCATGGTCGGAAACAGCAGTTGGATTTCCCGCTCGTCGAAGAACAGGCCGGTTCTCTTCAGCTTTTCCAGCGAGGCTAGGTTGCGGGCAAAGGGGCGAAACTCCCGTCCCGCCTCCAGCACGGTAACCTGGAAATGCCCCTGCAGCTCCTTGGCCACGGTGGCGCCGCCCGCGCCGCTACCGACCACGACGGCCTGCTTCACCTTGCATCCTCCTTGAACCGGAAATGCGCCCGGCAACAGTCGTACCCCCCGGTAAGGCGCTGGTAGAACTCCAGTTTACTGTCGCCGGAAATCCCGGCGGCGACCCCGGCGTCCAGGGCGGAGATCAGCCGGCAGACCTCTTCCGAGTAGAAATCACTGAAGAAGCACCTGTCGATCACCACCTCGCCCGGCAATTCCCCCGCCAGGTCTATCCCAATCGCCCGGTAGAGGATTCGCATAGCCGCGACCGCTTCTTCCGGGGTGGCGACCCGCAGTTGTCGTCTTATTCTCTGTCCAAACCGGTGAGCGTTGCGGTATAGCCGGTCCCGGATCTTCGGAAGGCCGGACCCCCGTTCCAGGGCCTTCTCCGCTTGCTCCCTGGTGAACAGGGCATACCGGCGAAGGCAATCGCAATGGCTGAGACCATCCATGCTCGGCGCCGCGTCCATGATTGGGGCTGTGTCCACGCCTGGCGCTGCGCAGCCGAAGGCATCGGCGGTGAGGGAGAGCAACTCGCGCAGTTTGTTGCGCTTGACGGCTGGGGGCAGATACAGCCGCAGGATCGCGAGCCGCCAGTTCATGACCCGGCTTTCCCCAATTCGCGGTAGAAGTACAGGGCGAGCAGCCCGATCACGCCATCGACCACACCGTTGGCCAGGAAGATCAGGGCGCGTAATCGCGCAAGGAAGAAGTACAGTGACAGTACGGCGGATGCCAGTTTCGCATGAGCCAGCAACAGGGGGTAGACCCTCTGCCTGGGATGGAGGAACATCGCTATTGCCAGCAATGTCACCAGGTACATGTAACCCACCGCCAGCACGACATAGAAGTTCAGGCCCGAAAGCGGTGTGTCTGTAAGCGGCAGTCCCGTAAGCGGTAGACCCAACATCCCCGCCAGGCCGGCCTGGCGGTCGAAATAGGCGACTGCCTGATCCGGTCTCAGCAGGAAAAGCAGGCCGGCAGCGGCAAAACCCAGCGCTCCGGCCAGGCTGATGGTCCGGTAGTATCTCATCATTTTGCCCGCCTCCCCCGGTTCCCCTGGTCGTGCAGTTGAAAGAACCTTGCGGGAGGGCCGAACCGGGCCTCTTTGAGGAGTGCAAGCGTCTCCTCTCGACCCAGCGGCATCCGCCCCTGGTGGTACTTCTTCAGCAGTTCGAAGTTGTCGTTGATGAAGCAACTATCCCCCGGTGGGAAGGACTCGCGCATCTCCCGCACGATCTCGGCCAGCGGCCGTTCCCGCAGATTGCCGAATGTCATCGGGGTGAACACGCACGGGCCGACCTCACCGAAGGCGTCCACGTAGACCATCTTGCGGCCGGCGTTGCAGCCGAAGTGCTCCCGGCCTTCGAAGTGGCCCAGGTAGTTGACAGTCATTTTCCCCTCCCGGTTGTACCGGTCCTGCAGCTTCACGAGCTTCAAGCGTTCCCTCTCGGTGATTACCGCTTCCTTGTCCCAGGAGGTTGGCGCGGAGGGTTTGGCCTCACTGAGCCAGGCTTCGTGGATGCCCAGGCCCTCCAGAAACCCCAGAAAATCCTCCGCCCGGCTGGTGTTGATCATGTCCCTGGTCAGCACAGCCGAGACTCCGACATGCACCGATCCGAGGTCCAGGAAGGTGTCTATGGCCCGCCGCGCGGCCCGGTAGGCGCCCTGGTAGCCCCTTCCCATGTCGTGGACCGCTTCGTCCTGATGATCGAGACTCACCGAGACCGAGTACAGCCCGGCCTTCTGCAGACCGGCGGCCAGTTCCTTAGTGAGGCCGCAGCCGGTGGTGAACAGTTTGACGGCGCAATCGTCGCCAACACTCGCGATAATCCGCACGATGTCCCGGTTCAGCAGCGGCTCGCCACCGGTGAAACCCAGCCAGAAAACACCCAGGCGCTTCAGGTCGCGGATGGCTTTGACTATTGTCTCCGTGTCCATCGCCCGGCCGGTGCGGCGCTGGCTGTAGCAGCAGCTGCAGTGCTGCGGGCAGGCATTGGTCAGCCCGATCTGGGCATGGGAGGGGCCGGTTGACTTGCCAACGAGCTGCTCGTTGACGAACCGGGCAAAGGCCTTGCTGTTCACGGGCGGCAGGTGGGAATGGAGTATGATGTTGCCGCCCACTCTCTGCAGCGGGAACTTCCCCATGTACCGCATCAGGAACAGGTTGACCGCTGGGCGCGCCAGCGCAATCTTGGGGGTCTTGAGTATGGCCAGCATAGCGGCCATTCTGTTTCTCAGCTGGCTCTCGTTGTCCGGCATGTGCTTATACCTTGCTTATCATTCATCTATTGTCGCACTTGAACGCCCTCGCGGGCGAAGAATGATCCTTGACGTGGGCGAACAGCACATGCATCATACATGATCGGCGCGGCGATGTCTATCCACTAAGCACCGTTGCCTGTTCGCTCCCACCGGGCCAGTGAGGGTATCCAAATTCCAAAGAACTCCTCCTCGTCACAGAGCGAATTATATACCGGCTCAAGGAATGCCGAAATCCCGGCCATCACCTCAGAGAACGGGGGTATTGCCACTATGCCAACGCGAGACAAGAAAGACAATCACTGTCGCGCCCTCCCGGTGTCGCCAGCAAATTCAGGGTCGAATACAGCGGGTTGCCGTTCGAGTGGGGTAGCCCGTCTGCTTGTTGTCTCGAAGACTGCTTCCTGGAGAGTCCGGCCGTCAAAACCGTGATTGAGAGAGAGCCAATAGACGTCGTAGAAATCTTTGAATCTGCTGTTGATGTGAGAGAACCTAAGCATCGCCTCGAACTTCTCTGCGATGACAGATTCAAGAGTATACGTCCAGATTCTAGAAGGTTCATCGTCCAGGATCGAAGGATAGTCCATTGAGACAGGCCTTGGGAACACGATATCTTCGAAGCCGATGTCAATCTGCAGCGTCTTGTGTGCCTGTTCGAGAAAGCAGTCCAGCCTTACCCTCATCCCCGAGTATCTCGCCTGTTCAGCTATACGCTCGACGCAGACCGAACAGGGATCGAACGTAACGCCGTCATCTTCAGCAATGCTGGCAATTTCGCGGAAAACCTGCGTCATCTCAGACTCGTCACTGTGAAGATGACGAGCCAACAAATCGATATCCTTGGTAGGCCGAGTCCTTGGGCCGTGAAGCGCTGCGATCAGGAGTCCGCCCTTCAAAACGAACCGGTTTCGGTATCTGGAGTGGGCAACGCGGTAGAGGAGCCGTTCCTGCATATATTGAAGGAAGACCCTGTCCACATCGCATTGTTGCAGCCTAGCCAGGCGCGTGAGCCTGCTGCGAACAGAGGCGGAGCGGTTTTTCACCCTGTCTTTCATTGCAGCGCCTCCAGATATCTGCGTAGCAGCGGCTCAATGCGACAAACCCTTCCATATCCAAGAAGCTTATCAATGTTTCTGTCCGGTAGCCTTAGGTAGTTCTTCAGGCCTTCCAGAGCCAGGTCAAGGCCGATCTTATTGCGATAGCGAATGCAGTCACACAGCGTCTTCTCCCGGTCATAAATGCGGATGACCCCGGATGGCAGCCTTATCACAGAGACCCCAGGCTCGTAATATCGTTCGGAGAGGACGTGAAGCCGGACTGTGCCGATGCGCAGCGCTGATCCTCGCTCCCTACGGCTGACAGCCATCTGGACCTGCCATGGACTGAAAGTCGTAAGGTCATAGTACGCCAGGGCTGACAGCAGGAACACTACTCCGCCGGGCACCGTCATACATGCTTCCACCAGGCCGCGATGATTGGTTGCGGGCATGTCGGGCATGTGGTACAGTCCCCGTCTTACCCTCTCTATCGCCCCCGCCTTACACAGCCGGGAGAGCTGCCAGCGGCCTATACCTGCAATCTCGAAATCCCGAGTCCTCGCATAGCCGGAACGCTGCCGCAGAACGCGCTGGATATCAGCCTCAATTGGGGATTTCACGTTCACACACCCCCTACTAATCCATGACAATAGTTTACAACTGTCATAGGTTTGTAGCAACAGGAGGTAGCGGTCTCTTCCCCACACAATCACTCGGCCAGGGATAATACGTGATCCACCGACAGACGAGAAAAGCCCCCTGGAGGGGACTCATATCCTTGACTACCGATAGTTGGAGGGCGTGTGCACTATCGCCGTAGGAGTCGCCCGTTTCCAGAGGATCCGGCGTACTTCCCATCCCGGACGACGATCTGCCCCGATTTCACCGTTGCTACCGGCCACCCGCGCAGCCGCTTGCCCTCGTAGAGGGAGAAGTCCCCTCTGGACCCGAGGTTGCGGTGGTCCACCACCTTTTCCTTCGACGGGTCGACCAGCACGAGGTCGGCGTCGCTACCCGGCATCATGGACCCCTTGCGCGGGTACAGCCCGAATATCTCGGCGGGCCTCCTCGACATGAGTTCGGCGACGCGAAGAATGGATACCCCTCTGCTCAACCCCCCGTGCAGCACCACCGGCAGGTGTGTGGCCAGGGCAGGGAATCCGGGCATCGCCTTCCAGATGCCGGCCTGGGGGTTCTTCACGTCCAGGGTCATGGTAACGTTGTCGGTGCCGATAGTATCGAGGGTCCCGTCCCCGACACCCTCCCAGAGCGCGTCGACGCTCTCCTGCTCCCTGAATGGCGGGAGCATCTTGGCCACCACGCCCTGCTCGGACTCCCTGGTCATCGAGAGATAAGCCGATGTCGTCTCCGCTGACAGCAAGCGATTCTCCTTCTTCAGGCGCCTGACGGCCGAGACGCCCTCCTTCGTCGAGATGTGCACAAAGTAGACCGGTGTCCCCGACTTCTCAGCGAGGTACGCTGCGCGGAGCACCGCTTCTTCCTCCGCAATGTTGGGGTGCGTATCAGCCCAATCCGCCAGGTCAGCCGCTCCGCTCGACGACTCCTGGATCTTCCTCGTGAACCACCTGACGAGAGAGGCGTTTTCGGCGTGAACACACACTACCGAGGGCTTGCTTGCCCCAGCCACCCGCTTCATTGCCTCAAGCATGAAGGCGTCGTCCACTTCGTCAACTACACCCGGGACCCCGCACATGTAAAGCTTGAACGACGTAACCGCCAGATCGTCCACGTAGCGGGGGATCTCCTCGAGCTGGCGTTCCGTACCCAGCACCAGGTGGGGGACTACGTCGACGGCGGAGTACCGCTCTATAGTCTCCCTGAGCGACGCGAACTTCTCCAGGTGGGACTCGTTCCCACCGAAGAAGCACCCCACGGTCGTCACGCCACCTATCAGCGCGGAGACCGACTCCGTGGCGGCCTCTTCTTCCAGTGGGCCGAAGATCCCAAGGTGAATGTGCGGATCTATCAACCCGGGCAGGACGTACAATCCACTCGCGTCGAGTACGTTGGCGGCCCCCGCCGCCAGGTCGAGTGGCAGGCCGCTGGATATGGCAACTATCTTCCCGCCGCGCACGGCAACGTCCGCGCGCAACGTGCCGTGGCCCGGGATGACTACCGTTCCCCCCCTGACCAGGAGGTCCAGCCCATCCAACCGCTCCACCGGTCCGCCGGATGCCCTACCTGGCGACCCGGGGTTCACGATCGCGGCCACGTGGGGGGCCGCCGCGACCTGACCCGCATGAACGAGGGCAATCCCCAGCCGGTTGGCCGTCTCCTCGGCGACCGACGTCACCACGGTGTCGTGGTCAACGACGAGCTCGCTCCGCCCCTCCGACCGTGCTACCTCAATATCGAAAGACGTGAGGAACCTTTTCATAGGCACTGCCTTTCGTAGCTGCTATTCAATACCGCCATTCAGAACCACTGCTCCAACCCAAACGACCGTCTCAGTAAGATGTCTCAGCACCGCTATCCCTGCATCTGTTTTCCCTTGATCGCCCTGATGGCGCCGATGGCCGCATCGCACGCCGCCCTGACCTCGGACTCGCTCCCTGAGATATATAGCCGCCCGTAGCGGCCGACGGGGTCGAAGTCCACGAGCTTGATGTTGGCGGCCTTCTCCGCCTCGTTGGCCGCGATGACGATGTAACCCGCCGGTTCGCACTCCATGATGAACAGGGTCTCCGACGGCACCAGCAGCGACCCGTGCCGGAACCGGTTGATGAGCTGAGCCTGGTAGGCGTTTACGTTGCTGATTATCTTGGACGACACGACCGCGGGCTTCACGCGGTCGGACTCCTGGAGTCCATACGCGGCCAGCATCGCGCGCCCGGCTTCCCTGATCGACTCGACCGACGGGCTGTGAAGCTCCACCATGCCGAATTCGCGCTCGACGATCTGGAAGCCCGGCCGCGCGTCCGTCGCCTTGACGGCCACATTGATCATCCCGAACGCCTCACTGCCGGGGGCGAGCTCCACGTAGAGTTCCGCCATACCCGCCACCGGGACATCGCCCTTTATGACAGTTCCCGTGAGGGCGGCGTACTGGGGCTGCATCCTGTCAATGAACGCGAACGTCCTGAGGACGACTCCCCCGCCCATACCATCGTTCACTAAGACCGTCAACCCTTTCCCTTGATCGTCTCGCCGTGTATGCTGACCGAGTCGAGGATCGCCACTACAACCGCGTCTACCGGGGCGTTGGGCACGTTGAGCGCCCTAGCGGCGGGAGAGTCCTGTACCACTGCCACCATGTCTCCCTCACCGGCGTTGCTCGCGTCCACGGCGATGAAGAGGCCTCCCCTCCCCTCGGAGAGTCGTTTGCCGGACCTGTCAAGGGACACCTCCTCGCACACGAGGAGTTTGTACCCCCGCAAAGCCTCATTCTTGATAGTCGATACCGCCGAGCCAACGACGCGGCAAATGATCACCCGCTCACCCCCTCAGAACGTCTTGGATCTCGTCCAGGACCGTGTCAATGTCCTCGGGCCTCGTGAAGAAGTGGGGGGCCACACGTATTACGTCGCCCCTCGCGCTGGCGATAATGCCCCGCTCCTTCAGGGCTTCCTCCACGGCATGCGGGTCCGGCACCTTTACCGACGTCGTAGACCCCTTGCGCTTCGGGTCCACGGGACTCGCGAGTGCGAGACCGCGGCGCCTTATCCCGTCAATACAGTGCGCTGAGAGCTCCTCGATCTTCCTGCCGATCTCCCTGGGCCCAACGGCGTTGATGATCTCCATCCCCGCTCTTGCGGCGAACGCGGGCATCACCGGCGGCGTCCCCGTGTCGAAGCGGCGCGCGTCACTGGCATAGTCGAGGTAGTGAACCTTGAACGCGAACGGATTCTCCTGGCCGAACCATCCGGTGACCGCGGGTTTCAGCCTGGGTACCAGGTCCTTCTTTACATACAGGAAAGCAATCCCGGGTATGCCGAGGAGGTATTTCAGGTTCCCGGAGGTCAATATGTCGATGTCCAGCGCCTTGACGTCCACCGGCACGGTGCCGAGCGACTGGTAAGCGTCCACGAGCATAATGGATCCCTTGCTGTGCGCTATCTCGCCTATCTTCTCGAGATCCTGCTTGAACCCGGTCTGGTAATAGACATGAGTGACAGAAGTGACCAGCGTCTCGCCGTCCACGTACCTTTCGTAATCCTCGATCTTGACCTCGCCGTCGCGCACCGGTACAAACTCAACCTTACACCCATATTTCTGGTGTCCCAGCCAAACGTGCCCCACGGTCGGAAACTCCGCTTCCGTGGCGACAATCTTTCTCCGCTTGCCGGACATGTCCAGCCCGCTCGCCACCGACGCCACAGCCTCCGACACCGACGTCGAAACGGCTATCTCGTCAGGTTCGGCGTTTATCAGCTTCGCGAACTCGGCCTTGGCCAGGTTCACTTCCTGTATCCAGTAGTTCCAGTCCATGCCGACCGTGAGCCAGTTGTCCAGGTACGTCTCTATCCCCCTGCGAACCCAGAGGGACTGCGGGCTCTGTGAGCAGTTCCCCACGTGTATGATCCGGGCGAGGATCGGGAACTCCTTCCTCCACGCCTCCACCACGCCGGGGTCCCCCAACGAACCCCTCACCCGTCCGTAGGCGCCCTCGTATCCGGTGCGTCGCCCGTTGATCTCGCCGGCGGCCGCCCCCGCGGCGTCAGATGTCGAGCCGGAACCGCTCGATCCCGCCCCGGCGCCGCGCTCCTCAGCGCCCTTGAATCTCCTGCCGTACACGAGCGCGATCCCGAGCCTGTCCGCCGTCTCCTGGGCGACAGAAGTCACAACCGTGCCGTCGTCTACGACCAGCTGGCTCTTGCCCTGGGACCTTGCCACCTCAATGTCGTACGAAGTAAGGAAATTCTTCATTCCTTAGGCCTCCCCGGCCGATCTACTTTTCTGGGCACTCCTCGCCCTTCTTTGGCAGGATGGCCTCGATCTCAGAGTGGGGTCTCGGTATGACATGGACCGACACGAGCTCTCCGACTTTCTTCGCAGCCGCCGCGCCCGCATCCACCGCCGCCTTCACGGCCCCGACATCGCCGCGCACGACTATCGTGATGTAACCCCCGCCTATGCTCACCTTCCCCACGACTTCCACGTTTGCCGCCTTGACCATCGCGTCGGCAGCCTCGATAGCCGCGACGAGTCCCTTGGTCTCAATCATGCCCAGCGAATTCATCTGCGCGTCTCCCTTCGTTTTGGCTTTCAAATTGTTGCTTCCACGCTCCTCGTTGTTCCACAGTCTTCTCCGCGCCGGCCGCTACGGAAGCCGGATGCCGTCTTTCTCCAGGCTGTCCGCCACGTCTCTTAGCCCCAGGGATTCAAACTTCTCCCGCCCGGGCCAGCCGGTGGCGCTGTCCCACCCGCGTGCCTCGTAATACTCATCCAGCATGGGTTCGAGTTCGAATACGGAACCGGCGGAAGTCCTGCACTCCGCTGGAAGGGGCTCTTCCCTGAACCTCTCTGGTATCGTGTCGTCCTTTCTCGACATCCCCTCCCTCATGTTGAACGCCCTTTCCACGTTGATGATCCTCTCGCAGGACGTCTGCAATTCCCTCTCATCGATATCCCAACCCACGAGGGCCGAAAGCAGTTCCGCGCTTTCCTTGAAAGGCAGGGTCTCCATGCATATCATCGTGTTCTTGCACATGGCGATGGAATCGGCGAGCGCGCACCACTCCTCGAAGAACTTGACCACCTTACCCTTGCCCTTCCACTCGAGCCGCATGGCCGATTCCGGAACGCCGAACCGCTGCTTGCCGAGCTCCGGGTCATTTAGCAGCTCGAAGAATGGCTCCGCTCTAAGGTGATCCGCCCCCCTGCTCGCCACTACCAGCCCCAGCCCGTAGGCCTTGATGCCCCTGGCCTCGCCCTGGAAGATCTCGAGGCCCTTTATCTGCATCGCATATTTCTCGGCGCCGCGCCCGATCTGCTCAGCAGCCTTCCTCACTCCACCGGAGAGCAGCTCGCCCACGCCCTCTTTCATGCATATCTTCTCGATCAGCTCCAGCATCGCAGGGCCGTTGCCCCACGTCAGGTCGAGGCCGTCGAGTTCAGACCTGCTGAGAATGCCCAGCTCGTAGCATTCCATGCAGAAACTCACGAGTTCCGACACGGTGATGGTGTCGACGCCGTAGCGGTTGCACATGTCGACCGCCTTGAGCGCCAGGGGCAGGTCGTCGTTGCAGCACCTCGAGGTGAATCCCGCCAGGGACTCGAACTCGGGTCCTTCGCTGTGTAGTCCGGCAAACGGGCCCTCACGCACGACGTGGTACCTGCTGCACGGGATGGTGCAGGCGAAACAGCCCTTGTTCTTGACATTGAACTCCTCGTGAAGCCTCTCACCCGATACCCTGCGGGCGGCCTCGAAATAACCCGTCCTGAAGTGTTTGGTACACAGCATTCCAAGCTCGTTCAGGCCCGTGACCAGCCTCGTTGTTCCGAACATCAACCTTGACTGGTAGTCGACGTGGGAAGCGATCGCACGGTCGAGCCTCGCGATTCCATCCATGAAACGGTCCAGTTCGTGCGCCCTGACCGAGCCCGTGCCCCTGACGACCAGTGCCTTGACGTTCTTCGAGGCCATCACTGCCCCCATGCCCGTCCTGGCGTTGGCTCTCACGATGTTCGAGAATATGCCCGAGAACAGCACCCCGCGCTCGGCGGCTGGACCGATGCATGCCACCTGTACGCCGGGGTCCCTCAGTTCGTTCCTGATGAGATCGTGGGTGGCTGGCACGTCCTTCCCCCAGAGATGGGCCGCGTCCCGCACTTCGACCTCGTCATCGTTGATGATGATGTAGACCGGCCTGTCAGCGCGGCCTTCCAGGATTACCTGGTCGTAACCGGCGTATTTCAGTTCGGCCCCGAAGTGGCCGCCGGCGTTCGAATCACCCAGTATCCCCGTCTGCGGCGACTTCGCGCTCACGTTGAACCTGCATCCTGGCACAATGGTTCCGTTCACCGGCCCGGCGCCGAAGATCAGCTTGTTATCGGGGGAAAGCGGTTCAGTTCCCCGCGGGACCTCATCCAACAGCCTGCGCATATTCAGCCCACGGGCGCCGATGTACGCCCTGGCGTAATCGGCCTCGAGTGGCGCCGCCCAGGCCTTCATGTCGCTCAGGTCGATCCTCAGAACACTCCCCGCGTATCCGCCGCCGAATCCCTCTCCCTTGGCCGGGGGTACCCTGGTCTTCATCTGCCCTCACCCCCGATTCCCCATTTCTTCAGGACTGGTCCCGACATCGCACGGGCTGTCGCCGCGCCCTTATTCGCGGCCCGGCTCAGAGCGTCTTCATACCTCAGGGCGTCGAGCGGGCATCGCTCAACGCACCGGGGGTTCCCGTCACAGAGATCACAAACGATCGCCCTACCGTCTTCGGGATGCAATGACATCGCCCCGAAGGGACACGCTTCGACACACGCCCCGCATCCAATGCAGAGAACGGGATCGACGGTCTTGGCCCCCGTGTTCTGTGACACAGAGATCGCGCCAACCGGGCACACCTTCGCGCACGGGGCATTAGAGCATTGCCTGCACACTACTGGAGCATCTATCCCGCTCGTTTCCAGTTTCGCTACCCGGATCCGCGATAGGCTCGTCCCAAACTTCCCCTCGTGGGCCACCGAACAAGCCATTTCACAAGCGCGGCATCCGGAGCATCGCTCAATACTCACGTAGAGCCTCTTCATACCGAAGACCCCCTTCTAGCCTCCCGTAAAAGGATAGACAAAGACAATCTCATCGCCAGAGTGGATGACGGTGTTGAGCCGGGCGGGAATGTACGTCTTGGACCCATCCACCTGCCGGCACACCGTCACCGTGTAGCCCCGTTCAAGCTCCGAGCGCAGGTCTTCCCCGTATTTCCTTACGATTTCGTCCACTACTGTGAGCAGAGTTGCAGAATCACGCGTCAGAGGTATGTCCTCTACGTCCACTCCGGCGACGAGTCTGATTCGCCCGTAGTACCTGACCCTCACGATCGCCCGATCCACCACCGGCGCCCCTTCCGGACGACATCCTGCAGCCTGCGGCCCAGGATCGCCCTCAAGTTTCTATGGAGCGATCGTCTATCCTTGCTCCAATCTTGCGCACGCACTATCACAGGGTTGCCCTGATCGCCGCATGGCTACCGCCCCACCTTAACGTCGAGGGGGGTGGCCACAGAATTCCCATGCTGCTCTGAGCATAGCGCACAAGGGTATCGTCATCGAGATGGGCGCGGTGGTGCTGTCCGACGAAGCAGGGAATCTCCTCGAGGACGAGAAAGTAAAGGAGACCTACATGGGCGGATAGCATGAAACCCGAGGATGTGAGTCATCGAATGTACCAGCTGGCGAACGCCAGCCCCCTGGTCCAACAGTTCGAGGTGGCGAGCTTCCAATGGCTGCACCTTCCGGGCGAGAACAAGACGGGGATGAGCGCAGCCCTCGTCACGGTGGAGCCGAGGTGCAAATGGCCTCCTCACGCCCACTCGGGGTACGAGCAGTTCATATACTGCCTTTCGGGGTCATTCATCAACAACGTCGGCACCCGCTCGCAGGTCATGACGGCTGGGGACGGGATGCACATCCCCAACGACACCACCCACAGCCTGGAGGTAACAGGGGAGGATAGGGCGGTATTCCTGGCCATATACAACCCCGTTCCCCTCAAACTGGACATGGTCCAGAAGACCTCACCGACGTTCGACGTACACCAGCTTGGCTTGACAGACATGGTAGACCTGCGCGTCCTTCAGGACATCCAGGACAGGCTCGCCAAGGCCACCGGCCTGGGAGTCATCATCCTGGACGGCGCGGGAAAGCCCGTGACGGAGCCGGCCCTGTTGCCCCCCTTCTGCAGGGTCGTACGGTCGCAAGACGGGACTTCAGGTCACGTCTGCACAGCGTTCACCTCGTACCCCGGGCAGAAATCGACTGAGCTGGGCAAGCCATTCTTCTTCGGTTGCTGTTGCGGGATCAGTTGCGTGACCGTGCCCATAACGATAGACGCCCGTTACCTCGGCAGCATTACCTGCGGCTTCGCGCTCGTTGAGCCCCGCAGCGATGAATTGACTCCCGCGGTGCGGGCCCTTGCCCGGTCCATCCGTGTGGACGATGAGCTCCTGGTGGAGCAGCATTCGACAGTGCCGGAAATGCTGAAGACGCCGCTCCTGGCTGCGGCCGACTCCCTACAGCTCGTGACGAATGTGATAGTCGAGCTCGCCGTGCAGAGCATGAAGGATCGCACCATGAGGGAGTACAGTGATAGGCTTGCCCGCGAGACCGAGGCCGTCAGCAATCTCCAGAACGCGCTGGCGGAAGCGAACATGCGAATGATCCAGGCGCAGATAAGCCCTCATTTCCTGTTTAATTCCCTCAATCTCATAGCTGGGACGATTCACGAGGACCCGTTTCGTTCCGAGAAGACCGTCTATTCCCTGTCCGACTTCCTGAGATACATCCTCGACAACAGGGGCAAGCTCGTGCCCCTGGAGAGGGAAGTCGCGTGCATCAGGAATTACGTCGCCATACAGCAGGGCAGGTTCGGATCTTCGCTCAGGGTGCAGGTGCGGTGTTCGGAATCGTCGCTGACAACGATGATACCTGCCATGACCCTCCAACCACTGGTTGAGAACGCCATTACCCACGGACTCGCGCCGCGGAATTTCGAAGGGACGGTGACGCTGACAAGCAGGATGAATCACGGTCGCGTGCTGATAGTGGTCCAGGACGATGGGGTCGGGATGGACACCAATTCGGTACTCGACACACCCGGCGCCGGCGCCGGCGGTGTCGTCTCGAAGAAGCAGCGGATAGGCCTCGCGTTCGTGACCAACACCCTGAAGTATCACTTCGGCGACGGGTTCTCGGTCGACATAAAGTCTCTCCCGGGCAGAGGGACCCGCATCGCTCTTGTCATCCCAGCCATCAGGATGCAGCGTGACCAGAGGCAGGAGGTGGCGCCGTGAGCCCCTCCGTGCTCATAGTCGACGACGAGCCGTCGGCAAGGAACATACTCAAGAGGCACCTCCAGAGGCTGGACGGGTATTCGGTCGCGGGGGAAGCGCGGGACGGGCAGGAGGCGCTGGACCTCGCCAGGCGCCTGAACCCGGACATCATCGTGATGGACATCAAGATGCCCAACATGGATGGAATCGCCGCGTCCCGCGTAATAAAGCAGGAGGCGCCCGATTGCGCAATACTCTTTGTAACCGCGTACGATGACTTCGAGTACGCCAGGAGCGCTCTCCGGCTGGGCGCGGAGGATTACCTCCTCAAGCCGGTCAAACCGGAGCAATTCTCCACCGCCCTGTCGGCGGTCACCAGGAAGCTGACGGAGGCCAAGAGGGATCGCGAATACGTGCAGAGTCTCGCCAGGACTTTCAACTCATTCGAACCCGTGCTGGCCAGGGAGTTCGTGGTGACTGTGCTCTCAGGGGATCACTTGTCCATGACGCGGGTGCTTGAATGGGCGCGCATATTCAGATTCGAGAGTGTCCCCGATACCGTCATCGTCGTAGACCTTCTGGGTTACCGGAACAGTTCGCCGGTATCCCAGAAACTGCCCGGGATCATCCGGCACGTAAGCGATTCCCAGGCCTGCTCGATCGCGGCCTTCAACGAGGGTTCGCGTGTGATCGGGGTCATTAGGCCCGCACGGCCGGCCCCACAGCAGGTCCGCCGGTCCACATCCCTGAGCATCGCGGAGGCGTTGCGCCAGGAGTTCAGAAGATCTCTCGAGCATGAGGCCACCGTTGTTGTGGGCGGCCCGTGCGCGGATCTGCAGGGGCTCTCCGCCGAGTACGTACTTGCGTGCGCCGCCCTGTGCAGCCTGTGCGGCAGAAACCTGGCGGGAACGTTTCACTGCAGGGACGTCTCGATCACTCCACCCGAATCGAGGCAGGCCAGGCCCTGCCGTAAACGCCAGGAACTCGAAGCCTCCCTTTCGCGGGAGATCGCTTCGGGCGATTTCGCGGCGTCGAAGGAACTCGCCGCAAGTATTCTCCGCGCGGCGGCCCCGTGCACCCACCGTGAACACACGCTGTCCGCATTGAAGGCGCGTGGCTTCAGCCTGCTCGCCCTGCTGGGCTACGCGGCTCTCGACGCGGGTGTGCCCCCCGAGGTAGTCGTGTCTTACAGGTCGTCCGCGGAGGCGGAGATGTTTCGCTGCAACAGTCTCGAACAGATGCTTACCACGGTCCAGAGCTTCATCGACGGCATCCCATCCCTCTCGCAGGGAGGGTCCTTGTCCCTGTCCGATATCGTCGAATCCGCTCAACGGTTCATCGAGACCAATTACTCGAAGTCACTGGGCATAAAAGAAGTAGCCGCCCACGTTCATCTGAGCCCATACTACTTCGCCCGGGTATTCAAGAACCAGGCCGGCGTCACTATCCTTGAATACATCACCAGGGTCAGGCTCGAACGGGCGGCCTCCTTGCTGAAACGCTCCACTCTACCGATCCGCGTCATATCTTCAAAGTGCGGCTACGTGAGCTGCAGCTACTTCTCCCAGATATTCAGGAAGGAATATGGCTGCTCGCCGACTGAGTACCGCGAGCGGATCAGCCAGCCCGAGACTGACCCAGGTACGCCGAACGGACATCCATGTTCTCCATGAGCCTCTCCGTGGTGTCAGTCAGGACTATCTTGCCTGACTCCACCTCTGTTGGATATCCCCAGGGCCATCAGGGCGTTCTGCTCGACCATGAATACAGTCACGCCGGCCTCATTGATCCGCACTATGGTGTCGAACACCTGCTGCGTGATTACAGGACAAAGGCCCATGGGCGCCTCGTCGAGGCAGATGGGTCGCGGCTGTCTGAGCCTTGCCCATGGCCAGCATCTGCTGCTCGCCCCCTGCGTATTCCGGCTGAAATCGAACACCGATTCCGATCTAAATCGAACGCTCATTCCGATTGAATCCGAACACTGATTCCGATTCAAATCGAACGGTCATTCCGGCCAAATCGAACACCCTCCAGTTGGGTCGAAAGCGGCGCTGGACAACCTGCCACAGGGACTCCCCTGCGTGACTAGAACCTCGTGAGACGAGACTCATGAGGAAGGGGAGACGTCCGTGGCTAACAGGAGGCTGTCCATGCGGAAGATCAAGGAAATGCTTCGCCTGCACTTCGAGATGGGAATGAGCATACGGGCCATCGCCCGGAGCTTGTCCGTCTCCACTTCAACCGTCAGCGACTTGCTCCAGCGTGTCAACGTTCTAGGGCTTTCATGGCCATTGGAGGAGCACGTGGATGACGCGGGCCTGGAGGCTCTGCTCTACCCCGGGAATACCGGAAAGAGTCGCAAACGCCCTGAACCCGATTGGAACCACATTCATCAGGAACTCCGGCGGAAAGGGGTAACGCTGCAGCTCCTCTGGTTCGAGTACAAGGAGCGCCATCCCGACGGCTACCAGTATTCTCAGTTCTGCGAGCGCTACAGGAAATGGCGGAGTAAACTCGATGTGGTAATGCGCCAGCAGCACCGCGCCGGCGAAAAGGTGTTCGTCGACTACGCGGGCCAGACCGTTTCAGTTACGGACCCGGTCACTGGCAAGATCAGCGAGGCTCAGGTATTCGTAGCTGTCCTGGGGGCCAGCAATTACACGTATGCCGAGGCCTCGTGGTCCCAGGATCTGCCGTCATGGATCGGGGCGCACTGCAGGGCCTTCGAGTACTTTGGCGGGGTCCCGGAGGTAGTTGTGCCCGAATATGTTCCCCGGAACATATTCCAGGTTCTGTTCCCTGCTGCGTTATGTGCCGGCGGGCCTCGGCAAACAGCGGAGCCCCACCTTAGGGGCCCGGCCATCCCTAGGGTGGGGCACATAACGATCACAGCGACGCGAGCCAATTCAGA
>JBLNBR010000009.1:0-21776 GCA_050260105.1 Ignavibacteriales bacterium | reverse complement strand
AGGGTGAACCTGACCTATGATGAGCTGTACCGGAACGCGCAGGAGATGATCCTGGCGTCCAGGCGCATGACCGAAATGATGATGAATAACGGGGTCATTCCGGCCGCTCCGGAGGAGTAGCCGGCGCAGGGAACCTACCTGCGAAGACAACCGGGGGCGCCTGCGAGAGGGCGCCCCCTGGATTTTGGCGTTGAGCCGGTCAAGACCCCTGATAGATCCGCAAGAACGCCTTGACGGACTGCATAGTCATGCGGCATACTATTAGTTGTCTCAAGGGGGATCGCACGGGTGAGGCACTAACGAGGCTTGTGAACTGCGCGTCTATTCTAACCCCCTATCCGTCACCAACCACTGATGTTGTATGAACGATGCATAGAGCCTGCCGGGCAGGCGGTGAACGCCGCCCGGCGAAGGGAGAGGTCGAGGAATGCGGTACTGGAGAGCATGTGTGTTATTGCTGCTGGTGTGCCTCGCTTTGACAGCGATGGCCGGCTGCTCGAAGAAGGATTCGCATCTTGCCACCATTAAGCAGAGGGGCACCCTTATCGTAGGGACGTCACCGGACTATCCGCCGTGGGAGTACATGGACGACAAGAACCAGTACGCCGGTTTCGACATGGATCTTGCCAGGATGATAGCGGAGAAACTCGGTGTGAAACTGGAGGTTCGTGACCTCAGCTTCGACGCCCTGGTGACCGCGGTCAAGGAGAAGAAGATCGACGTTGCGATCGCCTGCATGAACGCGGACCCGAAGCGGGCCGAGGAAGTGGATTTCAGCGACGCCTACTGGCACATCAAGTCCGGTCCCCTCGTGGCAAAGGACTCGACGCTCAATTTCGCCAAGGTGGCTGATTGCGTGAAGTACCGCGTCGGTGTCCAGACCGGGACGACCGAGGAGAATTGGCTAAACGAGCAGGTCAAGCAGGGCAAGATGAAGGAGGACCAGGTGTCCCACTTCGAGCGCAACGAACAAGCGATCGCCGACCTGGTGGCCGGGCGTCTCGATGCCGTGCTGATCGAGGAGATCACCGGCAGGGAATTCGCCAAGGCCAATCCCGTGCGGATGACGGTTGCCGAGGACATCTCCGGCTCGCCGACCGCGATAGCGATTCCCAAGGGATCCGATGATCTCAAAGAGGCAATAAACAAGGCACTGAAGGAGTTCAAGGACAAGGGCGTAATCGACGAGCTCGCGAAGAAGCACCTGTACAAATGAGCAAGTTCGCACTTGCCGTGGCGTCGCTCCCCTACCTGGTGACGGGGATCGCGACGACGCTGCAAATAACGGTCACGGCGCTGGCGGTGGGCCTGTTATTGGGCCTGCCGCTGGCGATCAGCGTTGTATACGGTTCAACGAGGGCTCGCAGGATGGCGGACGCGTACATCACCGGCCTGCGCAGCGTACCGGTGCTTGTCGTCATTTTCATCTTCTACTTCGTGGTCGCTCGCATCCTTGACATCGGGGCTTTCGCATCCGCGTGCCTCGCCCTGGGTCTGAGGAGCGCCGCCTACCAGGCGGAAATCTTCCGCGGGGGGATCATGGCCGTCGGGCCGGGCCAGATGTTGGCTGCCCGTGCCCTTGGGATGAGCCGCACACAGGCTATTCGCAATGTAGTCCTGCCGCAGGCCGCAAGATTCTCGATTCCGGCGTGGGGGAACGAAGCGGCGGTAATGATCAAGGACTCATCATTCGCCTTCGCCATAGGGGTCCCCGAACTCCTGCGCAGGGCCCAGTACGTGAGCGCCAGGACCTACCAACCGTTCGCAATCTACACTGCCTGCGCGGCGCTCTACTTGATTCTGAACTATGTCGCCATGGGGGCCATGGCCTTGATGGAGAAGAGACTCCGAATTCCCGGTTGAACAGGCGGCCGGAGAGGAAGTGTGGCAAGTTGCCCGATCCGTTGCTGCGGCTCGAGAACATACACAAGCGATATGGATCCAACCACGTTCTCAAGGGCGTCTCCCTGGAGGTCCAACGGGGAGACGTGGGCGTGATCGTGGGCCCAAGCGGCGCGGGGAAGAGCACGCTGCTCAGATGCGCCAACCTGCTGACCCGTCCGGACGGGGGATCGGTGTGGTTCGAGGGCAGGGACCTGGGCCGGTTGCCCGAGGCCGGGATAAACCGGTTCAGGCAGGAGATCGGAATGGTATTCCAGGATTTCAACCTGTTCAACCACCTGAGGGCAATCGACAACGTGGCGATGCCCCTGCAGGTGGTCAAACGCCTGGGCCGTCAGGAGGCCAGGGCAAGGGCCGTACGCGAGCTGGCGCGAGTTGGGCTGCAGGACAAGACCGAATCATATCCCGCCCATCTGTCAGGCGGACAGAAGCAAAGAGTAGCCATCGCGCGGGCCCTGGCGATGGACCCGAAGCTGATGCTTTTCGATGAACCGACGTCCGCGCTGGATCCGGAACTCATAGGCGAAGTGCTCGAGGTGATGAAGAATCTCGCGAGGGAAGGCATGACGATGCTGGTGGTCAGTCATGAGATGGGCTTCGCGCGCGAGGTGGCTTCGAAGATCGTGTTCCTGGAGGATGGGATGGTGGTCGAAGAAGGCCCACCCGGCGTGATGTTCGGGAACCCGAAGAACGAGCGCACGGGCCAGTTCTTGGGGAAGATCGCCCGGATTCACGGCGGGAGCGGTGTTGACACCCGCGGCGGTGTTGACACCCGCGGCGGTGTTGACGCGCGCGGCGGCGCCGGGGGGGAAACCTCCTGATGGATGCGCTGGTTTTTTCGGTGAAGAGCCTCCCGTACCTTCTCGAAGGCGCCGTAATCACGATCGAATTGAGCGCGGTGTCGTTAGCCATAGGGTTTCTGCTCGGGTTACCGCTCTCCCTGGGCAGGACATACGGCCCCAGGCCGCTGCGCTACCTGTGCACCGCCTACATTGAAGTGATTCGCGGGACACCCATGCTGGTGCAGCTGTTTCTCATATACTATGGGCTGCCCGACCTGGGGATCCGGCTGGACAGATTCCCATCCGCCTGCCTCGCCATCGGCCTTAACAGCGCGGCCTACCAGGCGGAGTACTTCAGGGGCGCCCTGCAGTCAGTGGCGCCGGGCCAGATGACCGCCGCCCTGGCGCTTGGTTTCACGAGGTGGCAGGCGATACTGCGCGTGGTTCTGCCGCAGGCGATGCGCCTGGTCATTCCCTCGTTGTCGAACGAATGTAGCTACCTGGTGCTCTACACGTCGGTGGCGTTCGCCATCGCGGTTCCCGAACTGTTTTCGCGGGGCCGCATCCTTATCAGCTCCGAGTTCAAGCCCCTGGAGATCCTGTTCACCGTCGCCGCCGTTTACCTGGTGATGCTATGGGTCGTGTCCAGGATCACAGGGCGCATCGAAAAGCGCATAAGCATCCCGGGCCTGAAGCCGGGCGCCGAGGCGTAACGCCGTTGTTCGACCCGGGGGCCACGGAGTTTGCCTGTTCGAGGAGGTTTCAGTAGTTGTCCCCAGACCGTGGTTCAGGAACTGCCCCTCGCCTCAACGTCCTGCATGAACGGCAGATAGGATTGCTGCACGCCGGCGCCATGCGCGTGCTGGAGTCCACGGGGGTTGAGGTGCGCCACGAAGTAGCCTTGGATCTGCTGAAGAAGGCCGGCGGGCGGGCGGACGGGTCGCGGGCGTTCATCCCCGCGCGGCTGGTGGATCGTGCGCTGGAGACGGCGCCGTCGCGCATCACCCTGTGGGACAGGGAGGGCAACCCCGTGATGCCGCTAGATGAGGGCAGGACCTACTTCGGGGGGAGCTCGGACAACCCTGAAATCCTGGATCCGTACCTCCGGCAAAGGCGGCCCCTGAACCGGGCGGACGTGGTTCTCGCCACCCGCCTCTGCGACGCCCTGCCGAACGTGGACTTCATAATGAGCGGCGGCCTGGTGTCGGACGTCGACCCGCAGGTTGCGGACCGCGTCGCCTTCAAAGAGATGGCGCTCAATACCACTAAGCCCCTGATGTTCTGCTGCGCGGGCCGGCGCAGCCTCGACGACATAGTCGAGACCGCGGCCGCGGTGGCCGGAGGGCTGGACGGTCTCACTGCGAGGCCGTTCATTTGCCACTACTCCGAGCCCGTCAGCCCGCTCACACACTCCACGGACGCGGTTGACAAGCTCCTCCGTTGTTCGGAACTCGGCCTGCCCTGTGTCTACATCCCGATGCCCATGGCAGGCGCCACCGCTCCGGCGACGGGTGCGGGCACCCTGGTTGTGAACATGGCGGAGGTGCTCAGCGGCCTCGTAATCAGCCAGTTGGCGCGAGAAGGTGCGCCATTCGTCTTCGGCGGTATTCCAGGCATCCTGGACATGAAGACCACGGTTTTCCCGTACGCCGCCCCCGAGATGTGGCTGTGGTCGGCGGCGCTCGCGGACGCCGGGCGCTTCTACGGCCTGCCGGTTTTCAGTACGGGGGGATGCAGCGATTCGAAGTGGTTTGATCAACAGGCGGCTGCGGAGGCCGCCGCGTCCTGCCTCATGGGGGCGCTGAGCGGCGCAGCCCTCGTACACGACCTGGGGTTCCTCGATCGCGCTGTCCTGCTCTCCCTGGAGCTGATGGTATTCGAAGACGAGGTCATCGGGGCCATCCGCAGCGTGATGAAGGGCGTGGAAGTGAACGAGCGGACCATGGCGCTGGACCTCGTTCAGAGGGTCGGCCCAGGCGGCCACTTCGTGGGGGAGAGACATACACGGGAGAACTACCGCTCATTCTGGAGCCCATCCCTGTTCGATAGGGGTCGCGACTGGGCGGGTTCCAGCCCGGACGACCTCTTCGAAAGGCTCAACGCCAGGGTCAAGCACATACTGGAAAACCACCGGGCGCGGCCGCTGCCGGATGATGTAGTCGACCGGCTCGATACCATGGAGTCGCGCTGGAAGTAGACGAATATTGGAGGCGGTCTTGTTGCGGCGCGCTACGGGATATGACATCACGCCGTTCTTCGGCCTGGAGCCTGCGGCAGGGGTCGACGCGATACACGAGGCGACCCTCGAAGTCCTCGACAGGGCGGGCCTGAGGATGCTCCACGAGCCCTCGAGACGCCTGCTCGCTTCCGCAGGATGTCGCGTGGACGGCGAAATGGTATACATACACTCTGCTCTTGTGGAAGAATGCCTCGCCCGTTGCCCCCGGGAGTTGCGGATATACACAAGGGACGGGAGTCTCGCAATGACCCTGGGCCGGTCGAGGAGCCATTTTGGCTACGGCTCGGACACGCCATACGTCCTCGATTACAGGACGGGCCTCATCCGCGACGCGCTCCTGCAGGATGTGCGTGACGCGGCGCGTCTTGGCGAGCGACTGCCCAACATCGACTTCCTGATGAGCCTCGGACTGGCCACGGATGTCCCCAGCCGGGTGTCAGACGCGTATCAGTTCCTGGCCATGACCGGTGAATCGAAGAAACCCGTGGTGTTCACCGCGCACGATGAGGGCACCATGGGGTTGATCCTCGACATCGCTTCCCTGGTCGCAGGGGGGAAAGGGAATCTCTCCGCCAGGCCGTTCATCATCCACTACGCCGAGCCCACCTCACCGCTCACTTTCTCCGGGGAGGCTGTGCGCAAGATGCTAATGTGCGCGGACAACGGCATCCCCGTGATCTGGACCCCCGGGCCCATGATGGGGGCCACCAGCCCGGTCACGGTCGCAGGCAGTATCGTCCAGGCCAATGCCGAAACCATCGGCGGCCTGGTGCTCCACCAGATCTACAAACCCGGCGCCCCATTCATATACGGCATAATCTCGTCGCCGCTCGACATGAGAACGGGGGTGTGTGTCTACGGCGGCCCCGAGGCGCCGCTGACGCATGCCGTCGCCTCCAGGCTCGCCCGGCGGTACCGCATTCCCCAGTTCAGCACCGCCGGATGCACCGATTCGCTGTCGGTCGACGCGCAGGCGGGCGTGGACGCCGCGTTCTCCGTGCTGATTGCGATGCTGTCCGGCGCTGATCTCGTTCACGATTGCGGTTACGTCGGATCGGCTCTCGTGGGGTCGCTCGAGATGGCCGCGCTCGACAACGAGATCATAGGAATGGCCCGCCGTCTGGCCGGGGGTTTCCGGGTGGACGAGGAGCGCCTGGCGGTGGACGAGATCGTCGCGGCGGGGCCCGGCGCGAACTGGATCAACCGCGAACACACCAGGAGACATTTCCGCGAAGAGGTGTGGTACCCGGACGGATTCATCCGCAGGCAGGCCGCCGCAGGCATGCGCGACACTCCAACGGCCTCAGGGCGGTTCCGTGAGTTCATCGAGTCAGTGCTCGGTGAGGCTTCTCCCGCGGCTCTTGCCGCAGACGTGGCGGCGGAGGCGGAGCGCCTCATTCGTGAGTACCCCTGAACCCCAACCCACGCTGGGCAAGCGTGCCGGCGTACTCACCTGAGATCGTCTCAGACGGCGCGGCAGCGTTGACCGGCCCATACCCAGCCGCTGGCTGTGGCGGCCCGGTTACCTGAAGTCGTCTGAGTCACTCCGCGTCTATGCCTTGTCCACCTCCTCGATGGCCTCGTTGGGGCACATATCCGCACAGGCGCCACACTCGATACACAGGCTCGAATCGATCACGACGGCGTCCCCATCGGTGTGTGGCGCCTTCTGGCTGCAACAGGTTACGCACAGTTCACATTTCAGACATTTCTCCGGGTTGACGACGTACACTGATTCAGCCCTCCCCCAAAACGCCGGTAGCCGGCGGTCTGCAGTCTGCAGGATTCTGTTTCCTGAAGTCACGGTGCAAGTAGCGTGCCGGGCGGCCAGGGACGGGGAAATCGCCATGACGCAGGCGGGCGCCGGAGAAGCGCTCTGAATCCCTCCTGTACCTGTTTCAAGTTGGACCGTTCGCGGTCCTGCCCTGGTTCAAAATGACGTAGCCCGCAGCATTGCCCGGTGCAGCAGGGAATCGGCGACAACCCGGGTCCGCCCCTTTCAGTTTGGAAGGGATCATTGCCGTCTGCAATCCCCAGCCCCCGCGCTCGCTTCGCCGCGCGCAGAACGCCTGGCGGCTTTTCTCACAGTATGTTGACGCGCTGCGTGTCACCGGCGCAGGCCTGTGACCGCGTGTCCGTGGTGGGTGGCACACTCCTTGCAACCCTGGCCGGGCAATGACCAGTGACCGGGCAGGCAAAGCGAGGTGGCGCGCCGGTGACGAAGAGACGTGTGTCTGCGCAAGCCCTCGGATCGTTCTGCGAGGCGGTATTGGAGCGACATGGCGTGCCGCGCGACGATGCGGCGTTGATCTCGGACAGCCTCGTGAAGGCCAATCTGAGGGGAGTGGACTCCCATGGAGTCGCCAGACTTCCCGCGTATGTCACTCGCGTCCGCGCCGGCCTGATGAACGCCGTCACCCGCGTGGCTATTCTGGTTGAC
Organism: Ignavibacteriales bacterium; assembly: GCA_050260105.1. Lineage (GTDB taxonomy): Bacteria > Bacillota > Sulfobacillia > JABLXB01 > JABLXB01 > SM1-B181. The sequence goes on along the minus strand of JBLNBR010000009.1, from coordinate 14,413 downwards.
AAGCCGTCGCTGCTCCTCCTCGACGGAGGGAACGGCTTCGGGCAGGTCGCCGCCTCGGGCGCAATGCGCCGCATCATTGAGAAGGCCGGGAAGACAGGAGTCGCGGTGGCCGGCCTCCGGAACACGAATCACTTCGGAATGGGCGCCTACTTCGCGATGATTCCCGCTGCGTCCGGCATGATCGGGATCGCCGTCAGCAACGCGCCCCCCGCGATGGCGCCGACAGGGGGCTCATCGCCGGTGCTCGGCACCAACCCTCTGTCTGTATGCGTGCCGTGCGGGGACGGCCGCCACGTCGTACTCGACATGGCCACAACCGTGGTATCCAGGGGCAAGGTCAGGCTTGCCGCCAGGGAGGGGAAGAAGATACCGCCGGGGTGGGGCCTGGACGCCTCCGGATTGCCGACTGAGGATCCCGGAGCGGTCCTGAAAGGTGGGACACTCACACCTGTCGGTGGGCCAAAGGGATACGGCCTGGCCTTCGTGATCGACGTCCTGGCGGGGGTGATCACCGGCGCCGGTTTTGGACCGGCCCTGAAGGCTCTCGATGACCTTTCCGGTCACGCCTGCACGGGCAACTTCCTTGCGGCCGTGAGCGTGGAGTCGTTCATGCCGCCGGCCGAGTTCTTCGAGAGAATGGAGTCGTTCGCAGCCCAGGTCAAAGGGGTTGCCAGGGCGCCGGGCGTCGAGCGCGTGTACCTGCCCGGCGAGATCGAGTGGGAGGCCGAACAGGAGAGGTCAAGTGGCGGCATACCGCTGTCCGACGAGGTGCTCAGGGACTTGAATGCACTGGGAGCGGAGCAGGACCTGAGGATAGAAATCGCCTGACGGAGGTGGAAGCATGGCGCGGGTAGTCAGGGTCAACGTTGGAACGGGCACTGCCATGGGAGTCGATTTGCGTGAGTATGACGGTCTTGGGGGTCGCGGCCTCACGTCCAGGATCGTGCTCGACGAGGTAAGGCCCACCTGCGATCCGCTGGGCCCCGACAACAAGATAGTATTCGCCCCCGGCCTGCTCGGGGGGACCATCGTCTCCAGCTCCGGGAGGCTGTCGGTCGGCGCCAAGAGTCCTCTGACAGGGGGAATAAAAGAAGCCAATGCCGGGGGCGCGGTGGCGGACCAGATTGCCAGGCTCGGCATAGCGGCTCTTGTCGTCGAGGGCTCGCCTGAGCCCGGGTCCGGGTGGCGCATGCTGAAAGTAGACCGCTGCGGCGTGGCGTTCGAAGCCTGTGGCGAACTCGCGGGGCTTGGGACATACGAAACCGTGGAACGGATACGCGCCAGGTTCGGGGGCAAGGTGGGGATCATCTGCATAGGACAGGCTGGAGAAATGCAGATGAGAGCGGCCTCCGTGGCGGTCACCGACATCCTCGGGGAGCCGAACCGCCAGGCCGCACGCGGCGGGCTCGGGGCCGTCATGGGATCGAAGAGGATCAAGGCAATCATCGTGGATGATTCCGGCGTCGCCCGCAGGGTCGCCCATGACCAGGAAGGTTTCCAGAAGGCGGCCACTGCGTTCAACAAGGCCTTGTTCGAGAACCCGAAGACGAAGAGCCAGGCCCTCTACGGCACGGCGAGCATCGTGAAGGCCTGCAGCTCGATCGGGACCCTGCCCACCAGGAACTTCAGATCGGGGTCGTTCGAGGCGGCGGAGGCAATCTGCGGTGAAAGGATATACCAGGACTGCGTCGACCGCGGGGGCGAGGGTAATCCGACCGTAGCGTGCATGAACGGGTGCGTCATCAGGTGCGGCAACGTCTATCCCGACCCCTCGGGGAAAGCCATCGTCTCGACCGTTCAATATGAAACAATCGGCCTCATGGGATCCAACCTGGGAATCGGGAGTCTGGACGATATCGCCTTCCTTAACAAGGCGTGCAATGACATCGGGCTCGACACCATCGAGATGGGGGCTACCCTCGGGGTCGCTGCGGAAGCCGGGCTCATGAGCTGGGGGGACGGGCCAGGGGCCCTGGATCTCGTGAGAGAGGTGGGCCGCGGGACAACGCTGGGCAGGGTGCTCGGCCAGGGCGCGGTGATTACCGGCGCCGTGCTCGGCGTCCAGAGGGTTCCGGCCGCAAAGGGGCAGGCCTTTCCCGCGTATGACCCTCGTTCCCTCAAGGGTAACGGGGTCACCTATGCGACCTCCCCAATGGGGGCCGATCACACCGCCGGCAACGCGTTCGGCTCGCGTTCCGAGGTAAACCAGCTGCTTGCACACGGACAGATCGAGTTGTCCAGGAAACTGCAGGTGCTGGCGGCGGTACTCGACAGCGCTGGCCTGTGCATATTCGCAAGGCCGCCGGTCGTGGCCGATCCAGGGGTCCTGATCAACCTAATAGACCGCCTGTACGGCTACGACTGGGGTCCGGCCAAGTTCGAGGAGATTGGGATAGCCACCTTGAGGTGCGAACTCGAGTTCAACAGGCGTGCAGGTTTCACAAGGGCGCACGACCGGCTTCCGGACTATATGTACCGGGAGAAACTGCCCCCGCACGACACCGTCTTCGACGTGAGCGACGAGGAGATGGAGCGGGTCTTCCAATTCTAGGAAGGGATCGAGATGTCCCGGCAAATGATGACCGTCGAGGTGAATCTTGAGCTCGTACTGGCTGAACTGGTGCCCGGTGGACAGAGGCGGATGACAGTGACCCTTCCCGACGGCGCCACCGTGGATGATCTGACTGCCCGGCTCCGCATACCCGCTGACTACACGGGGATGGTACTCAGGGACGGCCAGTTGATAGGGGGCGGCGCCGTACTGCGCGATGGCGATCGCGTAACGCTGTTCCCGCCGCTCAGCGGCGGTTGATCGAAACCATGTTGATTGAAACGATTCAATCGCGGAGGTGATAGTGTGTCTCCTTCAAGGATCATCAGGGAAAAGGATGTGGAAGGTGTAGCCAAGACGCCGCCGAGGGTCTCGAAGGTGCTCGTATCCGAGTTCTCGGCCGGAGCGCGGAACATTTCAATGGGTGTGAACACTACCGCGGTGGGAAGCCGGATCCCCGAGCACGTGCACGAGAGTGAGGAAGAGGCAATGTACATCATCAGCGGGGAAGGGAGGCTGGTCATCAACGGCGGTGAGGAGACCTACGACGTGAGCGCCGGGACGGCCATTTTCGCGTCGCCCGGCGCCAGGCACGAGATCATAAACACGGGGAATACGGAACTGAAGCTCATCTGGGCGTATTCGCCGCCTCTCCCGGCGCACAGGAAGGCTTGAGCCGGGCAACGACCACGAGACAGGAGGGATTATGGAGTGTTCGACAAGACAAGGGAATTCATGGCCAAACTCGGTCTCCCGAAGGGGGACGCGTACGATCTACCCACATCCACGAAGAGATTCCCGGACGGCGCTCACTTCAGGCTGGAGGTACCCACGATAAACAGCGCCGCGGCAATGAAGGCGCTTCTCGAGACAGCGGAGCAGAGCGGTGTGACCATAAACCGCGTGGACGAGACGTACGGGGCTTTCAGGCACTCGCTGGGTGAGCTCCATGACTACGTGGCCATCGCAAAAGAATACAAGGTCGAACTCAACCTCTCGGTTGGGCCGCGTGCGACATACGACACGAGCGCGACGAGGCTGTCCCAGCAGGGTGTCAGGATCGGTTACCGGCTCAGGGGCATGGAGCAGGTCGTAAGGGCTGTCGAGGACGTCAAGAGGATCGCGGAGGTCGGATGCAGGGGCGTACTCGTGTACGATGAGGGCCTGCTCTGGGTGCTCGCCGAACTCAGAAAGGCGGGGGAGCTGCCCGCGAAGATGCGTTTCAAGATGTCGGCGCACACGGGCCACGGCAACCCCGCTTCGTTCAAGTTGTTCGAGAGCCTGGGCGCCGACTCGATCAACCCCGTCCGTGACCTGAGCCTCCCGATGATTGCGGCGTTGCGGCAGACTGTGAACGTGCCGCTCGACGTGCATACGGACAATCCTCCGGGGTCCGGCGGGTTCATCCGCGTGTACGAAGCCCCGGAGATGGTCAGGGTGGCCGCGCCGCTCCACCTCAAGACCGGTAACTCGGTGGTGGGCGGCCATGGCGAGATGACCTCGCCGCAGGACGGCAAGAACATGGCGTACCAGGCGGCCATCGTGAAGGAAATGGTCGAGAGGTACTATCCTGAGGCAAAGCAGAGCCCGAAGGGCCCGGCGGACGCGGCCGTCCCGGAATGAGCGACCTGTCCCTTGGGAGGAGAGGCAGATGAGCAACTGGGAGATCCCCCCGAAGGGGGGTCACATGGACCTCGCCGACGGCCTGTATTTCCAGAACATGACAGGTAAGCAGGTCGAGGAGAGGCTAAAGAAGAACGATATCATCCTCATTCCGATCGGGAGCACCGAGTACCACGGCGCGGGGGCGCCGTACGGGGAGGACACATTCCTCGTCTCGAGGATGGCGGAACTTGTCGCCGCGAGAACCGGCTGCACGATTGCCCAGCCCCTGTGGTACGGTTCGCATCCGTGGGCTCACCTGGGGATGCCCGGAACCGTCGTAGTCCCGGAGGACACCTTCCTGGCGATGATACGGGCGGTCATTGCGGGCTTCTGGAATGCGGGGTTCCGGAAGCAGATACTGCTCAACGGCCACGGCCAGGAATACGTCATCCCGACCGCCATGCACGATTTCATGAAGAAATACCAGGTGCCGGCGATCCTGGTGTTCGCCAACTGGCCGACAGTCATTCCAAACTACCTCAAAGACAAGAAGCACGGCGGAGTGGTATTCGACACCCCCTTCAGGCATGCCGACGAAGCCGAGACATCGTACTCGATGGCGCTTTTCCCCGAGATGATTCATCTCGAGGACGCGGTGGACACTCATCCCCACGGCTTCTTCCCGGAGGATCACATCGACAAGGGGGGCGACATATTCCAGAGACCCATCCCGGGCCACGGACAGGTTGGCCTGAGTCACCTGGAACTCGTGGCGTATCCCGAGGGGGTCATAGGTTATCCGACCCTCGCCTCCGGCGAGAAGGCGAAACCGGGCCTCGAGGCGCTGCTTGACTACATGGTCCGGTTGGTGGGGGACATCCTGGAGAGATTCCCGCCGGGGGTTCTTCCCGAAGCGGAGATGGTCACGCAGAGGCCGAAGGAGGACGTCGACGCCGTCCTGAGAGGACCATTCAAGAGGGGCGGGCGCCATCTGTACACGATTCACTATCCGCCATGATCCCTGGAGCCGGGCCGGGGCGACCCGGTTCTCCATGACCATCGGGGTCCCCGGGCGGCTTCAATCCGGTTGCGGGGGCCCCTATCACTTCAGGGAAACTGCTGATGCGGGAAGGGGAGATCCGGTTTTGAGGGAGATAGATGTGAGCCTCATATCGAAGACTGTCGGAGACCTGTGCATTCGGGCCTGCTACGACCTGCCTCGAGACGTGACCGAGGCGCTGGAGAGCGCCCTGGAGAATGAGGAGTCGGAGGTAGGCCGGGAGACCCTCTCGCTGCTGATCGAAAACGCTCACACCGCTGCCCGTGAGCGGATGCCCATTTGCCAGGACACCGGCGTGACAATCGTGTTCGCGGAGGTGGGCCAGGACGTCCACATCACCGGCGGAACCATGGTCGACGCGATAAATGAGGGCGTTCGCCGGGGCTACACCGGTGGTTACCTCAGGAAATCCGTGGTCGACGACCCCGTTTTCGCCAGGAAGAACAGCGGGGACAACACACCGGCGGTCATCTACACGGACATCGTTCCGGGAGACCGGTTGAAAATCACAGTGATGCCCAAGGGCGCCGGCAGCGAGAACATGAGCCAGGTCAAGATGATGGTGCCGGCCGACGGGCCCGAGGGCATCGTTAGGTTCGTGGTCGAGGCGGTCGACAGGGCGGGTTCGAATCCGTGCCCGCCGGTCATCGTGGGGATCGGCATAGGAGGCATGATGGACAAGGCCGCGCAGCTTTCCAAGCGGGCCCTGCTCCGGAAGGTCGGCATGCACAACCCCAATCCGGAGATCGCACGCCTCGAGGGCGAGATCCTGCGGAGGGTGAACGATCTCGGCATAGGACCTGAAGGCCTCGGCGGAAGAATCACGGCGCTCGCCGTTCACATAGAGACATGGCCGACTCACATCGGCGCCATGCCGGTTGCCGTGACACTGCAGTGCCACGCCGCGAGACACGTGGAAAGCACGTTATGAGGTGAGCGTATGAAAAGGATGACTACTCCGCTGAGTGATGAGATGGCCAGGGGTCTCCATGCCGGGGAGCAGGTGTTGATCTCGGGTATCATCTACACCGGCAGGGACGCCGCGCACAAGAGACTGGTGGAAATGATGGAGCGGGGCGACCCCCTTCCCATGGAACCGGCGGGCCAGATCATCTACTACGTTGGGCCGTGCCCCCCGAAGCCCGGACAGGCAATAGGGTCGGCGGGCCCCACGACCAGTGGCAGGATGGACGCGTACACGCCCGCGCTCATCGAACGCGGGCTCAAAGGCATGATCGGGAAGGGAACGAGGCGGGAGGCCGTGGTGAACGCCATGAAACAGTACGGCGCAGTATACTTCATCGCAACCGGGGGCGCCGGAGCGCTTCTCGCCAAGAGGATCAAGAAAGCCGAGGTGCTGGCTTTCCCTGATCTGGGCCCGGAGGCCGTCTACAGGTTGGAGGTCGAGGATTTCCCCGTCGTCGTCGGGATCGACTCGACCGGAAGGGATCTCTGCGCCGAAGGGGTCAGGAAGTACAGGAGATGCTGAGGATGGGACTATTGGGAGGTCGGAACATGGGAACGAAAGACGAACTGCTGGCGAAGGCCAACAAGCCTGCCGAGGACGCGATGAAGATGCACCCGTTCTTCCGGGGGAAGATCCAGACCGCCCTGCGGTGCGTGGTCAGGAACATGGATGACTTCGCGATCTGGTACACCCCCGGCGTGGCGGCGCCGTGCAAGGCCATACAGAAGAACAGGGACCTGGTATACGAGTACACGTGCAAGTGGAATACGGTGGCTGTCGTGTCCGACGGGACGAGGGTACTCGGGCTGGGGGACATCGGGCCGGAGGCGGGCCTGCCCGTGATGGAAGGCAAAGCCCTTCTCTTTAAGTACCTCGGCGGCGTCGACTGCGTGCCGATTTGTCTCGATACCAGGGATCCTGACGAGTTCATCAAGACGGTGGAGTACCTCCAGCCGTCGTTTGGCGGGATTAACCTGGAGGACATCGCTCAGCCGAAATGCTTCCGGATACTGGACACTCTCAGGAACAGGATGGAGATCCCCGTCTGGCACGACGACCAGCAGGGTACCGCCGCCGTCACCGTGGCCGGCATGATCAACGCGGCCAAGATCACCGGCAGGCGCCTCAGGGACATGAAGGTTGCAATGGTCGGCGCAGGCGCGGCGAACATCTGCGTCGCGCGGATGTTGATGGCCGCAGGGGTCACACCCGGTAACATAGTGATGGTGGACACGAAGGGGACCCTGCACCGGGGCAGGACCGATCTGGAGGAGAGCCAGGCCGAATGGAAAGAGAAGTGGGAGATGTGCCGGAAGACGAACGCCGGCGGTGTCACCGGCGGCATCGCCGAGGCCATGAAGGGCGCTGATGCAGTGATAGCGCTCGCGAAGCCCGGCCCCGGGACGATAAAGCCCGAATGGGTAAAAGCCATGGCGAAGGACGCCATCGTGTTTGCGTGCGCGAACCCCATTCCCGAGATATGGCCCTGGGAAGCGAAGGAGGCGGGGGCAAGGGTCGTGGCCACGGGAAGGTCCGATTTCCCCAATCAGGTGAACAACTCCCTGGGCTTCCCGGCGATATTCCGGGGCGCCCTCGATGTCAGGGCGAAGACCATAACCGACGAGATGTGCATCGCGGCGGCCAACGCGCTCGCCGGGTACGCCGAGTCGAAGGGCCTGTTGAAGGAGGACTACCTGCTGCCCACGATGGACCAGTGGGAAGTCTATCCCGCCGAGGCGGCCGCCGTCGGGGTCAAGGCGGTCGAGCAGGGATTCGCCAGAGTACGCCTGGGCTACGATGAACTCCACAGGAAAGCGGAAGAGATGATCGAGTCAGCGAGGCGCATGACTCGCGTGCTCATGGAGAGCGGGGTCATCCCGGGCGCCCCCGGCGAAGACTGAATCATCCGGTCGAGCACCAGAGGGACAGGTGGGCGCCGGGAAGGCCGGAGTCCACCTGTCCGGTATCAGCCCCTTTTCAGACTGCAAATGTTCACACAGGAACACCGCGTTATAGAGCGAATATTAGCGAAAGGCAGACCGTTGACCATCTTCCACTTGTTCCAAGTTGAATTGCGCGGTGGGGGATCGCGGTGAGTCACATAGCGGTGATCTGTCCTGACAGCGATCTGGCTTCACTCTGTAAGGAGGCCGTTCGTGCCGCGCCCGGAGGGAACGTCGAGATCAGGATAAGGGTCGCCGGCAGGCTGGATCTGGCCGTCGAGACGGCCAAGACCGAGTATTCCGCCGGGGCCGAAGTCATAATCAGCAGGGGCGGTACGGCGCATGTGATCCGCAGTGCGTCGCTTCCGGCGCCGGTCATAGAGATCTCCGTCACAGCCCTCGATCTCCTCTTTGCGATCCACAGCGCGTGCGACTCCGCCGGGCGGATCGTAGTCGTGGGCTTCCCAAACGTCACCAGGAACCTCGAGGGCGCGGAGGCCATCGTATCAGAGCGGATGAGGGTCGCCGTAACGCTGCTGCGCGTGGACTCGCACGAAGAAATCCGCTCCAAGATGAAGCAGATTGTGAACACCTCGGGCGGATCGGGGCTGGCGTTCATCGGGGGATCCCTGGTGGTCGAAACCGCGGTAGAACTGGGCTGTAAAGGAGTCCTGCTGAGGTCAAGCGCGGCCAACGTCACCAGGGCGCTGGAGGAGGCAGTCACCCTCGTAAGGGCGGTTCAGATCGAGAGCAACAGGGCGAGTCTTCAGACGGCGATACTCAATTCAATATCCGACGGCGTAATTGCGACGGACTCCTCCGGCAGGATCACGTCGATCAACAAGTCCGCCGAGTCCATCCTCGGCGCCAGGGCCGCAAACGCCGCCGGCGCGAACCTCCCTGCAATCCTGCCCGAATTCGGCGACGCTTTCTCAGGAATTATGCAGTCCGGGAAACCGGAAACCGACCTGGTCACCACCCTTGGCAGCAGGACCGTGGTCGTAAACTACGTGCCCCTCAAGCAGGGCAGCCAGCCCAGCGGGACGCTGATCACCCTCAAAGACGTGACCGAAGTGCAAATGCTGGAACAGGCCGTGCGGAAGAAGCTTGCAAGCGGGGGACTCGTGGCGAAGTACACCTTCGGCGACATTGTTGCGCGGGGCGCCAGGATGCGCGAAACCCTGTCTCTTGCCAGGCGGTTCGGCCGCACGGAACGGACGGTGCTCATCCTCGGGGAGACGGGAACAGGCAAGGAACTGTTCGCACACGCCATCCACAACGAAAGCCCGCGACACCATGGCCCGTTCGTCTCGATAAACTGCTCGGCTCTGCCCGAGAACCTGCTCGAGAGCGAGCTTTTCGGGTACGAGGAGGGGGCTTTCACGGGCGCGCGCAAGGGCGGCAAACCGGGGATGTTCGAATTGGCCCACGCCGGGACCATCTTCCTGGACGAAATCGGCGCCATACCCGCGAGGTTGCAGATGTCATTACTCAGAGTGCTCCAGGAGCGAGAGATAATGCGAGTGGGCGGGTCGCGCGTGATGCCCGTGGACGTGCGGGTAATCGCAGCCACCAATGCCAGACTGGAGGAGCTCGTGTGGGCGAACGAATTCCGCGCAGACCTCTACTACCGCCTTAACGTACTCACACTCAGGGTGCCGCCGCTCCGCGACAGGAAAGAGGATATCCAGGCTCTCATACTCCACTTCCTGCGGAAGTCACTCGGGCGGGGCATTGACATGGGAGCGGTCCTGCCCGATCGCTGCCTGCCACTGCTGGTCGACTACCCATGGCCGGGCAACGTCCGGCAGCTCGAGAATGTCGTCGAGCGGTTGTGCACGATGTACGAGGGTAAGCCCTTGCGAGAGACCCAGGTCCGCACCGCCCTGGACAACCAGCCCGGTCCGCCGCCGGTGTTGGAGCGAGAGGGACTCGGCCGGTTAGAGAGCCGCGTCCTCGACACTGCCGAGAAGATGCTGATCGCCAAGGTGCTGCAGGACGTGAACGGCAACAAGACCGAGGCTGCCAGGAGGCTGGGAATCAGCACGACGACGCTGTGGAGAAGGCTCAAGGCAATGAACAGATAACCTGCGTTTCAAGGTGCAATGCGGACCTTTCTCGATGCAAAGGCTCACGCGGCGCACGACATCCCCTGTGGCGCTCAATCGCTTCTCCGCCTCCCTTTCCCCGTTCAGCCGTGATGGCACGGGTATTGCATCCCTCGTTGTCCGGAGGCTGTTAGGGGGGAAGATGATGGAGCTGGGTGACTTGGCAAGGGCCACTCTGCAATTGATAAAGGACCGGCGAAGCATCAGGCAGTTCAAGCCGGACGCAGTGCCGGACGAGGCTCTGGAAATCATCCTCGAATCCGGACGCCAGGCGCCGTCCGGAGAAGACGCCCAACCCTGGCGGTTTGTGGTTGTCAAGAACCGGGTCGTCATTCAGAAGCTGGGCGAGATATCGGGCAGGGGAAGCGGCAGGCGCTTCACGGGCGAATTCCTCACGAAAAAACTCCAGGAGCGGTTCAAGGGCCTGGAAGACCCGGTGAAGAGGGAGGCCGTGTTCAAGAAGCTGACCTCAGGCCAAGTATCCTCGTTCGTTGGGACGGCCCCCGTGGTACTGGCTGTTTGCGGCAAGAAAGGGGTGTGGGACCTGCCCTACGACTGCTCCGCCGCAATCGAGAACATCCTGCTGATGGTCACGGCGCTGGGGCTGGGGGCGTGTTGGGTGATTGCTCCCTGCATCGATGTGAGGGATGAGTTGGATATAAAGGCGCTGCTCAACGTCCCCGAAGATGTCAAGGTGATCAGTCTGATACCCATCGGATGGCCCGCCAGGAACCCCGGGCCGAGGCCGAGGCTACCTCTGGACGAGATCAGTTTCCTGGACTCATACGGTGTTCCGTTGTTCAGAGGGGGTGAGGCGGATGCGTAAGGTCCCGGATCCGGAGTACATGAACCAGGTTATAGCGTCCCTGGAGAAGGCCTTCTACGACGAAAGGGGCCGCGGGGGCCGCTATCGGACAACCCTTGTCGGAACCGGCTACTTCGAACCGCTCCTGGAAGCGGCTCACGGCCGGAACTGGAGGGAGACCCTCGATTCGGTCTGCGACTCCCTGACGCGATCCAACATAGCTGACAGGATGACCGTGGAGTATGACGGCCAGAACGTCCTGCTCGTTGAGGTGTCAGGCTGCGTACATGGCTCTTTCCACTCGGCTGAAGGGGTCGAACCCTTCGTCTGTCCTCCCGGCAACGCGGTAATGAGGGTGTTTTCGAAGGCTTTCGGCGTTCATCCAGAGCTCATGAGCATCACCTGTACAGGGACGGGGTGCCGCATGTCCCTCGTCGTTCCTGGCGCAAAACTGGATTGACCGGGGAGGGTGCCGCCTCATTGGCTCACGACAAGCTGCGTTCACTCAAAGAAGTAGTCTTCGGGATCCCCGACGGGACCCACATAGCCCTGGGGGGATTCGCGATCGCCCGCAACCCGATCGCGGCGGCGCACGAACTGATCAGGCAGGGAAAGAAGGGTCTCACCATCTCACAGTGCATAGGTGGGATGGATACCGACCTGCTGGTCGGCGCCGGATGTGTGAAGGAACTGATCTACGGCGGTGGATCCCTGGATCGGTTCGGCCCGATTCACAACGTGAACAGGGCCATCGCATCCGGATCGGTCATTGCGAAGGAATACTCCGGGCTCTCCATGGCCGCAAGGTATCTTGCGGGGTCTCTCGGCCTGCCTCACATACCGCTGAGATCCCTGCTGGGCTCGAGCCTGCTTGAGTCGTTATTGGAGTTCGAGCGCGAGGTGGAAGTGGGCGCCGACCCCTTCACGGGGGAAAGGGTGGTCCTGCTCAGGCCCTTAAAGCCGGACTACGCGATAATCCATGTGCCCCTTGCGGATACCGGTGGCAACACTTGGATTACCGGTCCGCGATGGGACCAGGAAGCGGCGATGGCGGCCGATCACCTGGTTGTGCTGGCCGAGAGGATTGCGGAACCCGGGTACGCTGAAACCCACGCGGAAACGGTCATCATTCCGGCGTGCAGGGTGGAGAGCGTAGTTCACGCCCCCTATGGGGCCCACCCCACGGGTGTGCACGGGTGCTACGACTATGACGCGGACCACCTGAGGCTCTATGTGGAGCACTCCAGGGACCCGCGCGCGTTCGAGCAGTATGTAGCCAGGTACGTGCTGGGAACCGCGGATCATTCCGCGTACATGCAGCTGGTGGGCGGGTTATCGCTGGCCTGCAGGCTGCAGGCCCAGCCACTGTGCGGGTACAACAGGCTGGCGAGTGGGGGGCAGGTGACATCCACTTGACGAACGGGTTCAATTCCAGGGAAATGATGGCGGTCGCAGGCGCCAGGGAGCTGAAGAACGGCGAGGTGATCGTCGTGGGGCTCGGCCTGCCACAGGTGTCGTCGATACTGGCGAAATACACTCACGCGCCCGATATCCACATCGTGCTTGAGATCGGCGTTATTGACCCGAAACCGGAACACCCCGCCGTCGGCATAGCCGACCCCCGCATCTGGCTGAATGCGACCTATTACACGAGCTTCATTGGCACGCTCGGGAACCTTCTCCACAGGGGCGTGGTTGACGTGGGGTTTCTCGGCGCCCTGGAGACCGACTGTCACGGCAACATCAACACCACGTGGGCTCTTGACGGGACGGGCAGGAGGCATTTCACCGGGAGCGGGGGGGCCAACGACATCGCCTCCCTGGCGAAGCGGACGATCATTGTCATGCGCCACGAGAAGCGCAAACTCGCCGAGAAGGTCAAGTTCATAACCAGCCCCGGCTTCCTGAACGGGGGTTCCTCCAGGGTCGAGGCGGGGCTGACGACCGGGGGGCCATCCAGAATCATCACAGACAAGTGTGTGTTCTCGTTTTCCGACGGCACGGCAGTCCTGAGCTCTATTCATCCTGGCATCCGGCTCGAGGAGGTGACCCAGCATACCGCTTTCTCTTTCCGCGTTCCGGATCCGGTTCCCGTGACTCAGCCACCGGCGATAGAAGAACTGCGTCTGATCAGAGAAGTCATTGACCCGACCCGCATGTACACAGGTGACTAATCATGGGGGTGAAAGGTGTGATGAGTGTGTTCACTCGCAGGCGGGTTCTTGCGGCTTTGGTATGCATCTCAGTCGTTCTGATCGCATCCGGTTGCGGCGGGCAACAGAAGGTCAAGTATCCTGAAAGGACGATCAACTTGATCGTCGGCTGGGCGGCGGGGGGTCCCACGGACGTCATCGCCAGGGCCGTCGCGCCCGCTTTGCAGAAGAAACTCGGGCAACCGGTCATCCTGACCAATACCCCTGGCGCGGCCGGCTCAGTAGGGGCCGAGAACGTGAGCAAACAGGCGCCCGACGGCTATACGCTGCTATTTGGCTCGGAAACGATGTCGACCTGGAATGTCATGGGGGTCACGACCCTCAACTACAAGAAGGACTTCGTGCCGGTAGGCGTGGTGGCGGAGGCGGTACCGTGCGTCATTGTCCCGTCCGATTCTCCGTACAAGGACCTGAAGCAACTGGTGGACGACGCAAGAGCCCGTCCTGAGACCATCAAGTGCTCGACCGCCGGGCCCGGCACCGTCCCACACGTATGCGGTCTAATGATCGGCAAGGTCCTGGGACCCAAATTCTCTTTCATTCCGTTCCAGGGTGGTATCGCCGCCATAACCGCTGTGCTTTCGAAGCAGACGGACATGACCATAGAGATGATGCAATCCATCGCCCCCCACTACAAGGGCGGCAAAGTACGCGTTCTGGCGACGTTCACCAACGAGCGCCTGAAGCAGTTGCCCGAAGTGCCCGCGCTTGGCGAGTTATACCCGGAGATGAAGAACCTACTCCCGTACGGACCCTGGTTCGGCCTGCTGGCGCCCAAGGGGACTCCGGCCGAGGTGACCCAGAAGCTTGCCACCACCCTGGACTCGGTGCTCAAGGAACAGGAATGGCAGACCAGCGCGGACAACATGTACGTGCGGACACTCGGAATCACGGACTCGGCCAAGGTCGTTGAGTACCTGGACAAGTGGACCAGCGTCACGAGCTGGCTCCTGTATGACCTCGGGATAGCCAAGGAATCACCCGAGAAGTACGGCATAGCGAAACCGTAGAACTGTCTTCAGTGGGAGGCGGAGACCGTGTACGAACGGGCGTTCGGCATCGTGGCGGCATTCATCGGGGTGTATGCCGTGTATCACGGCCTCGGCTTCTCTTCGGAGATGGGCGTACTGGCGTCGGCGGGCGCCCTGCCCGTGCTTGCAG
>JBLNBR010000008.1:0-66486 GCA_050260105.1 Ignavibacteriales bacterium | reverse complement strand
GGGTGGTCGAGACTTATCGGAATCGATGGACGGGATTTATCGGAACAGGTGGACGGGAATTACCGGAATCGGTGTCCGAGACTTTCCGGAACAGGTGGTCGATCTTTTCCGGAATCCGCACTTACTCTCCGCTCCTGGCCGGTGCAACGCTTCTAGGGAAGGGCCTAATAGACTTCTGCGAGTATGCCTCCCGTGTTGACGCTGCAAAGAAGGCTTCTTCATCTCATGGATTAGCTCTTATTCTTGATTTGCGGAGGCTATCTGATGACTCTCGGGCAGGAGAAAGCCTCTGCACCGGTGTACACCCCTCTCTTTACGTTGAGGGGGGCGACTCGGTAGTGACATAAATGAGGGTCGCCGCTGCCACACATGTTAGAGGGTCAACCGAGCATCAGGTCCCGGAAGGTTTGTCTATCTCCGCCCAGGAGAATCAACGCCTGACCTTCCTTGATACCGAGGACTAGGCCATGGCCGATATCTATGTCGATGAGGGATTCTCCGGTGCCAACATGGACCGGCCAGCCCTCCATGCATTCGTGAGGACTTTAGCGGCCGTAGGCTTCCCGGCAAAACAGAGTTGCCCGTTTCCACAATCACAGAACGCCGAAGCGCACGGATTCCGTTTGCAGAAGGTCTCGGAGAGTGAGAGACGCAAGTCTCTGCTGCAAGTCCTTCTTGGCGTCGGTTGGTTCCCTTTCGTCATAAGACAAGTAGGTCCTAAAGCGGACCTTGTCAGAACGCAATTGAAGGGCGACTATCCAGAGGTTCTTGTCCTCGACCGTTGCCTGATGAGACACGAGCTCGACCAATTCGATGGCTGGTCGAGCTAGCTCATCCGATGAGAACACGGGGCTGACTCCTATTCGTTGGCGCAGCAAAGCCGGCTGGCCAGTCTGTTCAGACATCCAACGATTGAGGTAATCCAAGGTTACTACCATGGCCTGCCTTACCCCACGTCTTGTGCGGCTTCTCGCTGGTTGAGTAAGCCCCTCGAGCTTGCGTGCCATGGCGACTACGCTCGGCTGCTTGATCCTTAGCACTCGGATCGCCGCTTCGCGGTAAGCCTTTCCGAAGAGCATGGTGTCAAGGATATTGGCGGCATTGACTACAAGTCTAGGTCCGGTTCGGTCTGCTACGGGCCAATCGTCAAGGCACTTGACCCTCCACTGATAGTAGGAGTCGAGGTCGAAGCCCATTTCCTTCAGCCGGGGATTGAAGACATGATGATCGAGAGTATTGTCAATGGCATCCGCAAATCTCTTGGCTATGCGGTCCAAGCCAATCATCCCGTACATTTGTGGCCAGCCCGAATAATGGATGATTACATGGAGCAGCTCATGAGCAACGGCCATTTCCGTGGCCCTTGATGGATCTAGATGTATCACAATCCCCTCCTCTGGCGTCTCTGTGGCCGCCGCTCCAGCCGACGTCTTGAGGAGAACTTCATCCTGCATCACTCGAAATGCTATAGACTTGTCTCTAGCAAGCGATTTCGCCTCTTCCAGAAGAGACGCTGTTCTCGACGTGAGAAGGCCGTCAATTCCGTTCATGAAGCTCACCGTACACCGCGCGACCGTCCTTTGCATGTTTAGACTCGGCATTCTAACTTGCTCTCATTCTGGTTACACTCTGCTATTTCAGCTCTCAACTGCCTATTCCTGCGGAATTGCGCGATAGCTGCGGTGGGGTGCGAGGACTATCTGGTTCAGGGCGCAATTGTTATGCCAAGCGCAGTTTTGCGCAATACCTTGGGCCACAGGCTCTCAAAACACCGCGCCCTTTTTTCTTGGGAGGAAAAATTCGATATATCCAAACATATGTTCGTTTTCTCCAAGGAATCCCTGCTTGGATGGCGAATATCCTGCCATAGGATACCGCGACCAGAAAAGGAGGGTTGGCCCTTGGCCAGGAAACGAAGGGGATCAGGGGAAGGGACGATTGTTCAGCGCCCCGACGGTCGGTGGATGGCTCAGGCCACCGTGGGAAGGGATCCTGAAACTGGCAAGATCAAGCGAATGACTCTCTACGGCAGGACCCGGATGGAGGTCAAGGAAAAACTCACCAGGGTCCTGGCCGAACTGGACTCGGGGGTCTTTGTGGAACCGACTACCACAACTGTAGGCGATTGGTTCGATCTTTGGTTCAAGAAGTATGTGCGAGACAACGTTAGTCCTTGCACTCGGGACTCTTATGAGACCATGATCCGCCGTCACATAAAGCCAGGGCTAGGCTCAATCCAGTTGCGCCGACTCCAGCCTAGCCATCTGCAGGGGTTCATCAATGAGAGACTGCAGAATGGCAGAGTTGACGGGCGCGGAGGGCTGTCTCCAAAGTCAGTGCGCAACATGCATACGATCATCTACGGAGCCCTTAAGCAGGCTGTTAGGGAGCAGCTCATTCCCAGGAACCCCGCCGAAGCAGTGAAACTCCCAAAGCGGAAGAGAAGAGAGATAAGACCCCTGACGACATCGGAAATTCAGCATCTTCTGAAGACCGTACGGAACCACAGGCTTTACGCTGCGTTCGTTCTTGCTATTGGGTCAGGGTTGCGGCGCGGCGAGATTCTCGCCCTTAGGTGGAGCGATGTGGACCTCGAACGCGGCCTTGTCAGAGTCACCCGGTCGCTGGAACGAGTGTACGCTCAGGATTCGGCGGACAGGCGTACTGCCCTGGTATTTCAGGAACCCAAGACGGAGAAATCGAAGAGAACGCTCCCCATTCCTAAGGCAGCCATTGAAGCCCTCAGGCATCATAGACGTCGCCAGTTGGAGGAGAGAATCCTCCTGGGGGGCGCGTACGACGATCAGAACCTCGTTTTTGCCGCCGAGAACGGCAACCCTCTCGACCCCACAAACTTTGGGCACCGGTTCGAATCCGTACTTGCCAAGGCCGGACTACCTCACGTTTCCTTCCATGCCTTGCGCCATACCTATGCTACGCAGCTACTGGAGGCGGGCGAACACCCCAAAGTCGTGCAGGAGCTGCTTGGCCACACGAACATTACTACCACCCTTGATACATACAGCCACGTGATAATGGGTCTCAAGGAGCGGGCGGCTCGAAGACTGGATAGCATCCTCGCTGTTGACGCTCCCACCCAGATGAGCTCTTAGGTCTGGTTGCAGTAAGATTGCAGTAAAACGGTCTCCGCCAACCACTTTCTTCCACCGGAAATGGGCAATAAAATGGTCGGGGCGAGTGGACTTGAACCACCGACCTCATGGTCCCGAACCATGCGCGCTAGCCAAACTGCGCTACGCCCCGACTTGGCTGAAGACTATGCTGTTGAACTGCATCATCATTATAGCGAAACTCCCCAGCATCGTCAAACGAATCACGCCCATCGAATCACAGCCGCTCAGGAGGGTGCGCCGGAGTGAGCAAAGAACTACTGTGCAGGGGAAGGCATTACCGCTCGTTGAAAAACGGGACGAAACGGGGAAATCCGGCCCTCTCGCGGGGCCTCCCTGACTAACTCGAAAGCAGGTGACGATGCCGTGGGTACGGAAGCACCCAAACTCCACTCTCAGATGAGCAGGGCGGAGATCCTCCAGAAGGCCTACAATCTCGGCTTTGAGTACGAGAGTACCAACAGGGGCTGCGCGCAGTGCGTCCTGGGCGCGATCCAGGACTTGTTCGGCCTCCCGGGCGAAGTTTTCAAGGCGGGGAGCGCCCTTTCGGCTGGGATGTGTGTAACGGGGGCCGGCCCCTGTGGGGCCCTCTCAGGCGCGGTCATCGCCATAGGGTACTATTACGGCCGCGACCGGGAGCACTTCCCGATGAACGACAGGGCTCGCCATGCGAGTCAATTCGGGCGCAACCTCTGGCAGAAATTCGAGGAGGAGTACGGGAGCGTATTGTGCAAGGATGTCCAGACGAGGCTGATGGGTAGATCGTTCAACCTCCTGGATACCGAAGACAGAAAGGCATTCGATGAGGCGGGGGGCCACAGCGACAAGTGTCCGTCGGTAGTGGGCAACGCCGCCCGGTGGCTGGCCGAGATACTCCTGGATAACCCCCCGGAAAACCGCTAAGCCGGTGAAGCCCCGCCGTGCGAGGCGGGGCTTCCGTATCCTCGATTCTCAGGCAACCGGGAAACGCCTATTCAGGCTCATCGGAGGCAGACTGCGCCGTGGCCTGGCTGCGAGCCGGCTGCGAGGCAGGCTGGCCCGCTGCTGGCTGCGTCCCCCCGACTGGCTGCGTACCCGCGGCGGGCTGCGCGACCCTGACTCTGGCCACGCGCAGCACATCCCCCTGGTACGTATAGCCCCTCTGGATCTCGTCTGTCACGGTATCGTCCTTCACATCCTGAGAGACCCACGTGGCGATGGCTTCGTGCAGGGCGGGGTTGAACTTCTCGCCCACCGCCGGTATCGGCTTGACCCCCTCCGCGTCAAGCACGCCGTCGAGCTGCCGGGACAACATCTCCAGTCCCGACTTCAGGGACGCTGCGTCAGCGGTTGATGCAGCAAGCGCCCTCTGGAAATTGTCGGCTATTTCGACGAGCTTCAGGAGCAGGTCCCTCTTCCCCATACGCACCATCATCGCGATATCCCGCTCGGTCCGCTTCCGGTAGTTGTCCAGGTCGGCCCGAGACCTTAGGAATAGGTCCCAGTTCTCGTCGGCCTTGCGTTTCAGCGAGGCGATTTCCTCGCGCAACCTGGCGTTCTCTCCGGCAACGCCGGCCTCGCCACTCGTCCCCGCGCCCGCACTCGCACCGGCGCTCGCATCCGCACCCGTGACGGTAGCCGGCCCGCCGCCGGCCGCCCCGTTTGCGCCTTCGCCTGCTATGTCGTGCTTATCCCCGTTCTTCGCCTCGGGATCGACCATCACTTATCGTCCTTCTTCTCTTTGTATTCAGCATCGTATACATTGCCCTGCTGGCCGGGGCCCCCTGCTCCAGGCCCACCTACCCCGGGGCCGCCGGGCCCCGCACCCGGAGCACCGGATGCGCCGGGCGCGCCTCCGGCCTCGCCGGGGGTACCGCCTGCCCCTGGCTGCGGGCCGGCCTTCCTGTACAATTCCTCGGCGACCTTGTACGAGGCCTGTTGCAGTTCGTCAGTGGCCTTCTTGATCCGCTCGGTGTCGTTCGAGCTGAGCGCCTCCCGGAGGTTCTTGATCGCGTTCTCCACGTTGGATTTGTCCGCGGGCGGCAGCCTGTCGCCCACTTCCTTCAGGTTCTTCTCCACGTTGTAGATGAGGTTATCGGCCCTGTTCTTGGCCTCGACTGCCTCGCGCGCCTTGGCGTCCTCCTCAGCGTGCTTCTGCGCCTCTTGCACCAGATTCTCCACTTGGTCCCTGGTCAACTGCGTCGAAGCGGTGAGGGTAATCCTCTGCTCCTTGTTCGTAGCCAGGTCCTTCGCGGCGACATTGAGGATGCCGTTGGCATCGATATCGAACGTCACCTCGATCTTGGGAACGCCGCGCGGAGCAGGGGGTATCCCTTGCAAGTGGAACCGGCCGAGCGTGCGGTTGTCGCGCGCCATGGGCCTCTCGCCCTGCAGCACGTGGATTTCGACAGTATCCTGCCCGTCCGCGGCCGTGGTGAAGATCTCGCTCTTCTTCGTCGGGATCGTCGTGTTGCGCGGGATGAGCGGTGTCGCCACGCCGCCGAGTGTTTCGAGCCCGAGTGTGAGCGGGGTGACGTCGAGCAGGACAATGTCCTTGACCTCGCCCGCGAGTACGCCGGCCTGGATGGCGGCGCCCACCGCCACCACTTCGTCAGGGTTGACGCTCCTGTTGGGTTCTTTGCCCGTGAGCTTCTTGACGAGGTCCTGGATGACGGGCATCCTCGTCGCGCCGCCGACCAGAATCACCTCGTCGAGCTGCTGGGCTGTCAACTTGGCGTCACTGAGCGCCTGCCTGAACGGCCCGACACACCTGTCCGTCAGGTCGGCGGTGATCTCTTCGAACTTGGCCCGTGTGAGCTTGTATTCGAGGTGCTTGGGGCCCGACTGATCCGCGGTGATAAACGGCAAGCTGATGTTCGTCTCGAATACCTGCGATAGCTCGATCTTGGCCTTCTCGGAGGCTTCGATCAATCGCTGAAGGGCCTGGCGGTCCTTCCGCAGGTCAATCCCCTGGTCCCTCATGAACTGGTCCGCGATGTAACCGACTACCCGCTGGTCGTAGTCGTCGCCGCCGAGGTGCGTGTCGCCGGAGGTCGATTTCACCTCGAACACGCCATCCCCCACCTCTAGCACGGACACGTCGAATGTCCCGCCGCCGAGGTCCCAGACGAGTATCGTCTGGTTCTTTTTCTTATCCATGCCGTAGGCCAGCGAGGCGGCCGTCGGTTCATTGATGATCCGCAGCACCTCGAGCCCGGCGATCCGTCCAGCGTCCTTCGTCGCCTGGCGCTGGGAGTCATTGAAGTAGGCGGGCACGGTGATGACCGCCTTCGTTATCGTCTCGCCAAGGTATTTCTCGGCGTCCTCTTTCATCTTCCGGAGGATCATGGCGGAAATCTCTTCAGGAGTCAGGTCCCTGTTGGCGGCGGGAATGTGCACCCTGGCTTCGTTGTTGCTGCCCGCCGTGACGCGGTACGGGACGCGTTTTCGCTCTTCAGCGACCTCGTCGTACCTGCGCCCCATGAAACGCTTGATAGAATAAACCGTGTTTTCCGGGTTGAGCACCGCTTGTCTCCGCGCAAGCTGGCCCACCAGTTGCTCTCCGGTCCTGGTGAAAGCCACGACCGAAGGGGTGAGCCGGGACCCTTCCGTGTTGATGATCACGGTCGGCTTGCCGGCCTCCATCACGGCAATGACGGAGTTGGTGGTGCCAAGGTCTATCCCCACAACTTTGCTCATAGAGCCACCTCCACACTATGCGGCGTTTGCATGATGTCCGGCGGTCACCTCTTGCCGGCGCCGGACCCTACCGTTTCCCTTTCCCTCAAGTCAGCCCCTCCGGTGGTGACTCCTCCTCCCGCAATGTTCTGCCGGTGCTCCATCTCCAGGATGGCCTTGACACCGGCGATGTTTATCCCGCGGTCCCTGATAAGAAAGCACACGTGCCTCAGGAGCGCCAGCTCGTTTTGGCTGTACAACCTGGCGTTCGCGCCCGTTCGTGCGGGCTCGAGGATCCCTTCCCTCTCGAGCTGCCGGAGCATCTGGGGACTCACTCCCAGAAGGCGCGCTGCGACGCTGATGGTGTAAACCGGCTCGTCAGGCCCGTGGAGTCCGGACGAGTACACCGTTACATCCCTCCTTTGCCGCAGGATCCCTTCTACCAACAAATATAGTATTTGCAGCGAGATTGTCAATAAGCCTGCCAGTTCGCCAGATAGTATTCTGTCCAGTTCACAACAAGTCTCTTGATGTAGCGAAACCAATACCACTGAACAGGCTGGACTTTGCGGCGCCACGGGGTCACCATCTGGGGTTGACCGCAAGTAAGCAATACAGCAGACATGACTCAGGGGCGAAGGTTGCGGGGGATCTCCAACAGCAAAGACTTGTCTGTCTCGACCGCATTAACCCTCTCATTGTACACCTGCAAGAGCCGGCCCAGTCCATCGGTTACGCGATCCCGCCTGAAGGCCGAGATTTCTTCGATGTTCTGCGAAACGAAAGACTCTACGGATTCTACGGCCACTTTCCCCGGAAGTGTTGCTTCAGCGTTCTGCCTGGCCCCAAGAACGCACGAATCAGGGACCAGAAGATACACCCTGAAGCCCTGACTGACGTTCTCTCTGCATTTCTCGTACAGTGCCGGGGTTGGCCTAACGGTAACATGGAAGACGGTATCCCCAATGACAAAGTCACCTGGCCGGCCAAGCTGGTCGTCAGCTGTGCTATATGATTCATTCTCGACGTTTATGTCGGGGAAGCGAATCTTCAGCTTGGCCCCAACGAGGTATTGCGCGACAGGCGCGTCCTTGCCGCTCTGCCTGGCCGTCTCCAAAAGGTCGCGTACGGCTTTCCAGGTGGTTGTCGAAGCATCATAGTAGACTCTCAGGCGTTGTCTGTTATGATAATCCCTGACCCTCTCGGTCAAGAACTGCTGGAGCGCCTCAAGAACTTCGACTCTTTCACCTTCTTCAAGTAGGTGTAGATTACACGATCGCAGCGACTGCAGCATTCCGGCGATGTCCCCCGGCGCGCCACGGTTGGTTCGCCCACCCTCCTTGAGAAACGGTCTCTTCTCCCCAAACCTGGCAAGTATCCGAGACACTGCTGCGCCGCTCGCAGATCTTATCTGTGATTTCCCCGAGGCTCGGTGCGATTCGAGTCTAAGATCGTAGGTGTCTTTCAACCTATCAAGCACGACCAGAGCCGTCGCAATTGTCCCGCGGGCAGGAAAACCTCCGGCTCTGCGTGGGAGCGTTTCGTACCATAATGCAAGCGCCTTCACAGCCTGAAGCCTAGCCTCCATACGCTTGCATCCTTCCCTCAACTCGGAGGGGGCGTCCCCGCATCATCTCGTTCACCAGCGGGTTCAGGTAGTGTTCCGCGATCCATTCAATGACCGGTACACAGACAGCGTCGCCGAAGCCGAAGAGGGCTTGGTTCATCGGGACAGTGATGCGGAAATCGGCGGCCCCCATGAGTCTCGCGCACTCCCTCGGAGTGAGAAGCCTCACCGCATACGATCCCTTGCCCGCTTGAAACAGAATCTGTCTTCCGCTCCCGCCTCTAGGAGTCCTCAGACATCCCGCGATCCCATCAGTTCTCAACTCGGCCACGGACCTGCCACCACGGATCCGGCGGAACACAGTCCCATACGACACCTTGTCTGAAGATATCATGCGCTCAGCAGTCTGGCGATGGCGAGGACTCATCTGGTTCAGAAGATAAACCGCCCGTTGCCTACTCCACCACTCAGGGGCGTCGCTCGGAAGGTCTTCCAGTATCGATTCAAGACTACTGTTGCACGGAGGTGGCGACGGCAAATCGCGTATTCTCCAGCGAATCTCCGGGTTATTGAGGATGAAATCGGCTAACGCCTTCGGTCTGACTTCACTCTCAAAGAACCGGCGCGGTTCCCGAGCTATCTCGTAGGCCCTGTTGTCCTCCTGAACCGCCACAACAAAGAGCCTCTGTCTGCTCTGGGGAACGAAGTTGGCGGCGTCCAGAATAATCGCGTCCACAACGTAATTCAGCCTGTTGAGTTCAAGTAGCGCGCTCCGGAAATCGTCTCCCGCGTGCGACGTCAGGAAACCGGTCACGTTTTCGAGGAGCACTATGAGTGGCTTCCTGGCCCCCATGTCCTCGATCACTCGCATGAACCCCCAGAAGGCGGAGGATTGTCTTCCGCAAAGCCCGCGTCTTGCTCCGGCAAGAGACAAATCATTACACGGGAACGAGGCGGTCGCGAGTGTGACAGTGGGAACCTGGGCCTCTGTCAAGTGGTGTACATCGCCCAACACGAAGTGGCCTGGGTAGTCGTCGAAGTGGCCCTTATACATGTCATACTTCTGCGGTTCGATATCATTGGCGAACAGAACACGCCAGCCCTTTTTCTCCAACCCCATCCGCATTAGGCCGATCCCTGCGAAGAACTCAGCTACGGTCTTGGATGGCCCAATGGCCAACCCGCTCGGGCTTGTGCCGTTCCTTACCGCATCCACCACCATCCGCACACACCCTTCGAGGTCGCGCCGGATATCGCTCTCCCAGAAACGAAGCACCGTCCAACCGTCCGCGAGCAGCTCGGCAGTCACGGACGAGTCACGACACATGTTGCGGCGAATCTTGTACAGCCAGTAGTCTCGCGACTCCGTCCTCGAGAACTGATCCTCCAGCGCGGTGAGGTTCCTCTTCTTCCACTGGCCGCCATGCCAATAGTCACCGTCGACGAAAACCGCCAGACGAGCACAGGGGAACACTATGTCCGGGTGTCCAGACAGCGCCGCGAAGCAGACTCGGTATCTGAGGCCCGAAGACCACAAGGCCCTCCTCAGCAACATCTCCGGAGACGTGTTCTTGGATGGCACCCGTCGCATGATTCGGGAGACATCCCGGCCTTTTCTCCCACACTGCGTGGTCTTCACATTCTTCACCCGAAGTTATCCATCGATGCTTCACACCTACTAGTTTCGATGTCATCGGATTGTTACCTTCGACTTGTCACAGACAAAACCCGAACGCTCTCTCTGATATCGGCGCTACCCTTCGGCGGCCGCTTTCCCCGCGTCCCCCAGTTGCGGAGCCCTCACGAGATGTCCCGGAGTACCTGCCCCGAGACAATCATCTTCATGATCTCGTTGGTCCCCTCGTAAATCTCGGTGACCTTTGCGTCCCTGAGATACCTCTCGACGTTGTACTCCCTCATGTAGCCGTAGCCGCCGTGGATCTGTATGGCCTTGATGCAGTGCTGCACCGCCATCGAGGAGGCGAACATCTTCGCCATCGCCGCTTCCGTCGTGCATCTCATCCCCTGGGAACGCATCCAGGCGGCCCTCTGGTACATGGTCCGCGCCGCCTCGATGTCCGTGGCCATTTCGGCCAGCATGAACTGGATGGCCTGGAAGCCGGCTATCGGCTGGTTGAACTGGACCCTCTGCTTCGCGTACCTCGCGGCGGCCTCGAGCGCCGCCTGCGCTATACCGGTCGCCTGCGCGGCGACGCCGATCCGGCCCTCGTCCAGCGATGTCATGGCTATCTTGAAGCCCTCGCCCTCCTTGCCGAGGAGGTTTTCCTTCGGGACGACGCACTTATCGAAAAACAGCTCGGCCGCGGACGACGCGCGGAGGCCCATCTTGTCCTCGACGCGCCCCGTCTTGAACCCTGGGAAGCCCTTCTCCACAATGAACGCGCTGATCCCCTTCACGCCCTTGGCCTTGTCGGTGAGAGCAAAAACCACGAGCACACCAGCGGTGTTGCCGTTTGTGATGAAGCATTTCTGACCGTCGAGAACGTAATGTTCCCCGTCCAGGGTCGCCACCGTTCTGAGGGACCCGGCGTCCGAGCCGGCCCCCGGCTCGGTCAGCGCAAACGCTCCGAGCGCCTTACCTGAAGCGAGCATGGGCAGGTACCTGCGCTTCTGATCCTCCGTCCCGAACTTGAGGATGGATTCCGAGCACAGGCTGCAGTGGACCTCATACATCAGCGCGGTCGAGGCGCATCCCCTCGCGATTTCCTCGATCACGAGAGCCAGCGCCAGTGAATCGAGGCCGGCGCCACCGTATTCCTCCGGAACATGCAGCCCGAAATATCCCAAGTCCGCCAGGGCTTTTGCGTTTTCCCACGGGAATTCCCCGGAAATGTCGAGCGCCTGAGCCCTGGGCCCGATGGCCCTGTCGACCACGTCCCGCACCGATTTCTTAATGCTTTCGTGCTCCTCACTAAGAACGAAGTCCAACGCTGACGCCCCCTTCGCACTAATCATTCCCGGCGCCCGCATGACGACCATGAGCAGGGCGACATCGGGTGACTCCCAGACTACAGGTAATAGCCCAGCTGGTGGAGCTCCAGGCTCACATCGGCATGATTGACTATCACGTCCTCCGGCGCCTTGAGCCTGACAGGCGCGAAGTTGATGAAAAGCCTGATCCCCGCCTCGATCCCCCTGTCGAGGACGCTCTGCGCCACGGGGGCCGGCACTGTGAGAAGCGCGATCTTGATATCCATTTCCTTGACCCTGGCCTCGAGGTCGTCGAGATGATAGATGGGAAGCCCCGCGACTGACTGGCCGACTTTGCCGGGGTCAACGTCAAGAAGGGCAGCGACGCGGAACGCGCTGGCCCCCTCGCCCTTCCTTCCGGCGGGGTCTCTGGTAAGATACCGGGCAAACGCGGAGCCCAGTTCGCCGATGCCTATGATGGCAATGTTCGAGGGCCTGTCCACCTTGAGGATATGTATGAGTTGCCGCTTGAGCTCGCGCACGGGGTAGCCCACCCCCTGCTTCCCGAACTCACCGAACATGTCCAGGTCCTTACGAATCTGGGCGGAGGTCACCCCGGCCAGCTCCCCAAGTTCGTGTGACGAGATATACTGGCCGAGATAGTATTCATGTTCCTCGAGTAGCCTCAAGTACATGGCCAGTCTCCTGATCACCACATCCGGCGGTTTCCTCATCCGCATTACGTTTCACCCCATTCTCAACGTCCGCCCCTCAATCCCCAGGCGAGGGGCGCCTGGAGTCCAACAACGCGCGGACAATCGCTTCGAGCGGCTTCATCTTCCCGGCCACGAGACCCACCAGCGCGCCGGTGGGTACAGCGAAAAACAGCAACACAGGCAGGTAGAACACGATCCCCGGCTGCCGCGTGATTAGGGCGGCGACCGCAAGTTGAGTCATGTTGTGCGTAACCGCACCAGCAACGCTTATTCCGACCGGGCCGGGTGAGCCGGACGCACGAGGCGCTCGCGTCAGGCCCGCCAACAGGCCCATCACAGCGGTGCTGGTCATCCCCCCTGATAGGCTCAGCGCGAATCCCATACCGAAAAGGGTGCCGCTCACGAGGCTCCCGATGACGGCCCTCAGGCCGGTCACGACAAGAGCGGCCGCCGTTCCATGCGTAAGAATGACGTGCAGCCCGACGATATTGGCTAGTCCCAGCTTCGCCCCCGGAAAAAGGTATGGCACAGGGAGCGACGCTTCGAAGGCGTGAAGGGCGGTCGCGAGCGCCGTCAGGATGGACAGGTACACCAGCGTGAAAGTGCTGACCCGGATCAACGCGGCTCCACCTTGAGAATGACCCGGTTGGGCAGGCAGACGATCACTTGCCCCGCTTGCGATATCCAGCCCATCTTCACACACACCTTGTCGGGACAGTCCGACGAGATCATTCTCACCCTCCCTCCGGATATCTCGAAGGTACTTCGCCCTATGGCGCCTTGCACGGTCCTGTTCACAGGCTCACGCGCGGGCTCGAGCGGCAACCGTTCCACGTCGACCCCTTGGACGTTGACGACCACCACTTCCCCGCGGTAACCCCCCACGTAACCAAGGCCCAGCCACAGAGCACCTGCTATCAGCAATACGGCGAAGATGATCCTGCGATCGGTCAACTCTCATCCCGCTCCACAGCTATCTCGTCACCTGCGACGAGCAGATCCCCGTTGCTCACACGCCCGCTCTTCAGCACCCTGGCAAAGATTCCCTCGCGGGGCATCACGCAATGCCCGACCTTGCGAAATATCTCGCATCCCGCGTGGCACTCCTTGCCGATCTGGGTCACCTCGAGCAGAGCGCCGCCCACGCTCAGGCGCGTCCCGACGGGGAGGGTCCAAACGTCCAGGCCTTCCACCGTAAGGTTCTCCGCGAAATCGCCGGGACCCACGTCGAGTCCCTGCGATCTCATCTTCTCTATGCTGCTCACCGACAGCAGGCTGACCTGGCGGTGCCAGTCCCCGCCGTGCGCGTCCCCTTCCAGGCCAAATCCTTCCTTGAGCGTGCCAGAGCCAATGTCGGCTTTCCTCACACCCTTCGTCTCGCTGCGGCAGACAGCCACAATGCGACCGTGCATCGTTCTACCCCCATGGTTTCCTGGTATCTCCCCGCTCGCCACCACCTACAATGATAGCATGTCCGCCGGGGTGCTTGCATGCTATCTTGCACGCTGTCCGGCCAGCGCGCGATCTTGTTCGTGTGACGGCTTGCCCGCTATCTTCCGAATAACGACCGGCCCCGCGGACAAACCTATGCCGGGAGGTAGTCGCTTTGAAGGCCATGGTCGACAAGGACCTGTGCATCAGTTGTGGTCTCTGCCCGGAGATATGTCCCGGCGTCTTCGAGATTGGGGATAGCGAAAAAGCCCGCGTGAAGGACGACGCCGACTACAGCGCGGGCTGCGCCCAAGAAGCCGCGGACTCATGCCCCGTCGGGGCCATAACGGTGGAGTAGGTTGCCTGACTGAACACCGGCCTGAACACCGGCGCAGTCTTCCGTGACCCTCTCTCCTGGTCCCCCTCTAGGGTCCACACCAGCCGGATCCGTCTTCCTAAAACTCCTCCGTGGGAAATAGCCTTTTGAAGACGGGAAGCTGGTGCATGAATGACGGGGATTGTTGCCGCGGTCATCCTAGGAACCATATCGGGCATCGCGGGCACCGGACTCGGGGGCGTCCTGGCAGCGGTCTGGCGCAAACCCGATCGCAGGGCGTTTGCCACGATGGTTGGCTTCTCCGGAGGCATGATGTTCTCCGTGACCGTCTTCGACCTGATCCCCGAATCCCTGACTGCGGCGCCGCTACCCGGCGTCGCAGGCGCACTGGCGGGTATGGGTCTCATGATGCTCACAGACTTCCTGATCCCGCGCCCCGATACCCCGCAACCCGGCAGGTCGCCGCAATACGTCCACGCCGGTCTGGTGGTGGGGCTGGGCATCGCTGCCCACAACTTCGCCGAGGGTCTCGCCGTGGGATCCGGATACGTCGCCACCGCCCGTCTCGGCATTCAGATCGCAATCATCATAGGCCTGCACGACGTCCCCGAAGGCATGGCGCTCGCGACGATGCTCCGCCTCGGGAGCGTCCGGCGGTTGGCGGTCGTCGTGGCCGCCGCGGCGTCCGGGGTGCCGATGGCGGCCGGCGCCCTGGCAGGGGCGATAATGGGAAACATCTCCAGGACCGGTCTGGCCGTATCCCTTGGCGCCGCAGGTGGCGCAATGCTGTTCGTCACAGCCCGCCTTTTCCCCGAGGGTACGACCCTCAGATTCCAAACAGCGCTCGTATCCGGCGCCATCGTGGGCATGGCCGCCGGGGCGTTCCTCACAGCGGCCATATAGCCTTTGGACCCGCCCGCCCCCGGGAAGGCCGGCGGCTGCGATTTCCTGACGGCGCCTATTGACACGTGGCCGGCGCTGTTCTAGGCTATATTTAGACCTTTGGCTAAATGTCTAAAGCATGTTCACCTCCATACAACGCACAGAGAAGGGGGATGCCGGCCATGGGCAACATCTTCTTCGCGCTATCCGATCCCACCAGGCGCCGGATACTCGAGTATCTCAATCAGGGTGACATGACCGCTGGAGAAATAGCCGACAGATTTGATATCTCCAAGCCTTCGATATCTCATCACCTGAACATACTGAAAGAAGCGGGCCTGGTATCCGTTGAGAAGCAGGGGCAGTTCCTGATGTACAGCATGAACACAAGCGTGTTCGAAGACGTCGTTAAGTGGATAATGAACATGACGGGGAGGCGCGGAACCCATGAAGAATAGAGTGCTTCGTCCAAGTCCCCTTCTGATAATCGTCACTCTGGCATGCCTTGCGGTGGGAATATGGGCCTATCCGAGGCTTCCGGACAGGGTCCCCACACACTGGAACTTCAGGGGCGAGGTCGACGGCTGGTCCAGCAAGACGTTCGGGGTATTCGGTTTCCCCGCGATGGCGCTCGGGTTCTACCTGCTGTTCGAGGTACTCCCGTCGCTGGACCCGCACAAGAAGAAGTACGAGCAGTTCGCCGGGTCGTACAGCATGATAAGGGCGGCGCTGGTGCTGTTCATGGACGGCATATACCTGATAACGCTCATGGCCGGGTTGGGCTACGCAGTGAACATCGGATTGCTGGTGAGGCTGGGCGTCTCGCTGCTCTTCGTCTTCCTGGGGGACCGGATGGGCAAGATCAAGCAGAACTGGTTCGTCGGGTTCCGCACGCCCTGGACGCTGGCAAGCCAGGAGAACTGGAGGAGGACTCACCGGTTCGGCGCAAAGACGATGGTCGCCGGCGGGCTGCTCTCACTGCTCACGTTGCCCTTTGACGGCCCAGCGGCGGCGGGCGTCTTCTTCGCGTTCGTAATGGCGGGCGCGATTCTCCCTGTCGGATACTCCTACCTGCTGTTCAGAAAGGGAATCTAGGGGATTCCTCGCAGCGCGAAGGTCAGCGGGCTATGCAGGTCGTATTCCGGCCGTGCATAGCCCGCTTCTGCTTTAGGCTACGCCGCAGAACTCCAGCGCCGTCGAAGCATACACCGCCACCGCCATCACGAGGTCACTTATGGGAACGCTCTCGTGTCTCGAGTGGGAGTACGAGATGTCCCCGGGCCCGCACACCACCGTCGGGATCTTCCCGAAATATGAAAGGAGGCCCGCGTCGGTCCACCCGCGCCTCGTGGTAATACCCGGTTCTCGCCCCAGTGCGGTCTTCAAGACCGACACGACCGCCTGCACGATCGGCGCGTCCGGCGGTGTCTCGAGAGGCACCTGGGAGAGATGCTTCATCCGGCCAGATTCCATGCGACGCAGGGTCGCCTTGAACGCCGGGTCCTCCGCCGCCAGTTCGTCCAGAATGTCGGTGTATTCCTTCATCAGGGATTCCGGCGTCTCTCCAGGTATGTATCTCCTGTCGATCTGGATCACGCACCGGTCAGCCACGGTGCTTGGCTGAGTCCCACCGGATATGGTGCCGAAGTTCATCACCGACGGTCCCATGAACTCGTTCTGCCTGTTAGCGAGCATGGGAGGGATCTTCTCCTGGATCCTCTGGATGAGCTTCGCCGCCTGGACGATGGCGTTTATGCCGAGGTGGGGAACACCCCCGTGGGCCGCCTTGCCGGTGATCTCGATCTCCAGCCACTCCAGCCCGCGGTGGCCGATAGCATACTCAAACTTGGACGGTTCCCCGACGATGGCGCCATCGGTGCGGAATCCACTCATCACCAGCGCCTCAGTGCCCTCGGAACGGCCTTCCTCCCCAAGAACGCCGGCGAACACTAGATCGCCTGCGAGGCGGACGCCCGACCGCTTGAGCGCGAGCATCGCCATGAGCATGCAGGCGACAGCGCCCTTCATGTCAACCGTACCCCGGCCGAGGATCCTGCCATCCCGTATCTCGGCTGCGAACGGGTCGAAATCCATTTCATACGGGGGCACGGTGTCGAGGTGGCCGTTCAACATGAGGCTGCGGCCGCCCCCGGACCCCCTGAGGAAACCGAGCACGTTGGAGCGCTCGTCTTCCACCGGTTGGGTCTTGACTTCAAGGCCGTTCCTCTCGAGAAACGCCCGGATGTACTCGACGACGCCGGCCTCTCTTCCGGGCGCCTTGCTGTGGCTCTGGATCCTCACGAGATCCTGGGTGAGACGAACAACCTCATCTTCGGTATAGTACTTCTGGATGTCCTCGAACGCCAGGCCCGTCTCCTTCAAATCCGGTCGACTCCCTTCGAGCGTATTAGCCGGGTACATAGGACGAGCATAATAGGCGATTACTGGGCGAATCTCAGAATGGACCGTAGTGAATAGCCGTCGCGACGGCCAGCATAACGGCGCCAAGGGCCGTCCACAGCGCCATCAAGGGATAGATGAACTTCACCCACCGCTCGTAAGGAATACCCGCCATGGCAAGATACGCCATGAGAACACCCGAGGTGGGGATTATCGAGTTGGTGAAACCGTCGCCGAACTGGAAAGCAAGGACGGCCGTCTGCCTGGTTATGCCGACAAGGTCGGCAAGCGGGGTGAGGATCGGCATCGTAGTAGCCGCAAGCCCGCTGCCCGCGGGAATGAGCGGATTCAGGAAGGTCACGACCAGGAACATCCCGATTCCCGCCAGGGCGCCCGGAAGCGACGAGACTGCCTGCGCAAGGAAGTGGATGATAGTGTCGATCACGCTGCCCTGTTCCAGGACCGTTACGATTGAACGGGCGAAGCCGGCCATCAGGGCGCCGAACGCCAGATCCTTGGCGCCCGCAACGAACGCCTTGGCTATGTTGCTCGCGCTGAGTTTGCCTATGAACCCCGAGACTATGCCGGCGATGAGGAACGCCGTGCCGATTTCCGTAATGTACCAGCCCTTCTTCATCACGCCCCACACTATCCAACCGAGGGTGGCGAGAAGGATGAGCAGGACGGCCGAATGCTGCCATTCGAGCTGCCTGATGTTCTCGAGCTTGAGCTCTCCCTTCTGCTCCACATCGTGCACGTAGCTCGAGGACGGATCGCGCTTGACCATACCCGCATACCTGGTCACCCACCACATACCGGTGAGAAGGAAGATCAGGCCGCACACTATCCTGAAGCCGAGTCCGGAGAAGATCGGGAGTTCCGCAATGCCCTGCGCGACCCCGACGGTGAAGGCGTTGAACGCCCCGCAGCAGAAGCCGGCGGCGGCGCCCATCGTCACCATGGCGGTCCCGGCGATGGCGTCAAACCCGAGCGCCTTAGCGAGGGAGACTCCGAGCGGGACAAACGGCAGCGCCTCTTCAGCCATTCCGAAGCTCGCGCCGCCCAGCCAGAACAGCAACATGCACACGGGGATCAGGAGTTTCTCCTTCCCCTCGAGGGATCTCACCGCCTTGCCAAGGACCGCCTCCACTGCGCCGGTGGCCTGAATGATCGAGAATGCGCCGCCCACCAGGAAGATGAAGAATACAATACCTGCGCCTGCAGTCATACCCTTGGGTATGGCGGCGACCATGTCGAAGGGGCCCACTGGTTTCTGTTTGACATACTTGAAGGTATCAGGCTTGACTACCGTCCTTCCGGCCGCGTTTTTCACCCGTTCGTACGCGCCCGCCGGGACTACGAATGTCGCGATGGTAGCCAGGATCAGGATCATGAAGACGATTACGTAGCTGTGCGGCACCCTGCTTTTCTTCAAGCTCCCTGTTCCTCCTTTGGATGGTCCGGAACCCCGGCACAGCAGCAACAGGAGTCTCCCCGAGAAAACAAGAACCTCCGCCCCTTAGCGAACCGTAAGGTCGAAGGTACCCGCGCAGATCCCTGACTACTCCATATGCTGCTACTACCGCAGTGTTCTCTGGTCCATCGCATTTTTTTGTGTAGTTATACGGTATCCTGCAGCCGGCAGCAGTGTCAACTCTCGGTATCCCCCGAATATCGCGAATATCTCCCTCTTCCCTGATTGGACCTTCTATGATCAGCCCGAACGGTGGCGGATGACTGTCCCGCGGCGGGGAGTCTTGGCCCGCTACCTGCAGGGTTGTATACTCCAGATAGTGATTTCCACGGAAGCGGGGGTCCGCAAATGGACGGCATCACCGGGATGCTCATGGGCATGAGGAGCAACCATGGCGATTTCGATCCAGCCAGGCGCATAGAAAGGGAAACGCTGGACGTCGTGCTAAGGGCTGCCGTTGCTGCTCCGACGGCCTCGAACCTGCAGCAATACAGCATCATCGTCGTCAGCGACAAGGGTGTAATGGAACGGTTGGGTTTCGGTCATTTTCGCAAAGCGGACGTCATGCTCGTCTTCAACGCCGATTGCCGTCGGCTGGCGCTCATGTTCGAAGCGTCGGGCGCCAAGAGGCCGGAGTTGGGGTTGAGGTGGTTCCTCACGTCCCTCATGGACGTCATGTTCTGCGCCAGGAACGCCGCGATAGCCGCCCACTCCTTCGGAATCGACAGCTGTTTCAGCAACGGACTCCTGAACAAGCTGGAGAACGCGGTGACCGAACTGGCCATTCCGGAGATGGTCGTTCCCGTTGGCGCGCTGTTCCTCGGCTACCCCCCGGAGGGCAAGCGCGACAAGCCGAAGAGGGGACGGCTGTTTGAAGAGGGCATCGTCATGCATCACCGGTACTCGGACTATTCCACCAACCATCTCGGCCGGGCGATCGAGAGGTACAATGATCCGCGAGAGGGCTTCACGATCCCGCCGCTGACGGAGGAGATGAGTGACGCTGTGAAATGGATCGCCGAGAAGTGGCTGAGGATGGTGCCCCCGGACGACGACCTGCTGCTTGCGCTCGAACGGACGGGTTTCGCGAGACTCACGGTACGGAAGGAATAGGAACCGGGGGCCCTTACGGGCGCCCGGTTACACTACCCCATTCTGGCGCCCGGCCTTCCGGCCGGGCAGCATTCGACACCGGCTCGCACTATAGTGCCGCCGTGTCATCGTCGCCATCGCCGTCATCGCAGCCTTTTTCACCCTCCGGTGCAAGCCGCGGCGCCGCCTGGCCAGCGTCGCTAGCTGTCGCGGAGTCGCCGGCTGTCGCAGCGTCGCTGGCCGTTGCAGAGTCGCCGGCCGTCGCGGCCGCGGTCGCCTGCCTCTCCAGCCTGAAGAACCACCACAGCGCCAGGAGGGCTATGGCGAGGCTGGCAGCCTGGGCGTGGGTCAGCGGCCCGATGTACGAGGACTCGCGGAAGAACTCCACGAGGAACCTGATCACGGAATAGAGCATCAGGAAGAGCATGAATAGCTGCCCCCTGATTCTGGTCCTCTGTCTCGCCCACCAGAGGAAGGCAAACAACCCAAATGCGAGAAGCGATTCATATATCTGCGTTGGATGCCTCAATCCGGGAGCATAGCGTGTGAGAACGCCCCACTTCCCCGTGGTCGGGACGCCGTAGCAGCAGCCGTTGAGCAGGCAACCCCACCGGGCCACAGCAATCCCGAGAGCAAGCGAGGGCGCCACAGTGTCGGCCAGGTCGTAGAATGATATCTTCTTCCTGCGGCAGAACCATATCGCCACGATCAGGCCACCGAGCAGCGCGCCGTGAAGAGCCAGACCTCCCTCGGTGATGTTCAAGATGGTCCACGGATTGGATACATAGAGGCTGAGATTCAACAGGACGTACAGGGCGCGACTGGCCACCACCCCGACCAGGAGCATCGCCAACAGAAGGTCGTACATCCACGCTCCACCGATGCCCCTGCGATCCGCCTCCCGCGCCGCGAGTACGGCGCCGAGGAGGAACCCAAGGTCCAGCATGAGACCGTACGACCAGATGGTTATGGGACCCCACTTGAGTATATACGGATGCATTGCATTCACCTGCGCTATCCAGGATGGATAAGTATTCCGTCCCTGGGCAGAATTGTTACCGGAGGTGATAAGAGTGAGCCGCAGATCACTACCGGCCTTGGTCCTGACTCTGGCTTTAATATTGTCGGTCACATCGGTGGCGCTGATTATGGCCGACAGGCTCCCCCTATTCCGCACAGCAGCGGGCGGCCGGCCCTGGCCCTGGGATGTAAGGGCCATTTTCAGGCAGGCGCTTCAGGACGCCCTGAAGAGCGATGAAACCCGCGTTATCCTGGAGGACATGTTCCCCGAAATCACTCTCGACAAGGATGCCCTCACCAGGGACATCCTGGCCACAATCAGCACTTCGCCTGAGGCCCGCCAGATCCTGAAGGATGCCCTCTCCACGCCGGAAGCGCGCCAGGCGTTCGCCGACGCCCTCAAATCACCCGAAGCCGAGCAGGCAATCCGCGAGGTCCTGGCCACGCCCAGGCTGCGGAAAGTGGTGGCAGACCTCGTCCGCGAATCGATGAGGCAAGGCTACTGATGCCCTTCTATCCTGAATCGCAGCCCCAGTCTGTTCCACCATTCCCGGTAACAGGCCGGCGGTATCTCCTCCGGCGGCCTGCCGTCGAAGGCCAGGATCATCGCCTCGATCACGTTGGCCCCAAGAGACCTCCCCGACAGTGACGGAGAAGTGCTCGCGACAACCGCAGCGCCGCGCGCCTTCAACTCACCGACTTCCCCCGGGGTCGCCGTCGAGACGATGACTGTCTTGCCATCGAGGCGCCCCGGCATGTGCTTCCACATAAGGTACGAGTCTCCCGCGATGACGTCCGCTGCGGACATGGCCCCCTCCGCCAGCCTGGCGGCCAGCCTCTCGGTGAGCCCACCCGCGGACGCGCCGGGGGTGTAGTCTATCCGCCGCGGGTAGAGCCACCCGACAGGCAAGCGTGACAGCGCTGGCATTGTCACTCGAGCGGCGATCCCGAAAGTCCGCGTGCCCGGGAATACCACCGGCAGTCGCAAAGCGAGCGCGGCATCGAGCACAGCGACTTCACATCCGGCCGTTTCCAGCGCCTCCGCAAGGTGCCAGCGGTCCAGGGCGGATGATATGGCGGCCTTCCTCCTCCGAAACTGTACACCATTTTCGGCGAGGAGGTCAATTATGAGTGGTTCAATGAACCGCTTCACGCGGGACCCGTCCGCAACAGGCGACTTCTTCGCCGCGGCCCGGATGGTCCAGCCCTCGGGCATGCGAAACTCAGCCGCTCCTGCGATGTAGTGAAAGTTGGCGCCGCCCAGGCCGAACGCGCTCACCAGCCCGTCATGCCGGCGAATCAGATCGCAGGCAAGCCGGACGCTGCCCCCGGTCCCGCGTCTTTCCAGGACTACCCTCTCTCCGGCGATTTTTGCCTCGACGCAATAGTCCCGTGAAGGGTCGCCCAGGCTGACGCTCATGACCCATTTCACGCCCGGGAAACCTCTTTCCAGCGGTTCCTTCCCCAGAAGACCAACCAGCCGGTGACCACGTAGGTGCTCACGATACTCACCAGGCGCACCGACCCGTAGAACTCCGGCATCGGCAGGTACGGGTGAAAACCCCTGAAATAGTCCATGTAGTCGTTGAAGACCGACCAGACCCCGCAGGCGAGGATCGCGCCGCGGTCCGGTGAGTGGTACCGTGAGAACAGGATCGCCTCAACGGCCATGCAGAAGTGGCTTGCGAACAGGAACATCTCCTCGGGGTACGCAGCCCTTCGCACGACCCAGCACTGGGCGAAAACGAACACCGTCCAGAAGCCGTACTTCATCATGGAAATGTAGGCGATGCCCTCGAGCGGCCAGAACCTCTTGCGCGCGTATATGAGCATCAGCACGAAACTGAACAGCAGGCAGGAGAGTGGTGAATCGGGCACGATCGGCCAGTATTTCACCGGAGTGGTCGACAGCTGCTCCCTGTACCAGTTGAAACCGTACAGGGATCCGAAGAAATTGACCACTATGAGCGGGGGCAGCCACCGCCTGTCCACCGGTATGTTCATCATGAATGACCATACCCCTGACCACGCCCTGCACACGAGGTTCATCAACGCCATCACTCCCGAGTACGCTCGTCCAGAAGATTAGCCAGCCCCCGCGCAAATCCTCCCCATCAGTCCGTTACCCCGGTGGCGGCCACTTTGACCGTGGTGGCGCCCGTGTACGTCCTGGTGATCGAGACCCTGCCGCCCGGCCTGTCGTACGTGAGCCTCACTTTGGCTGCGGCAGTGACCTGGAATGTACCGGGCCTCTCCCATATCATCCGGAATTCCCGGCCGGGCTCGACCGTAATCACTTCCTTCCCCGAAGCGCCCACGCCGCCCGTGTCCACCTTCACCTCGAATTTCGCCGGCCTGCCGGTCACCCACATCGCCGGCCCGGTGACTTCGACGCGGACATCGGGGCTGTCCCCTCCTGCCACGAATTTAACCTCGGAAGGGGGCGCCGGCGCCTCCTCGACCGCCGGGGGCACGCTCACACTCCACGACTCCTCCCGGAGCACCCTGCCCTTGCCATCCAGCGCTTTCGCCCTGACCGTGTACTCGCCCGGGGAAAACACGTGGCTCGCCGTGGAACGCTCCCCTGGGCCTTCATCCCGAAAACCGGCGCCGTCGCCGAAATCCCACACCCACACAGCGCATTCACCGAGCAGGAATTCGCCCGGGACGGTCTTCTTGGTCGTCCTTATGACGTGTATTGTGGGAAGCGCCTCGTCTCCAGCCCCGGGCACTCCGGCTTCCCCATCGTTGCCGGCCGGCGCGCCGGATGATCCACCGGATGTCCCAGGCTGCCCAGAGGGTTCAAATGACAGCGTGTACTTGACGGGAGAAGCGACTCCCTCCATCCGCCGCATTTCGGCGTCCGTGGTGAAAGCGCCCGTCAGGCGGAAG
The DNA here is from genome assembly GCA_050260105.1 of Ignavibacteriales bacterium. Classification (GTDB taxonomy): domain Bacteria; phylum Bacillota; class Sulfobacillia; order JABLXB01; family JABLXB01; genus SM1-B181. The sequence continues at coordinate 42,956 of JBLNBR010000008.1, read as the reverse complement.
CCCAGTAAGACCCGGTCGTACAGCGATCCCAACCCGTCAACTGAGATCGTTCCCCCTGCGGCGCCCGTCTTCGACGGGCTGCTGAGCGAGACCTCCCGTCTCTCGAGCATCCCGTCGCCGGAGACCACGTACACCCAGGCCTTCAAGCCCATCTCGCCGGGCAAGTTGTCGCTGCTCACCTGGATTCTCAGCGATCCCGCTTCGCCCTTGAGCCTTGAACTGTCCACCGCAATGTACGCGGGCTCCCACGGGGTGACGGCCACCTCTCCCGAGTCCGACCACCTGAACCACTTCAGTGCCTTCTCGCGAAATGACGGGTAGTGCGTGGAACGGACCGGGAAGTAGGTCTCCAGCTGACTGGCGACGTACCTCCTGACTGTGGGGCTCTTGAGCAGGCCGAGGTGGTTCGGCCACACCAGGCCGCGGAACACCTTGAAGACGTCGTCTGACCCGGGAGCGACAAGCGTGGACCTGATCTCCACAGCCCCGTCGTTCTCCTCAACGCCGCGGCCCCACGGGAGGTTTGCGGCCACCGCCCCGCCCGCAATCACGAGGTACCTCGGATTCTCCGGCCAACAGCCGCCCGTCGCGTTCGCCTCCACGCCCTCACGGTTGGCCTGTTCCAGCCCGGTCCACCTGGCGAGGAAATGATTGGCCAGGACCGGCGCAGTGGCGGAACTGACACGGACCTCCCTGCTGACCATCCTGCGCAGGGCGGGGGAGTCAACGTTCACCTTGAACCTGGATTCCAGCAGACCGGCCACCGCGACCTTGCCCTTCGTGGTCCCGATCTCCAGGAGCCGGCCGGCGAAATAGAACAACACCCTCTTCGAATACTCCTTCAGCATCTCTACCAGGTCCCCCGACAGCGGTGGAGTGGACTTGACGAGAGTCTCCGCCAGAGTCGGGCGCGCTCCCCCGTACTTGAGATAGTTGTTCCTCCCGACCTCAAGACCGAGCCTCTCGTAGTAGGCGCGGGTGAGATCCTTCCCGGGCCCCGGCGCATCACCCATGTCCCAATCGGGTCGTAACGGTGGCTCCGAGGCTTCCACGAAACAGTCCCGGTAGACCTCCGGTTTCGATCTTGCAAGCCACTCTTCGAAGGATTCCGCTGAACCCTTCGAACCGCCGGTTATCCTGGTGTCGAGCACGAATTGGCCGTAGAGGGGCTCGTAGAACTCGGCCGCCCTCCTGGCGACATAGTCATGCTCCCCGCGGAACTCCGGGAATGCGTGCGTTGAACCCCCTGTGCCGGGACCAGTCAGAGGCGCAGTCCGCATGCGCCGGTCTTCCTGCGCAACTGTGATCAGCGCTGCCCGCAGGGAGGTCACAGCGAAGGAGCCGTTGCTGGGAGGCGCCAACATCACCAGGTTGCGGACGCCGCCATCGTACAGGGGACTGGCCACGTAGTACCTCGCCAGGAGCGCCCCCATGCTGTGGGTCACCACGTCCACCTTCTGATGGCCCGACCTGGCCCGCGCCAGCTCCACGGCGCGGTGAAGTCTCGGGTACAGCGCCGCGTAGTCCCCGTCCGGCGAATCGCGATAGTCGACGTTGAACAGCGTGAGGCCGGGCTCGTAGCCCCTCCCCATCAGGAACGAATAGAATCCCCTCTGGTCAGAGGCCGTCCCCCAGGTCCCGTCAGGGCTGTTGAGCGCGCCATGAACCAGTATGACCGGGATGCGATCGGCCGGCCTGTTCGAGTCGGGGATCCCGCCCCCGGCTATCGAGGGGTTCGCGAGAACGAGGACGGCGGCAAGCCCGCCACTGATTACGGCATTGATCGTGGATCCAGTCACCGTACGGAGCGGCCTCAATAACCGCACTTCTCAACACGCTCCTTCTCCCACAGCCCGTAGTTGATGATCGTCAGTCTACTTATGGGTGAACCGTTTTCGAACGCCTTGGTCAGCGCCGCCTCCCAGCCGGGGCCCGGCCGGATCTCGGCGGTGGAGCTGCCCTCCCGTATCCGGGCGACCGTCCACGCCTGGCCGGGCGCTACGGTAATATCCTCGCCGTCCAGAGAGAGCGTCGCCACACCATCGCTGGAGATCCGGTCGAGAGACAATTCCCCTGTGAAGAGCCTCAGGCGATTATCGCATACGGGAACGGGGACGCCGATGACCGCGTCCGCTTCCGGCGCATCGCCGGGCGGGTCGGCTTGGGCGATAACACTGATCGGGACACCCAGATCGATCCTGTAGGGAAACGACGGGATCTTGCGGGCGTCACTGGACACCCTCACACCCGCAAAGTCGACATCGTACACGACCAGGCATTTCGTCCGGCGATCGGGGGCGTACTCGGTCTTGAGAGGAACAAGCGTACGGGATTGCTCTTCCCACCGGGCCGCCCTGGGGCAATCACCCTCCAGTGGTATAGCAATCAGACCCTTCGTGTTGGTCTCCAATACGGTCAACAGGGAGTACCTGTTGCTCCCGCCCCAGAACATCGAGAACGCAAAGCACCCTCCAACACCGGCGATGCAGGCGATTATGCCAATGCTGGCGTACACAAACCGTCTGATGTTAAAACCCCCTCATGGTGACTGAGTCCTTTCACGTGGCTCGCGGGATCACTCATCGCGGTCGGCCACTACCGCCCCTATCCTGCCAAGATTGTGCGCCCTGATTACCGTGTCGCCCGCCGGGTCTGCGGCGGCCCCGGCGATCACGTCCCCCCAGGACTCACCCGGGGAGAGGATGACGGCCTGCCTGTTGTTCCGCCCGCCTGGAACCACAAGGGCTCGCCCACCGGGCAGTAGTACGGCGACGATCTCCCTGGAGACTGCCCCCTCGCCCAAGCTGGCGCGCAGGGCGGGCCGCCACCCCGCGTACAGCCATCTTGCTAGGAACCGGCCACCCGTACCGTCTGCGACGAGCATCGCCCACCTGCACCCCGGAGGGATCTCCATCGCGGAGGAATCGTCCCCCTCCTGCAGGCAGACAAAAGGCGTTCCCTCCGCAGTCTCGGGCCCCTGACCCTGACTGCATGCAGGGAACGCCTCTACCACTATGACAGGGATCTTCAGGGTACCGGCCGGACTCCGGGCGAAGGCGCGGGTAAGAGCCGCAAGTGTCGCCACAATAGCGAAAGCCGGGACCGCAAACGCCTTGTAGGGCCGTTTCGTATACTTCACCCCTCGGGTTGCGGCCACCGGCCCCCTTCGTGCTTCAGTAATTCGGTTGGCAATCCCGCTTGTCCTGCCACTCTCTTCCAGTTACGGGACCGATTTGTGCGACAAGTCAGCCCACCTTTCGACACGAAGAAAAGCGGGGATAGCCCGGCGAAACACGAAGGCCTACGACTTGTCCCCCGACGTTCCTTCAATGGCCTCAATGGCCGCAATGGCTTCCTTGAGCACCCCGAGGTTGTTCTCGTAACCGCTCAATCCAAGTGCTTCCCCGGGTTCGACCCATCTGGCGTCCAGTATCTCCGACAGTTGAGGGACGGGATCCGTCCGGTCGGACCTGACCAGGAAGTAGTACACCGTCTTCGAAATGACCTGCTTGTTCAGCGTGTAGAAGTAGTTCACGCTGCTGAGGTCTCTTTCAATCACGCCGCTCACGCCCGTTTCTTCGCGCACTTCCCGCAGCGCCGCCACCTCGGGGGTTTCGCCCTTTTCGATCAATCCCTTGGGGAACGTCCACTTGCCGTAGCTGTCCTTTATCATCAGTACTTTCGGCGCGGACCGGCCGGAGCCCCGGCCATCGTCCGCCGGTTCGCAGGAAAACACTACCCCTCCGGCGGATACTTCTTTGGTCAACTCCCATCATCCCTTTCCGTCAACCGGAGCAACCGATTCGACAAACTCCGAAGGTCTCGACCCTTGGGCAACTCGCGCCCAGTGCACATGGTAAACCCAGGTTATCCACAGGTTTATACACAGCCTGTGAATAACAAACGTGTGTTTGGTTGACATCCGGGTTCAGGGGCAGGTCCATGCTTGCCTGATCAGCGTCGCTTGCTGGACAAGATCTTTCAACGGCTGGGCGCGGGGACCTTCCACATCCACCATTAGTCTGGGCAGTATATCAGACCTTCGTACATGGAATCCGTATATTCAGTTGGAGGGAACGCAGTGAACGACGAAGCGCTGATAGGCCGCTGTCTGTCCGGCGACACGGAGGCCTTCGAGGGCCTCGTGGTGGCGTATCAGAGGCCGGTCTACAGCCTGGCGCTCCGGGTGACCGGGAACGCGGATGACGCAATGGACGTTGCGCAGGAGGCGTTTCTAAAGGCCTTTCGTTCCCTGCCGACTTTCCGGAGGGGCAGCCCGTTCAGGCCTTGGCTCCTCGCGGTGACTGCGAACACCGCAACGGATTTTCTCCGGCACAAGCGTCCTGTGGCCGCCGGTGAAGCGCTTGCGGCGGACATCCCCGACGTTTCGCCAGGACCCGCGGAACTCGCCGAGGAAGGCGAGCGTAACCGCCGCGTGAGAGAAGCCATCATGGGCCTGGCCCCGGGGTACCGGATCCTCGTGGAACTGTTCCACATCCAGGGGCTTTCGCTGGCGGAAGTCTCCGCAGTCACCGGCTTGAACGTGACAGTCGTGAAGAACAGGCTGTTCAGGGCGAGAAAAATGCTCCGGGAGAGACTGGCCGGAGTACTGGCAAACCATACGGAAGGAGGAGGTTGACTCGATGCGGTGTTTTGACGAGCAGGAACTGGACGCTTATCTGGACGGCGTCGAGGTCCCCGGCCTCCCCGAACACGTGAGGGATTGCAGGCGTTGCGCCGGTCTGTTGAGACAGATGGAGTGTCTGCGGTCCGCCCTGCGCGAGGCCGGCATGGAGACACCACCGCAGGACCTGGCGCCCAGGGTGATGTATGCCCTGGGCGGCGTCCGGCTTGGTATCGGGGAGCGAGTACTCTACCTGGTATGGCTGGCGTCGTCAGTCGCGGCCGGTTACATCCTGTCCGCGGTGATGCTGCAGAGGGCGAACGCCCTGGTGGTCGGCCTGATGGCCAACGCAGCCTACGCCACTGCTGTGATGCGCCTGATAAGGGGCATATCCTCCGGTGGCTGGACGACCGTCTGGCTGGTCCTGGGGATTCCACAGGCGGCATTGATCTGGGTGGCCGTTCTGCTGGTGCTGTCAGGGATCGTCCTGGCAGCGGGCGGAAGCAGGCGGTTTGCCTCATGATTGCCTGGTTGAACCGGGCTTCGCGGTTGCTCGAAAACCGACGTTACGGGAAGGGAGACAAGGATGATGAAAAAGCTCTATAGGTCAAGGACGGATAAGATGATTTTCGGCGTGTGCGGAGGGCTCGCCAGGTACTTTGAGGTAGATGTGGCGCTTGTCAGGCTGCTCTTCGTGCTCGGCCTCATCATGGGTGGCTGGGGCCTTCCAGCATACATCGTGGCGGCCATAGTCATCCCGGAGGAACCCAAGTACGGTTCCCCCGCGCCGGGCCACGGCACGGCGGGCGCCGGGCAGGTGGGTAGTGATGCGGGCCGCCGCGAGGGAGAAGTCCCGCAGTCAGAGGGTCCCGCACCGCAGGATTCCCTCGAAGAGCGGTTTGAAGGGCTCGTGGAGGAGATCGACAAACCCGGGGGCAGGACAACCGGACCCCAGCTTTTCGGATACATCCTCATAGCGATCGGAGGGTACTTCCTGGTAAGGCAGTTCCTGCCGCCCTGGCTGTGGTCGCACCTGTGGTGGCTCCGTCTTGACAAACTATGGCCGCTGGTGTTCGTAGCCATCGGCGTGGCGATACTGGCAAGGAGGTCTACGAAATGAGCAGGGGGCGACTTGTGGAGGGAATCGTGCTCGTTGCCCTTGGGTTGCTTCTTCTCGGCAACACCCTGGGCTACCTCAGCTGGCGTGTCTGGCTCGACGCGTCGCGGTTCTGGCCGGTCATCCTCGTACTCATAGGCCTGCTTGTGTTGCTCAGGCGAAGGGTGCCGGGAGTGCTCATCCTGGTCATGGTGGTGCTCATCGGGCTCAACGCCGCCAGGATCCCGCTGGACTTTGTCGGGCCGGAGTTCTGGGACAGGCACTGGGGTCCGCCGGTGAATGAACGCGACCGCCTGGAGTCCGGCACGTCCCACGTGGAGGAGCCTCTCGAACAGGGTGTCGCTTCGGCGGACGTCTCGGTGGACCTCAGCGCCGGCAACATCGAGATCAAGGGGGGCGCGGCCAACCTCATCGAGGGTGATCTCGACTACATCGGGAGTGAGCCCCAGATCTCATACAGGCGCGAAGGCTCGAGGGCCGTAGTCAACCTGAAGGGCGGACTCGCGGGCAGGCGCTCCGGCGGTCCCGCTCCGAAATGGCTCATGAGGCTGACCAACGCGGTGCCGATCTCGCTCACAATCGACGCGGGGGCGGGGCGGGCTGACATGGATTTCTCCGATGTCAAACTGTCGGCCCTGAGAGTGGACACGGGAGCCGGCCAGTTCAGAGTGTTTTTTGGAGACCACGGCCTCCAGACGGACGTGTCCATGTCTACGGGCGCCGCGGACATAACGCTGGTTGTACCGGCGCCTGTCGGCATCAGGGTCAAGGTGTCCAGCGCGGCCACCGGGGGGAACCTCAGCGACTCGGGTCTGAAGAAAAGCGGCGATTTCTGGGTATCAGACAACTTCGCCACGGCAAGGAGCACAGTGGACGTAAGGGTCTCGTCGGCGGTGAGCAGACTTAACGTGGAACGCCCATGACCCGGTTGGAGGCGGCCGAATACAGAGGCCGGTGCAGACACGACATTGCTGCACCGGCCATGCTCTCCAGCTACCTTGCGCCTTGTCCGGTCACTCTCCCAGATAGGCCTTCTTGACGTGTGGGTTTTGCCTGAGCTCGTTTGCCGGACCTTCAAGGGCTATGGTACCGGTCTCGAGCACGTACGCTCTCTGGGCTATGGACAAGGCCATGTGAGCGTTTTGCTCGACGAGAAGCACTGTGGTACCGGCGGCGTTGATTTCCCTGATGATATCGAAAATCTCGCGCACGAGCAGGGGCGCCAGGCCCATCGACGGTTCGTCCAGCAACAGGATTTTCGGCCTCACCATGAGGCCCCTGCCCATGGACAACATCTGCTGCTCGCCGCCGCTCAGGGTTCCCGCCAGCTGGTTCTTCCTCTCGAGGAGCCGCGGGAACCTCTTGAACACCCTCTGCATGTCATCCGCTATACCCTGTTTGTCGTTTCGGCTGTATGCGCCGAGTTCCAGGTTCTCCAACACCGTCATGTTGGAGAACACTCGCCGGCCCTCCGGTATGTGGGCTATCCCCATTTCCGTGATCTTGTGGGCGGCCACGTCCTTGATGGATCTGCCTGCGAAGATTATGTCGCCGGTCTTCGTCCGCAGGAGGCCTGAGATGGTCTTAAGGCAGGTGCTCTTGCCGGCGCCGTTGGCGCCGATAAGGGTCACGATCTCCCCTTCCTCGACCTTCAAGGAGATCCCCTTGAGGGCGTGGATTGCCCCATAGTAGACGTTCAGGTCATTGATCTCGAGCATCATCTCAGTGGACCTCCTCCCCCAGATAGGCCTCGATGACTCTGGGGTTGCGCTTGATCTCGTTGGGCGAACCCTCCGCGATCGTCTCGCCGTAGTCGAGGACCTGGATCCTCTGGCAGACCCCCATCACGACCTCCATGTGGTGCTCGATGAGGAGTATGGTAAGATCGAATTCCTTGTTGACCCACTGTATCAGCCCCATGAGCTCCTGGGTCTCCTGGGGGTTCATGCCCGCCGCAGGCTCGTCGAGTAGCAGTACCTTCGGGCTCGTGGCGAGGGCGCGAGCGATCTCCAGCCTTCTCTGTTCGCCGTATGGCAGGCTCGACGCGATCGCGTCCTTCTTGTCCGCCAGCCTGAACAGCCCCAGAAGCTCTTCGGCGCGGGCGGTTATCCTGTTCTCCTCCGAGTAGAATCTCGGGAACCGGAACACCGATTCCGGGATACTGCATGTCGCCGTGAGATTCAGCGCGATCCTCACGTTATCCAGGACCGTCAGTCCCTTGAAAAGCCGGATGTTCTGGAAAGTCCTCGACATTCCGGCGGCCGCGATCTGGTGGGGCTTCAACCCCACGACTGACTTACCGCCGAGGGAGATCTCGCCCTCGTCGGGGCGATAGACGCCGGTAAGCATGTTGAACACCGTGGTCTTGCCTGCGCCGTTTGGTCCTATCAGGCCCTTCAGGTCGCCCTTCTCGAGGCTCATACTGAACCCGGAGACGGCCCGCAGCCCACCGAAGTTGATCGTCAGATTGCGTATGTCAAGCAGCGCCATGCTCACCACTCCCAGCCTTTGTGCCCCTCGTTCGCCCGTACGAGGGGACCAGGTACTTGAACACGCCGAGGCTGAACTCCCTGCCGCCCAGCAGGCCCTGCGGCCGGTTGAGCATGATGATGATCAGGCAGACAGCGTAGATCAACATCCTCAATTCAAGCGCCCTCCGCAAGACCTCGTTGAACACAGTCAGGAATATTGCGGCGAACGCCGCTCCAGTGAGGCTTCCCATTCCTCCGACAACCACCATGACGAGGTAGTCAACAGATTTCAGGAAGTCGTACGACGAGGGGTGCAGCAGCTGAAGGAAGTGGGCGTGCAACCCACCGGCGAGTCCCGCGAACCCTGCGCCGATGCAGAACGCCATCACCTTATACTTGGTGGTGTTAACGCCCATCGCCTCGGCGGCAATCTCGTCCTCGCGCACCGATACGCAGGCCCTGCCGTGGGTCGACCAGATGAAGTTTGCGAGCAGCCAGATGGATATGGCGGCCAGCGTGAACGCCCATCCAAACGACGTATATCTCACTATACCCATGACTCCCCGGGGTCCTTCAAGGAACTTCATCCCAATCTGGTCCGAGGCGACGATCAGCATCCTGATAATCTCGCCGAATCCCAGCGTCGCGATGGCGAGGTAGTCTCCCTTCAAGCGCAGGGTGGGAAGGCCGACGAGAATGCCCGCCGCAGCCGCCCCCAGGGCCCCAATGACCAGAGCCGGGACGAACTGCCAGCCGAGGAATTTCGTGAGTGAGCCCGCGACGTAGGCCCCGACGGCCATGAAGCCGGCGTGCCCGAGGGAAAACTGCCCGGTGAATCCATTGATCAAGTTGAGGCTCGTGGCCAGTATGACGTTCATGCACGACAGCGTGAGGACGTACATGTAGTAGTCGTTGGACCCAAACAGTGCGACGATGATTTGGTACAGGATCAACATCAGGACTACAGGTGTAACGAACGTGCGCAGGAATCCCGAACCCATCGAGAGTCTCCCATTCGTCTTTGGCATGTCCGTCTCACCTACACTTTCTCGCTGGCGTACTTGCCCAGCAGGCCGGAGGGTTTGACGAGCAGGACGATGATGAGTATGACGAACGCCACCGCGTCCTTGAACGCGGAGTTGATGAAGTGAACTGCCATGACCTCGGCAAGCCCCATGAAAAGGCCTCCCAGCGCGGCGCCCGGGATGATGCCTATGCCGCCGAGAACGGCGGAGACGAACGCCTTCAGTCCCGCCATCACGCCCATGTAGGGGTCAATCCGCGGATAGGCGATACCCACAAGAACACCCGCTGCGGCCGCCAGCGATGAGCCAAGGGCGAATGTGATCGTGATGATGCGGTCCACGTCGATTCCCATCAACCTGGCGCAATCCTTGTCCAGGGAGACCGCCCTCATCGCCTTCCCAGGCTTCGTTTTCAGGACGATGTATTGCAGCAGCACAACGAGTAGTCCCGCTATGCACGGCACAATCAGCTGGACGTTGGAGAACGTCACCTCCCCGACTTCGTACGTCTTCCTCGCGATGAGATCAGGGAACGCCAGGAAGTTCGGGCTGATGAATTTCCTGACGAAGTTCTGCAGGAAGATGGACACGCCGATGGCCGTTGTCAGGGCCGCAATCCTGGGAGCAGCACGAAGCGGTTTGTACGCGACTTTCTCAATGGTGACGCCAAGCAGGGCCGAACCCGCCATTGCTATAATGAGTGCGGGGAGAAAGCGCGGCCCCATCCACAGGGCGATCTTGTACCCGACGTACGCGCCGACCATGTATATCTCGCCGTGGGCGAAGTTGATGAGTCTCACGATCCCGTATACCATAGTGTAGCCGAGGGCTATCAGCGCGTAGATGCTCCCCAGCGACACCCCATTGATCAACTGCTGGATAAACTGCACCAAGTCCCTCTCACTCCCAGGGGGGAAATTCGCATTCAGTGGGGTGGTTCCCACCGGGAGAACCACCCCACTTTGCTATCAGCCGGTTGTCAGTAGACTTATGGATTAACCAGCGCCTCGAACGCGAACTTGCCACCCTTGTCGACCTTGAGCACGACCGCGCTCTTGATCGGGTTGCGAGTCGCCGGGTCTATGGTGATCGAGCCGGACACCGCCTTGAAGTCCTTCGTAGCGTGCAGGGCGTCCTTGATGGCGCCGCCGTCGAGCTTGCCGGCCCTCTTGATGCCGTCAAGCAGGATCAAAGTGGCGTCGTAGGCGAGCGCCGCCAACGCATCCGGATCCTCGTTGTACGCCTTGCGGAACTCCTCGAGGAACGCCACGGCCTCGGGGTTCTTGGCATCCTTCGAGTAGTGGTTCGAGAAGTAGTTACCCTCGATGGCGGTGCCACCGATCTTGCCGAGCTCAGCCGAATCCCAGCCATCGCCGCCGAGCATGACGGCCTTGATACCCATTTCCCTGGCCTGCTTCGCGATGAGCCCGACGGTGTTGTAGTAGTCGGACAGGAACAACGCATCGGGGTTCTGTGCCTTGATCTTGGTCAACTGCGGTTTGAAGTCCTGGTCGCCGACGTTGTACGTCTGATATTCGACGACCTTGCCGCCAAGCTTCTCGAAGTTGGCCTTGAACGCTTCGGCTAGACCCTTCGTGTAGTCGTTCGTTACGTCGAAGAGGCAGGCCGCGGTCTTCAGCTTCAGGTTCTCCCAGGCGAACTTGGCCATGACGGCGCCCTGGAACGGGTCGATGAAGCAAGCCCTGAATATGTACTCACCGACCTGTGTAACTTTCTCATTGGTTGAAGTCGGGCTTATCAAGGGCACCTTGTTCGCCTGCGCTATGGGGGCGCCGGCGAGCGTGCACTTGGAAGCGACCGAACCGACGATGGCGACGACCTTGTCCTGAGTGATGAGCTTCTGCACGGCCGCGGCAGTCTCGGTGGGCTGGTTCTTGTCGTCCTCGGTGACAACGACGATCTTCTTGCCGAGGACCCCACCCTTGTCATTGATCTGCTTGACCGCCAGCTCGGTGCCCCTCTTCGTCATAGCGCCGAATGTGGCGACGTCGCCAGTGATGGGCGTAACGAGCCCGATCTTGATTTCGGCCGGCTCCGCGGGTTTCTGCTCCGCGGGTTTCTGTTCTGCCGGTTTCTGCTCAGCAGGCTTCTGCCCGACGCAGCCGACGACGAACGCCACAATGAGCACGAGGCTGACTAGCGCAAGAAACTTCTTCCCTCTTATCATTAGTTCTCTACCCCTCCTGTCAGGATCGCTGCACTCTGGAATGGCCTAACCTTCCAACCCCGAATAGTCTCGTGGAACTCGACCAGGAGCATCCCCCCTCTTACAGGATGACCCCGGCGAACGAGCCATTTTCTCAAAGCACAATCCAGCCATTCAGCCAGGGTCTTGGCTAACACAATTTCTCTAAAATAATTGAGATTCCTTCCCCGAACCGACGTTTTTGCGGATTTCTGCCAGCAGCCCATACCTCTGGGACAGAGGCAGATCGCGGGTCAGGACGACGTCGCGGGGTGTTTCCTACGAGTTTACTACGGCACCGCACTTTTAGCCAGATCTCACATTCGTGTTTGCGTATAATTCGGCGGCGTTCGCCCGGCTCCTTTCAACTCCCACACTACCACTCTCCAAAAACCTCTTTACAAACGGGGTGAAGCATGGTAAGGTAGGAACAATATACTTACGCGGCGCTGCGTCTTGGCCTGTACGCTGGTGGAACCGGTGCGGGCACCCGCAAACCGCGTAGCTGGCGAATATCGTGAAACGCGATGAAGGGAAGTATAAGGCTGCGGGGCAGGCGCCACAGAGAGCCGGGAAGGTGAGAGCCGGCCGTAAGCCCGCAACCGGAGTCATCCCGGAGCGGCAGGCTGAAAGTGGCAGACACTAGTAGGCCCCGCCGGCAGAGGCCGTTATCGTCAACGATGGGTGTCCCCGAGAGGGGATGCGCACGGGTGAGGCCGCACCTTGATGGCGCGGCGAATTAGGGTGGTACAACGAGGCCCCTCGTCCCTAAGCAGTTGAACGCTGCGGGAACGGGGGGCCTGTGGTTTCCTTTCGACTAACCCCTGGCGAACAAACCTGGAACTGAAGGAGGACGGTAGAATGCCAAGGATGATCTACCTGGACGGCCAAATTGTCCCCGAGACTGAGGCCAAGGTCTCAGTTTTCGACCACGGCGTACTCTACGGCGACGGGGTATTCGAGGGCATACGCGGGTACAACGGTAGGGTATTCCGGTTGACGCAGCACCTGGATAGGTTGTACGAATCCGCCCGTTCGATCATGCTGGACATACCGATCGGATGGAGCGAGATGGAGCGGGCTGTGGTCGACACCGTAAGGGCAAACGGCCTCCGCGACTGCTACATCAGGCTCGTCGTCACGCGTGGACCGGGCGATCTCGGGCTGGATCCAAGGAGGTGCCCAAGGCCAACCGTATTCATCATCGCTGACGCGATCACTCTCTTCCCGGCCGAACTCTACGAAAAGGGCCTGGCAGTGATGTCGGTCAGTACGCGTCGCACCGCGCCGGACGCTCTCAGCCCCAGAGTGAAATCGCTTAACTACCTCAACAACATAATGGCGAAAATGATCGCAAATACCGCGGGGATACCCGAGGTACTCATGCTCAACGCCCAGGGTTACGTCGTGGAGGGCACGGGCGACAACGTTTTCATCGTCCGCAAAGGCATACTCATCACCCCACCGCTCCACCTCGGACCGCTCGAGGGGATCACGAGGAACGCGGTCATGGAACTGGCGCGGTCGATGGGCATAGCCGTCGTGGAGGACGCGTTCGCGTTGCATGACGTCTACGTCGCAGATGAATGCTTCCTGACGGGCACCGCCGCGGAGGTAATCCCCGTGGTGAACGCGGACGGCAGGAGGATCGGCTCGGGCAGTCCAGGCCCGATCACGAACAGGCTCGTAGAAGCCTTCAGGGACCTGGCCAACTCGACCGGGACGCCGGTGTAGTCCGGCGAACAAGGCGGCGACGCCATGAGGCGGATGGGACCCCAATCCGGGCAGTCCCATCCGCGTCAGATGGTCTCTGGAATCCGCAGGTTTGAAGACGCCTGCCTACCTTCACGAATAGCACTCGCCCGCGGCAGCCAGGGCCGCCCCTGTGTCGGCCTTGAATCCGGTTGAACGGAGAACGGCCCCCAGTGTCGAAAGGAACAGTAGCACGTTCGATCTCTGAGACGTGTGGCCCATGAGACCCACGCGCCAGATCTTGCCCTTGAGGGTGCCGAGTCCCCCACCGATCTCTATGCTATAGTCGGCGAGCAGCCTCTTCCTGACGGCGACGTCGTCGACGCCCTCCGGAATCACCACTGTGGTGAGCGACGGCAGCCGGTAGTCCCTGGCCACCAGCAGTCTCAACCCCATTGCCTCGAGACCGGCCGCCAGGGCTGCGGCATTGGTTGCGTGCCTCTTGAAACGCTCGTCCAGGCCCTCCTCGGCGATAATGGTCAGGGCCTCGTGCAGCGCGTATATCATGTTCACCGGAGCCGTATGGTGGTAGAACCTCTCCTGACCCCAGTACCTCTGGATCATGGTGAGGTCCAGGTACCAGCTCCGGACCCTGGTCTTGCGGGCACTCAAGGCTTTCACGGCGTTTTCGTTGAGGGTGACCGGGGAGAGCCCCGGAGGACAGCTGAGGCACTTCTGGGTTCCGGAGTAGACGAAGTCGAAACCGGAGCGGTCCACGTCCACCGGGACGCCGCCCAGGGACGTCACCGCGTCCACCACCACCAGCAGCCCGTGCTTCTTGCACATCTCGACGATATCCGCCATCGGCTGGAGTACACCCGTGGATGTCTCCGCGTGCACTATTGCAAGTAATTTCGCCCCTTTGACCCTGTTCAGCGCTTCGCGAACATGCGAAGGATCGATCGGCTCACCCCGGGGGGCCTCGACGACAGTGACTTCCGCCCCGCACCTGGCGGCCACGTCGGCAAGCCTCTCCCCAAACACGCCGTGAACACACACGATGGCGCGGTCCCCGGGTTCGAGCATGTTGACCATCGAAGTCTCCATGCCCGCGCTTCCTGTGCCAGGCATGGCGAGCGTGAGCTGGTTCCGGGTCTGAAATACATCCCTCAGCAGGCCCATCGTCTCCGTCATGATGGCAAGGAATCTTGGGTCGAGGTGTCCCAGCGTCGGCTCAGACATCGCCCTCAACACCCTGGGGTCGCAGTTGCTCGGTCCCGGACCCATCAGAACTACCTCTCTGGAGTTGCGGTGTCCCTCACTCATGTCTTAACCTCCTCGTCGTCGGTGGATGCGTTCGTCACGGTGCGAGCGCTATTAGTCCTCGCGCCGGTCATCTGCCGTGTCCAACAGCATCAAGCGTCCTCGTAAGGATATCCTGGAGTTCCACTCTTTGGGGCGCCGGGAGCGGCCTGAGCGGCGGTCTCGGGTCGCCTCCGAAGTACCCCGTCATGTCGAGCGCCGCCTTCAGCCCCGCCACGCCCCATCGTGAAGTCACTGCCGCGTTGAGATCGAGTATCTTCATTTGAAGGTCTCTGGCCTCGCGGATTCTTCCCTCACTGAACATGGTGGCGATCCTCACACACACGTCAGGTATCACGTTGGCGACCGCCAGGGTTCCGCCCACCCCTCCCATCAGCAGGGTCGCGAGGAGAAAACTCCCCGATCCAGCGAAGACGGCGAACCCCGGCCTGGATCGTGCGATTATCTCGGATATCTGCACGATATTGCCCGAACTGTCCTTGATGCCGGCGATATTAGGGTGGGAGGAGAGCGATGCCACGAGCGACGGGGACATGTTGACCCCTGTGTTACGCGGCATGTTGTACAGCAGCACAGGGCACGGCGAATCGTTGGCGACCGCAGTGTAGTAGTCTTGGAGAGCATGGTCCGTCATCCCGCCCTTGTAGTAGGATGGGGTGACGACGAGGACTGCATCGGCTCCGAGGTCGCGCGCCTTCTTGGACAGTCTCACCGTGGCCCGCGTGGACTCGCACCCAGTGCCGGCGATCACCTTCTTGGATGCCGGCAGGTTCTCGCGAACGAATCCGACCAGGCGCTCCTTCTCGTCCTCATCCAGCAGGACGAACTCCCCGTTGGAGCCGAGCACGACCACCCCTGCGAGACCGGTTTCTCCCCACCTGGCGAGATTCTCTTTCATCCTCCGGAACGATATCTCGCCGCCCTCGAATGGTGTGGCAATCGGCGCAAATATACCTGAAAACACGCGAGATCCCCCCTTCAAGAGCGCTCCCTACCGACGCCGGTACTTCTCGACCACTCCCAGATTCTCCATCGTGCGCCTGAGCTCTTCCTTGCGCTCCGGCGCCATTTCGGGAAGGGGCAATCTGGGCTTCCCACAGGGCAATCCGAGGATATCCAGGGCGGCCTTGACCGCGACCGGGTTTGTGACGCTATAAAGCAGCTTCAGCAGCGGGTAGTACTTGAAGAATATGTTCCGAGTCCGCTGCACGTCGTCGAACGTCTTCCAGGGTTGTGACATCTGCGCCATCTCTTCGGGTATGATGTTCCCACCGATGTTCGCGGTGCCGTGGCCGCCCAGGCCGAGCGTCGGGACAGTAATTGAGTACGCTGGGTAGTCACAGCACAACACGTGGATCCTGCCCTGGGCGCCGCCTATTACTTCGGCAAGTTGCGCGACGTTCCCCATGGCCTCCTTGTCCGCCACGAAGTTCGGGCACTCCTCAACCAGCCGCAGGATGGTCGCCGGCTCAATGTTGACTCCGACCCTGATGGGGTTGTTGTATACCGCCGTTGGGATGGAGACGCTCTGCATCACCGTCTTGAAATAGGTGAATACGGCCTCTTGTGGGGGCCGGATGTACGGGGGTATGACGAACAGCACACCGTCGGCGCCTTTTTCTTCCGCGAACCGGCTCAGATTGATGGTGTCTTTCGTGGTGGGGCAAGTGGTCCCGAAGAACGTGGGGATCTTACCCTTCGCGTAGGGGGCCACGCGCGAGATGATCTCGCGCTTCTCGTCCAAAGAAAGCATCGTCGACTCACCGGTGGATCCCATTACGAGCAGGGCCGACGTCCCGTGGCCGGCCTGAAAGTCTATCGTCTCGAAGAAGCCCTCGAAGTAAATCTCGTCATTCCCGGTGAACGGTGTGGCGATGGCCACCCATGAACCGCTGGGCTTGAGCACGGAGCCTCACTCTCCCTTCAGAGTCTGCCTATTTACATTCTAGCCGTCACAGGGGGAACTCCTTGTCATCCTGTGGATTCCGAATCCCGCTTGTTGCGTTGTTATGGTAAGATTGTGGGTAGTGGTCAGCCGTTTCCGCTCAGGGGCGGTGTGCGGTGCGCATTCTGATTGCCGCCGGCGTAACGCCGACAGTCGGTGGGGTCTCATCACACATCAATTCGCTGTGCCGCGCCCTGCGGGCCGCCGGCCACGAGGCCGTCGTCGTCACGCCCCTGGGTGTGGCGGACGAGTTCAAGGCGATCGGTCCTAGAATGTCGACTGCGCTGGCCGTCTTCCTACGTTTCCCCTGCGGAATGGTCACCGCCTATGTCTTCAGCCAGTATCTGCTGAGAGCGCAGATGTTCAAGGCCCTCACTCGTAGCCGTTTTGACGCCATTCATGCTCAAGACGTTTCCGCTGCCAATGCGGCATGGGGACTCGATCGGGCACGAGGCATTCCCGTTGTCATGACAGTGCACGGCTACCTCGCCGCAGAGGCCGTGGAGGATCGCAGGGTTCCCACCAACAGCCCGGCACACGGTTTCCTATTGAACCAGGAGGAGAAGGCTTATACGAGAGCCGGCGTGGTTATTACCGTGACATCTAGGCTGTCCGAACACGTTGTCAAACACGGAGCCCAACCCGACAAGGTCGTCTTGATGCCCAATTTCGTCGATGTGGAACGGTTCACAGAGCGAGCCGGGAATAGGAAGGTCGAGCGGCAGCGGTTGGGCCTCGATGACGACGACTTCGTCATACTCTGCCCGAGGCGGCTGCTCCCCAAGTACGGGGCGGAATTCCTTATCAGGGCGTTGCCGGCCCTCGTCGGGTCGGAGGGAAGGAAGCCACACGTCCTCGTGCTGGGAATTGGCGAGCAGGCGGGGGATCTGACTCGCTTAGCTGCAGATCTGGGCGTTAGCGGATGTCTCTCCTTGCTTGGACAGATTCCGAACGACCGTATGCCTGCACTCTATGGCGCCGCAGACGTTGTGGTGATACCCTCAGTCTCTTCTCCCAGCGGAGCAGTCGAGGGGTGCTCTATGGCTGTACTCGAGGCCATGGCCTGCGGGAAACCGGTGATAGCGTCCGCGGTCGGCGGGTTGCGCGAGATCATTCACCACGAAGACACAGGAATCCTGGTGCCTGAGCGCGATCCCGTGTCGCTAGCATCATCTCTGCTGCGTCTGCGGGATGACTCTGGACTCATGTCGCACCTGACTGAGTCGGGCCTGCGGTACATTCAATCCGAGCGATCCAGCAGGGCAGCAGCAGAGTCGCTTGTATCGCTGTATAAGAGGACAGCACCCGTGCGGAGGTCATAGTGGCGCTTGCCGTCTATGCTGATCAAGGACCATTTGGAAGAAACCCACCCTTTTTGCCTCTTTCCTACCAGAATCGATCAGTAGCTTGACTCCGTCACCAACTCTCTTGCCAACGTGTGCCACGATGAATTGTCGTATTTCCGATACGGCATTCGCGACATTGTGCTCGTGGTTAGGTAGCTTGAGTATTCCCGGAATATGACCTTCGAGATCAGGATCGTGGTAGCCAATAATGCTGGGAATTCCGTATGCCAAATACTCTCGGACCTTGAGGGGACTCGCTTCATTCATGCCCTTCCTGTGGAGAGCGAGTGTTCCAATCGCAGCATCACTCACCGCGTATATCTGCTGAAGGTCCTTACCTAGTTTCCAACCGTGTACAACGACATTCGGTAGGACCTCCACGTTCTTAGGACCGACAACATGGAACGTGAACTCGGGACATCGCTTGGCAAGATATGTTATCTTGTCCACACCCTGCCACGGTTGATCGGAAGACCCCACGAAGACGATGTTTGGCCTATCGTTCCCTGGCGCGGGTAGCCGTGCGAACTCTCTCCATGCGACTCCGTTGGGAACGACCACGTGAAGTACCGCCGGACGGCCCAAGCGAGCACGCAGTTCGTCGGTGACGCTGACGAACCCCGCAGCCCTTGACAGTAGCAGTCCCCGGGTAAGCCGATTGTACCCGCCTATCATCGGTCCGTACCGATCATACTCAGCAACATCATCGCTGTTAACCTCGATGATGACTGGGGCGCGAGCCACTTCCAGAGTGCCGCTGACAAATGGAGTGAACACCCCGAATCGCATGTAGACGATGTCGGGCCGGAAATCGCTCAATTCACGCCGGACTCTCAGTGCTGTCAGACTGCGTAGGATGTAGGCCGCAGCGTAGTCGGGGTAGGCTGCAGCCCGAGAGTCGTGGATCAAGTCAGAGTGAGTCGCCCTCCTTGGTTCGCACGCGAAGACGGCAGGGTCGTGCCCGAGAAGGCGCCATTGCTCAACTTGGCCAACCACCTTCTTCCAGACGCCGGGCATTCGGCTAAGATCGTCGAGAACAAGATAGGCGATCCTCATCCCCTGTCGTTCATCTCCTGTTGAACCGCCCTGGAATAGGACAATCCCCAGCAGGACATTAGTTCATCGGGGCCGCTCCGACTCAAGATTGCCTCTACTTCCCTTCCCAAAGCAGCATGACCCAACAGCATGATCCTGATGCCGTATTGTTCACGTAGCTGCTTCAACTCCCGTATCTTATTGAGCATCCAGCGCCACTCGCGGGAGTCATGGCAGGGAAGACTCCCGAACCCTTCCCAGCACACGCCGTCAAGCAACGGGGCCGTGTGACGAACGAGCCTTTCAAGCCCAAGGTTCTGGATGAGGACGGCGCCGGGATAGTTCCTTCGAAGTGTGCTGACAAATTCGAGGACGCCGGCGGCCAGGTCCAGGGAAAGCGACGCCGGAAACGACGGGTCTTCCACCCTGCTAACAGTGTCAAGGAACAAGCCGGAGAAGCGCTTCCTCTCCAACATGTCGCCAGCAGCGGTCAGAAGAACCTCGCGCCAGTGCGGCTCGCGAATATCCATTACCCAAGTGTCAAACTCGGGTATCAGGACCCTCGAACCAGACAGCGTGAGGAAATCGCGGCAAGCGGCGAACTGGTGATACGGCAGATGATCGCTGGATTCCAGAACGCTGAGATAGCTGATCGGCAGGCACCCGCGCTGCGAGAGGTCCTCGACTTCGCCTGCCGCATAGGCCGAGCTTTCGAGAATCGCAACGTCGAATTGAGCCAAGTCATCGAGGCGCCCATCGCCATAGTAGACCACGTAGTTGTGAGCAGCCCTGAAGCGGGCGCGGGCCGGCGCGTCTCTAGCGGCCATTGACCACACCACCCGGCGCAGCGCCTGTCCTCAATTCGTACTCGGTATAGACAGGACAGCTCTCGCAACGGCTACCGTGCAGGTCACAGCGCACACCCGGCACTGTCCAACAGTGGCAGTCCCTGGGCCCCGCTGGACAGGCGTCACGAAGGTACTGAGGACACTGTAGCATCTCCCAACAGGGCTCGAGGGTCTTGCCCCGCCGTTCGGCTCTGTTCTGCTTCCGCCGGATCGAGGACAGAAGCGCCTTGACACACTTCGGGTCAAGCATCGTTCCCTCCGTCTTCACCATGTCCTCAACCGCCTTCCCGAAACTGAGCGCCCGCCTGTAGCTCCGGTTCGTAATCTTGGCATTGAATACATCCGCCACCGCGACGATCCTTGCCCCAATGGGAATCATCTCGCCCTTCAGTCCATCGGGGTATCCGCCGCCATCATATCTCTCATGGTGGTGCTTGATTAGGGAGGCCAGCGGGGCGAAGTCGTTGACCGGCCCCACGAGCGCAGCCCCAATGGTGGTGTGCGCCTTCATCTCCTCGTACTCCACGTCAGTGAACTTCGCCGCTCCAAAAACGAGTTCGCCTTTGAGCGCGCACATCCCGATATCATGCAGGTAGCCGGCCAGCTCCACTGCCTCCAGGTACCGGGGAGCGAGATCCAGTTCCCCCGCGATCTCGCGAGCCAGCTTGGCTACTCTCGCCGAATGACCCCTGCTGTAGATTTCCTGTTCATCTATGAACGTGGCCAGCGTCTTGAGGCTTTCCACATAGGCGCGCGTCACCTGCTCTTGGGTACGAAGGCTGTCGAGTGCGCCCACCAGCCAAGTCGTAAGTGCGCCGAGGGCCTGAATCTTGTGGATGTCAGGAGGCCGTCTAGCATCGACAAAGAGGATAAGTGCGCCGGCTACTCTGTCGTCGTGCACCAGGGGGGCCCAAATCACCCCTTGAGAACGACCGCATCGCAGGAGCGTCCCCAGGGAGTCTCTGAGTGCGCCGGCATCGTGGATGAATTCGATCTGCCGTGGGAAAAGGCCCGTTGCACGCGCCGAAGACAGGTGGCTGATGACTTCGCGCGCAGTAGTCTCGGAGATTCCCCTGAAGACCGGTTTGAAACGGCTGGGGCAGTATTCATCGAAGACAGCCAGCAGCCATGAGTCGCTGCCGGTGAGCCGGGCGCCGAGTGACATCATGGTCTCGACGAACCCCGACGGTTCATAGGCCCCCCTTGCGGCTATCGATACGGCCTCCAGTTGGCCGGCGAGATCATCGGATTTCCGCCTGATGATGTCATTCTCCCATATCGTGGTGACGGCGAGAGTCAGCGCAGGGTGCAGGTCCTTGAGGAGGTTCAAACGGGCGGCAGGTATGTCGTGGGGCCGGACCGGGCCCACATGTATTGCGGCGATAGTGGAACCGTCCCGCCTGATGGGAATAGCCAGCAGGGCAAGGTCTCCGGCGCCCACGAATCCCACCTCGCCGGGCTGGTTCCGGGGATCTTGACTGAGCGGGGCATCGTATGCCGGATACTCCTCCACCAGGCTGGAGTAGTATATCCCAGCCCTCATCGTTTCGGGTTCACTTCTGATCACTCTGAGCGAAAGCGCGTTCGACTCAGTTCCGCTCATGTATAGGTAGTAGCCCGGAGCGTCCACGAGGGATGAAATCAGTGCGAGCAAGTTGCCAGCCGATTCGTCAAAGGTGAGACCCGGCCCAACCGCCGACAGTATCCGGCGCCACAGTGACTCTCTCTCCAGGAGGCGCCTGTTGAGAGACCTCAATCGCAGGTCACGCACGAGCAGCACTGTTATCAGAGTTGCAGCGACCGCTCCAGCCAGATGGATGATCACCGAGATCACTCCCTGGGGGCGCCATGATCTGCGCGATTCGATGCCACAACTCCGCGAAATCGTAACGCTCCCGAGCCGAGAAAGAGGTATGCCGTCGCATACGACGCGAATCCTGCGGAGAACAATGCCCCCGTCCGGAACAACCTCTGTTCCTCAGTGATTGCTTCAACGTGCACCGGCAGACACCCTTCGACTGCGAACATCACCATCAACATGATGATGCAGCATACAAGAATACTGCCGGCGGCCAAGGCGAGGCGCCGCGGCGCCTCACGTGCCAGCCTCGTACGGACCCTCCAGGTGATGAATGCTGCGGATACCGTCAACCCGATGGCGGATCCGAAGCCCAGCGCCTCAAGACCCAGACTGGGTGTCAAGATGAGATCCGCTAGCACCGTAACCGCGGAACCGGCCAGAGTTGCTATGATGGGTGTCGCTGTGTCGCGGCAGGCGTAGCACAGTCTGAGCAACAGGTATAGCAACCCGTGACATACGGGCGCCAGCGCATAACCCCGGAGCACCTGGGACGTCGAAGCGAGCGACGCCGCCCCGAATGCACCCCTCATGAATATCGCCGCAGTCACCTCTCGGGCGAAGACCCGGAACACAACAGCCGATGGGAGTGTGATGGCCATGGTCAGTTCAGCGGCCTTTTCCAGTACGCCAGACATTCCATCCACGTCGTTGAGGTGGGCGAAACGTGACATAGCGGGAAACGCCACAGCGCCCAGAGCAGCCACGAATACCCAGACAGGGATCTGCGACACCTTGAAAGCATATGTCAGGCTGGCGACGCCACCCTCGCCGAACCTCCCCGCAAGTATGCGCTCTACAAGATAGGTTGGCTGGTTGAAGACCTGTACAAGGGCAATCGGGACAAGGGCGGTTACCATTTGCCTCAGTCCCGGGTCGCAAATGTCAAATGATGGTCTGATGGGAAGCCCTTTCACATGTAGCGTCACGGCCTGGAGCAAGAGCATTGCGACGGCGCCAACGCTGTAGGAAACCGACAGGCCAGCCGGCCCGAGGTGGCTCATCGTTGCCCCCAGGCCGGCAATGAACAAGACGTTGAGAACAACGGGGCCGAAAGCGGGCACCCCGAACTCGGAGCATGCCTGCAAACCCGAAATGAATACAGCGGAAAGTATGTAGCAGGGAATCAGGGGGAGCAATAGGAGGAACATGCTGGTTGCCAGGCTCCTCTCTGGAGCGGGAAAGCCGGCCCCCAGGGTGCTGATAAGCAGCCTGGCGGCTGATGCGTTCACTGTCCACAGAGCGGCGCTGACGGCCACGCCCGTCCCGGTAGCCGAGTTAAGAGTGCGCAACAGACTGTCTCTGCGACGATCGACAACATGTCCTGACAGAACCGGGATGGCCGCGAACACGATCGAGCTGTAGAAGATGGTATTCGCCTGCGCGTCCGCCAGGTAAAGGGATAGGGCGAATGCGTCTGCCGAGTACTCTGTCCCGATCGTCGCCCCCAGGACAGCCTCCCTGACGAACGCGACCACGGCGAGGATGATGTTCGCCCCGGCAACGATGAGAGCCGGTGACAACCGCCGCGTGCTATTCATACAGGCCTCTCTCTCGAAGCATCTCAAGAACTGTCCCCAGGGAGAAATCCCTCAGAATAGCCTCCAACTTGGGCCTTGTCGAACGCAGGTTGAAGTCCCTGGCCATGCGGCGCCACACCGGACTACAGACGGGGAGGCCCATATCCAACTCCCACGGGTGAACATAGATGACGGCCGGCTCTCCCCTGCCATTGAGGCGACGAATCCAGGACCGGGTGAGGAGGTACGGCCATATGCGCAAGAACAATCCCCCACCAAACGGTATCCCTAGCCCGATGCCGGTGTCGTAGGCGGCAGCTGGAGACTCAATAATGCTCCACCGTCCGGGACCATCTCCAACCGAAATCCGCGTGGGCCCCGGTGAAACCCCGTCAACGCCGAAAAGCGGCGTCCCTCTTGGGAAAGCGCTGGAATCGTACTCGAACCCGCATTCGCACAGCACTCTCAACAGGTGTGTAGTGCGGCGCGATATCGACCAGGAAGGCGCCCTGAACCCCCTTACACGAGTGCCGGAGATGTCTTCCAGGAGGCCCTTGGCCCTGAGAAGGTCCTGCTTGACTTCATCATCGGAAAGGGTGTACAGGAGACGGTGCTCCCAGCCGTGGCAGGCGACTTCGTGGCCTTCAGAGGCTGCGCGCCTCACGAGCTCGGGATGATCCCTGGCCACGACCCCAAGGAAGAAGAAGGTGGCCCTGGTACCAGATGCCCTCAGCATGTCGAGTATGTCCATTGTCGGAGGCGCAACACGACTCGGGAACCGCGCCATCTGCGGTTCCGCGAAACGGAACAGGTTGCCGTGATACCATTCTTCGATGTCGAACGTGAGTGCGTTGAGCAATGAGACAGCGCCTCCAGAATAACGCCCGGGACTGCCCGCCCGGCGCCATGGCCCACCGACGGTCGTCACCGCCGGAACATGAACCGCCACATCACAGGATCGAACGCATATCTTGCCGCAGCCAATATGAATCCCAGTGTGGGCCCCGGATCAGACAGGGACATGATGTCATCCATAACGTCCCTGCGGAAGAATTCGAAGAAGCCCGGCTCCATCCTCAGCCTTTGAGGGTTCGAAATGAAGTGTAGTACGTCTCCGGGCAGCAGCCACCGGCATTTCAACCCAGCAGGGTATTCGTGCCGGTTCGGAACATCCCTGCCTGTGGCCAGCAGATACAAGAGATACGGAAAGTCCACTCCACATTCCACCGCCAGGTGAAGAGAGGCCCAGAATCTCGGGTTGACCTCCATGAACACCGGCATTCCGTCCCTTGGGTCCTCCATGAATTCCACTTCGGCAAGGCCCGTCCAACCCATGCGTTTTAGCAGCTTAAGCGCGAGGTCAACGAGATCCGGCCTGTGCACGCTCTCTTGAACAGTGCTGGGACCGTGAGGAATAGGAAAACATCTGATCTCCCTCTGCACGAATGAAGCGAGCGGCTTGCCCGACCAGTCCAACATAACGCACACGTCGAACTTCGGCCCTTGAGCCAGGTATTCCTGGATGAGAAGTCCATCCGGGTATTCCTTTGCCAGCGCTGCAACTGTATTGGCCAGATCCTGCGGTCCTCGGACAACCCGGAGTCCCCTGGCGCCAGAGCTCCTTCGCGGCCTGACCAGGGCTGGATACCCTCCGCACCATTCCTTGGCCTGGCATGCGGCAGCAATCGGCATACTAACCGGACATCTCAGCCCCGCGCCTTGCGCAGCGGCAACTGTCTTCGCCTTGTCCATACCCTCAACGAGTATCTCGTGTGGGGGCAACGGCAGGGCGCACAGGGATTGGAATGCCTTCCTGCGGGCCGAAGCCAACAGCACGCTATCATCGTCCATTGGGAACAGGCATTCTATCGCGTGTGTTCTCACGTACTTCTCTACGGTGTCCACCCACTCCGAGGGGTGCAGGATCGGCGATGGATACACCAGGCGTCCACCACAGTAACGCGAGAAAAGCGATGTCGCAAGGACAGTCACTTCTCCGGCGTGTGGCGCGATTCGCCTGCGCGCGAGGGATCGAATTGCCGCCAGGGTCTTGCGTTGTTGGGCGTCGGTAAGAAACACCGACCCGGCCCAATCACCGCGCTTCACCATGGTGTTCTCAACTCCCCAGGGGGCCTGCGTTAGCTCTTGCCGACAGAGTGCGACCCGCGTCCAGAAGAGGTGACACGCAGACCTTGGCGTGGCCTAACACCCGCCCGACAAGGCGTTCCAGATCGTTCGCAAGGCCCAGCTTCACCCTCGCGTAAGCCAGGAACCCCATGCCGATGTTGACGAGGCCGTCGGTCACTCGCGCCCCTGCGCGGTAGTAGGCTATCTCGGCGGGCTCAGTGTTGTCAATGGCGAAGCCCAGCAAGGCGGTTATCATCCCGATTTCCTGGGCACAGCCGTATCTCCGGCCCGTGAAGTACTTCAGAAGGCCCGGGATGACCTTCACCCTCATGAAACGAAAACCACATTCAACATCAAAATAGCGGACTCCCGAAAGGAACGAGGCGAAGGCCGATAAACCCTTGTTTCCAACCTGCTTGAATAAGGGATAGCCGGACAGGTCACGCCTGGCCAACAGCACGTCTGCCTTCTTAGCATGCAGTGCCTCGACCATCCGTGGTATCTCCTCGGCCTTGTGCTGGCCGTCCGCGTCGATATTGATGATGATGTCGTCGTCACCCAGCATGCGTTCAATGTACAGGCGATAGACTTCGCAGAATCCCGCGAGGAGCGCTCCCGACATTCCCTGGTTTGCAGCCAGGTTGATCAGGGCCACTCCCGGCCTGCTGTCCATCCACTCTTCGATGAGGGTCTGGGATGAATCGGTCGAACCATCATTTACAATTATGATCCTGTCGACGAATCTCGAGGCTGACTCGAGCACACCAATTACCGTGCGCTCTTCGTTGTACTGGGGCATCACGAGGATCCTTCTCATGTCAACCGCCCCTTTCCAGCGCTACCTCATTGTGGACATGCATGCGCTCTACTGCAATGTCTTGGTAACGGCATTCACAAAGTGATACACCCTGATGGTGTCGTCTTCGTAGTAGATGGTGGCGTCATTATGGCTTGACATGTATGCCTCACAAATGGCCATGGCGCGCGCCTCGACAATGCTCCGCAGGGAAGCGTTGCGGTAGTAGCCAGTACCCAATTCAGATCCGCTACTCGGCAACGGCTTCAGTGCCATCTCTGGGGTTACAGGGACCTTCGTTCCCAGCGGAATTTTCTCGACAAGAACAAAGATGTGCGGGGTAGGTATCGGAAAACGGAAACTCTTTCTCGAAACCCTCTCCACATTGAATTCGGTGACAAATCGGATAAGCTCGTAGTGCCATCCTCGCCCCAACACCTGTTGGTACTGTTCCACGGGCGCCACGAGGGTCCAGCTCAGCGGCGGGAACTCATCTCTGAGCCGCAAGTATGTCTCCGCTGCAACCGAATACTCCAACATTTCACTGACGTAGGGTTTGGGGTGGAAGTAGACTCCCAGGGCCACAATGGCGAGTATCGCCACAACGCGTCTCAGATTTCCTCGGATGGCGTACCGCAAGGCCGAAGCCACTTGGCCGAGTATGGTTGCAGCCACAAGCGAAAACACCATTCGGGTACGTTGAGGCTCAATCAACTGTGGCAGCCCTAGAACTCGAGCCTCACACATAGCGAAAAGGACAAGGCACGTGAGGCCCAATCCTGCCGCCGGCCGTCGCCCGGAAGCCCGGCGGTGGAGAACCGATAACCCTCCGGCAAGCACGAGGGCTGCGGCACAAACCACGCTTGTCATCTCGGGTTTGGGGATGCTCCTGAGGGTGTCAGCCACGGAAGTGGGACCAGACGAAAACTCGAGTATCTGGGTGGAGAGAGCCCACTCGACAGAATGGAGTCTCTGATGGAAAACGAGACCCACACTGTATGGCAGGGTCCCTGCAATGCTCGTGAGCAGGCCGCCAATACCCAACCAGCCCACCTGGCGCAGGCCGATCGATCGGCCGATGACCGCCGGCAGTAGTATGCAAGCCGTCCCGATCAACATGTAAAACGATATAAACGGGTGACTGACCAGGGTCATGAAATACGCCGCAAGGAACAGCAACAAGTACCGCCGGTCGTCGGTGCCGACATAGTCATTTAGGAACACCAACCCGGGGAGCAAGAATAGCATCGCGAATTCCTGCGGCAGGGCCGCTGTCTGCCTCCAGGCCGATGCCGGCAGACCACACTCGATCCCGTAAACAAACGAAGCAACCGCTGCAGCTGGCAAATCAGATGTGAAGCGGTAAACCGCGTAGAACACAGCAAGGACAATCAGCACTCCCACCATGGCCCCTGCGTAGCGGAACACCCAATACGGGTCGACGAAGGCCATCCTATCTAGCAGTGAGAGCACCGCATGCATCCCGTGAGGGTAGATGCCGTCGCGGTACAACTCTCCAGAACTCAAGTATTTGCTCCACGCCAGGTGAACGTAAGCGTCCGAGCAGGAGTAGTACGCCTTGGTAATAGCATGGTGCATACGGAGATACGTCGGGTAAGCCATTGCACACACGAAAAGGAGTCCATCCCAAGACAGGGCCAACCTTGTGAGTGTGCGTAGCCAATCCCTCACCATGCGCGTGACTCGCTGAAGAAGTGGCAGTAGCACCGCCTGCACCAGGTCAGTGCGACGGTCAATCATGTCCAGGAACTGGCCGAACGTAGTGTCCGGATTCCCGCGCGATGAGTTCGGGACCCCCGCTCGACGCCCCCTTGCAGTTCTCAGGGCGAAGAAACATAGGAATGCAGTGGACAGCCAGATGGAAATGGGATCGTACAGTCTGAGCAGGGCCAGGACGTGTACTACGACGGTGAAGACGGCCGTCGAGAGGGTCAGGTTCGCAAATAGTCTATCGAGCCATGGCTGACCAGCAGGCAGCACGATTGTGCGCCAGGGAAGGTAGATGAAGATCAGGCAGAAAAACACGACTACCTTGGCCCCATTGATGAGGCTGGCAATCATATTCAGGGCCGTGCGCTGCACGCTGGCAGGCTGCGCTTTGAACAGAAGATAGAGGGCGGCGTTCAAGACAGCCAGGATGAGGAGAGTGGTGAGACACCCCATCCCCGTCGTGAGTCCCCGCTGTGAGCCAGAATCAGGCGCCTGTTTACGCATCGCCCCATATCCTCTCGAATTCCTTACGCTTATCCGGTGAACGCTCTATGACATAGATCGTCAGAGCCGGCCCCCTGTGATACACCTTCAGCGGCCCGTGATGAGCCTCGTATTTCGCTATCCATTCCGCGAGGCGGCGCTGGTCCACCACCTTGCGTTCGTATTCAGGAATGGCCTCCTCGATGGGAGGCTTGTACGGGTTCTCCTCGTAGAACAGGTAGATCCTCGACATCTCGAGGGGCGACGACACCCCGTTCTGCACGATCTCCAGCTTCTCACCCGACGGGTCCACCTGCCGCACGAAATCCCCAGTCATCAAGTGCCAGCCCCGCCCCAGCACCAAAGAATAGCCCTCGAAGTCGGAAACGATGAGCCAATCGGTCGGGGTGTCCGTGAGCAGGATGCGAATGTACTGTTCCGCACTTTCGTTCGTCTGCATCTTGTATGGACGGGCGGGCGACTGGGGGAACAGCATCAACACCGCCGCAGCGAGCCCTGCGACCCCCGCTCGAGTGAGCCACCCCCAGGCAACCACAAACCAGCGCCTTCCGAGGGATCCCCGCGGTACCGCCGCGGAAATCACTGCGCCGAGAGCCACGCACAACCCCAGGGCATACACCTCGCCGGACCGTGCGGAGAGCGCAAGGTTCTGGACCCCGAAAGCGGGCGCCATGTAAACCAACACCGATCCCAAGACAAGAAAGCCGCAACAGAGAAAACCAGCGCGCGACTGACGTGATCTCGCCAGCACGGCGCACAGCAGGCACCCCGCCAGACCGGCAACAAGTGCTGCGGCGTGCAGGCGCTGGACAACGGGTATAGAGGCCACCCCTTCAGCGACTGCGAATTCGGCCGATGAACCGTGAAAGGGTATGCCCGCCGCCAGTCCGGCGGCCAGCGGGACGCACGCCACGCCCCCCGCCCCGATGCCGGCGCCGGCCATCCGCACGAGCCTGCGAAAACCGGTCGAAAGCGAAAACACGCTTGCGCAGACGGCGGCAAACGCTCCAGCAACCGCGAACAGCGTCACCACGGGGTGAGTCAACCCCGTGACGCCGATCGCGCAGAAGGCGGCCGCGAGATCCCGGGGCGATCCCTGCCTCAGGTACCTCACGACGAACACAACGGCCGGCAGCAGGAACAGCATCGCGAACTCCTGTGAGTTGGTGGCCGCCTGACGCTGGAACTCGTAGGGCATGAAAGAGGGCAGGCAGCCGTATGCGAACGCCGAACATACGCCGGCCAGGGGGTTTTCCGTCATCCTCGATACGAAGTAGTAGCATGACAGCGTTGTCAACACGGAGTTGAACGGTCCGGCGTATTTGAGCACGAACAGGGCGTCGATGGCGGAGAACTTGTGCAGGACCGACAGCCATATGTGAAACCCGTGCGGGTAAATCCCATCGTGAAACAGTTGGCGGCGCTCGATGTATTTCATCCATGCCAGCGTCACATAAGAGTCGGACATGGCGGGGGCCGCGTTGACGATCGAGTCGAGGAACCGCAGGTAGGCAGCGTATCCGAGCGTGGCGAACAGCGCAAGCGAGTCGAAGAGGTTCAGCCTATCGCGCATCGCCACACACACACCCCGGACATGGGCCGCCATGGTCAACCTGCACTGAGCGGCCAGGTGGGACAGGCCGACCCTCCTGTCCGCCAGGTCCAGGCCGCGGACCGTGAGCATGGATCGAACGCGGGGAACCTGTTCCGGGGTCATTGATGACCTTACCCGCCACAGGCCCGCCACAAGGAAGACCGTGACGAGCGAGATTACTTCATACAGGCGGACAGCGGCAAGCGCATATGTTGTCACCTGGATGAAGAACACCATCTTCACGAAATTGGCGTAGAAAGAGTCCAGCGCCGGCGCCCCCGGCTCCTTCCTGAACAACAACGCTGGCAATACCATGAACAGGCCGGTGAATGACAGGCCCATCCGGAACAGCGCCGTAGCGATTGTCACGCTGTTGTACAAGTCCATCCCCCATCACAGACCGCCCGGCCAACGCCGGACGGCCCGGCAGGCCGGACGGCCGCTAGAGTGACGCGTAATAGTAATAATCGAGATTGCGCAACACCCTGAAAACCTGCCTCGAACCCGTAACCGCGAAGACAGCGGCTCCGACGACGAGACCGGCTACTGCCCAGTAGTAACCCAGGAGCCGGCTGCAAACGAAGCCCACGACGAAATCCACCAGTACTGCCGACGAAATCGCCCGCACCGCCATCTCCGGCCTCGAAAGACAGAATAGCATCAGCGAGTTGAGCAGGCCGGCCGCCAACAGCACATAGGCGATCAGCGACCAGTTGAAGACAATCCATGAAACGCGGTCACCCGAGACGTACACCTCGAACATCCTCAGGTTTTCCACGTGCAGGATGGCCGAATGCAGAAGGTATCCACTCAGCGCGGACAGCGCGAGGTAAAGCGCCATCTGCCTGGTGTATGTCTTCACGTACATCCGGCCGAATTGCCGCGATTCGGCGCCGGAGGTAGCCTTCTCGGACTTCAGGAGGCTCCCCACAAACTGCTCGAGTATCATTTCCACCGCGCCCATGGGGATGATGATGGCGAGAATCGCCCAGTCCAGCCCCAGTTCGTATTGTCCGCGAAACCATATGACGTATGGCATGTACACGTCGTTCGTCGACCAGCTTATGATCCTGTCGAGATACAGAAACGAGAAGTACAGCACGCCGTAGACGAAATACGGAACGCTGGTATACACGACAAGCGAGGCTCGCGGGAGCGGAGCTGCCTCGAGACCCGATTCGCTTCGCCTCTCCGCGGAGAGGAACAGGTATGTGGCCAGGGATAGCGATACCCCAGCGGTTACCGAGAGAGCAAGTATCTGTGAGACGATGATCGTAAGGCGCAGGAATTCGTGCAGGAGGACCACCAGCCCGATACCGGCCGCCATCACCAGGGTGAACAGGACTTCCCTGCGGAGCATGTACAGGATCGTGATTGACAGCCAGATCGCCGATAGAAACAGGTAGTATATGAAGGTGAACCACGCCATGCTCCAGGGGAAAACGGCGAACGCCAGGTTGAGCAGGAACATGACTGCCCCGAGAACAAGCGTGGCGACAACACCAATCAGCACGATATTGAATGAGAGTCTCCTGGCGAGGCCGTATTCATTCTGCGAAATGTACATCAGGCCCCGCCTGGCTATCGCCTGCGTGAAGCCTCCCGTGGCGACGAAACTCATCGCCGTGCCGATCGCGATGGCCGTGGCGTTCTCGACGGAGAAGTACTGGTAGGACCAGAGCGAATACCTTATCGTGAGCATGGCGATGATAGAAATCGCCATCGGCATCGCGAACATGATCCCACGGAGGAATTGCTTGACCATGACCAGTAGTACCAACCATACCGGGGTTCTATCGGGGCGGGCGGCGGATTCCGCGGTTATCCTGGGGATCATCCCGAAGACTGCGCTGGCGAGCTCGAACACATCCTCGAATCCGAAGCGTTCGAGTGCGAGGGCGTCTGTCCAGGCCATCGACTCGAGAACGGCAGCCACCTCGTAGCAGTCACGCGGGAACCTGGTCCTCTCCGCCACCTCACGCGCCAGCGCGCTCAGATCTGTGTGTTCCCCGGTCATTTCAGCCTCTCCAACAAGCCAGACCTATGAGTCGCTGGTAGACTCTCCATCGGGGTTGAGGCCCGGGATTGTCATGTTCACGATCAGCTCCGCGAGTTTGCCCGCGGACCTTGCCCGGTCCACGATCTCGGCCGTGATGGTGCCGCCTTTGGCCACGATCAGTGCGCCGTCCGGATCACGAATATCGGTGCCGGAGATCCTGCCGACCAGATACTTCATGCGCCGTGAGCCGATCTGAGACACCGCCTCGCTTTCGGGCGCCGGGGCCGGTTCAGCCGCCACAACCTGGGTTGATGCGGCCGGTGAACTGGTTCCACCGGCAAGGCCGGCGATTGCAGGCACTGCGGCAGGCGACACGGACGGAACGGTTGCGCGAATCCTTTCGAGCAGATCGACCCCGATCCTCGGCTCCACGGGGTTCGACCGCGTCTCTGAGGAAGGCACCTGCGATTCCATCTCGGCGGGGGCGGGAACACGCCTGAGTTCTCTCACCCAGCTGCTGTGCACGAGGAGTGCGTCGCGCTTCACCGCGATCACAGCGCTCGACGGGACTATCGCCGGAGACTTCAGGGGAGACTCGGGGCCTTGCGGCTCAATTTCATAGCCGCATACCCTGTCCTTCGTTTTGTCCAGAACCAGGCTCCGGACGCGTCCTATCTCCTCTCCGTCCTGGGACACAACCCTGACCGCCTGAATGCTCACGTCCACTTCCAGGAAGCCGCTCGACGTGGTGGCCGTGAAAGGCGCGTTTCTGCCGGACGCTTCCAGTATGTGGCCGGCAACTTTGGAGGATCGCGCGTGTTGCATTACGGCGGAACGGGACTCCATCAGTTGCTTAACGCCCTGCCGCATCATCTCGATCTCCCGGCGGGCGCCCGCTATCTCCCTGTCGAGTTCTATGAGGCGCAGCCTTTGCTCCCCGGCGTACTCCTCGCCCTCCGCCACCATGGTTTCGGCCCTGTACTTCGCAGTCTCCACAAGGTAGTCGGCGGTGGCGAGGGCCTTCTGCATAGCCTTCTCGTAGAACCGGCTCCGACCGGCGTACAATGAGAGCTCATTGCGCCTTTCAGACAAACGCTCGGTCAACGCGGCCTGCTCGTCGAGGGCAAAACGAAGGTCATCACGGGCGCGCGACACAAGGGCCGCGGACTCGCGCTCGGCCATCTCGATGTGAGCGTCCACAACACCTATTCTGTATCCAAGGATCCGTCTCGGAAGAGCGGACTTCACGAAAACCCTCCCGTCCGGTCAGCCACTGAATCCTTCTCCAGAGAGACCTCGACATCGCCGATATCCACAGGCGGCGCCGATTTCAGAGACTCGTCGATCGCGGCCAGCATCTGCGAAAACGCCTGGCGGAACCGCTCCAATTCAGCACGCACCCTGTTCATCTCAACCCGCTTCGCGGCGATCTCGGCGATCACGCGCTGCTTCTGTTCCTCCACCACTTTCCTGGCCTCTTCCTCGATACTGCTCGCCCGGAGTTGAGCAGCTATTATGGCCTGCGCAACCGCGCGCTCCTTTTCTTTGTAGCCCTCTATCTCCTTCTGAACGATTTCCACCTGTTCCTTGAGACCCCGGTTGGCTTCAAGGGCCCGTTCGGTTTCCTCACGCAGCTGCCTGGCCTTCTCCTCGGCGTCCCGGGCAATGGATCCGAGATGCTCGTCGACGGCGGAAGGCCTGTAACCCCACAGAGACCTGGGGAACTTCTTGCCCATCGCTCAATCCACCTTTGTCGCTACCCGTTTGCCGCCCGTTCAAGTGGGGACGTTAACCCGAGCACCATCTCCGCGTGGATTTCCGCCTTCTGAAGCTCCACGAGAGCAAGGTCTACGCGACCCATACTGTTGTATGCTTGAGCAATCTCCGTGAGTATGACGGGAACCGCAGGGCTCGACGGATTGGCGTCCACGGCCCTCCTGAACTGTTCAACAGCCTCGAGCCACATCTCCGCCTCCATGAACGCCAGGCCGCGCTCGGTGAACAGCGCCTGCCTGTTCCGGCTGGCGGCAGCCGAGCGACGCAGCGCGCCCTCGTGGAGTCTGACGTACGAATCCAGGTACTCGCTGACCAGCCGGGCGATGGTGAACGACTCCAGCGACTTCTCCCTGGCCCGCTTCCCGAGCGCCGCCCTCAACTGTTCGTCGTCGAGCAACTTCACCAGGGCTGTGGCCATCTTGTCCGGCGACCGGGGTGGCACGACAAACCCGCAGCCCTCAACCGCTTCACGAACCCCTCCGACGTCGGTCGCCACGATGGGCTTCCCCGACATCATCGCCTCGACTACGCTGTACGGAAAGCCCTCCGATATGCTCGACAGGGCGACCACGTCCGCCGTGCGGAACGCGGCGGCCACATCGTTCGTGTGGCCCGCGAATATGAAGACCTCGTCCAGGGCCAGTTCCGACCTTAACTTGTAGCAGCGCTCGAAATACGACTGCGAGCTGGGAGCGCCGTACACGACGAACTTGACACCCGGCACAGCCTGTCTTACCAGGGCCGCCGTTCGAATGAGCGTCTCCATGTCCTTGATCGGGTCTATTCGGGCAACGCACACCACCGTCGGCGGGCGCCTCACCTGGGCTTTATCCGGCGCTGGCGCGTAGATCCCGGGATCGACGCCGTTGTAGACTACTCTGATTCTGCCTTCCGGCACTCCCATCCGGCGTTCCCAGCGGGTATTGAACTGGCACACAGGCGATACCTGGTCCGCAAACTCATAGCTGAGCTGTGCAACCGTCGTCACAAGGTTGAGCAGGAATCTCCTCGAGTACATCGACAGCCTCATCCGCGCCGTGCCTATGTACTGCTCCCTCAGGTAGATCCCGTGCTCGCTCAGGAGGTATGGCGTCTTGTTCTCGAGCTTCGAAATCACACAGGGTATCCCGCAGAACGCCGCGGCTGCTGAATGGGTCACATGCACCTTTGGCAGCGGCGTGTTCAAGATGGTGAAGAACCTGTAAAGCCATCCAAGGCTCTCCGTCAGGTCGAACAGGGTAGGGATCGTGTCCCTGCGACCGAGTCTGCCCACTTCCTCGAGTGTGACTCTCTTGAAAGTCTCCCACACGCTGGGTGACTTGAAGGTTGTCTGGTAGTCGTACTGTCTGAAATACTTGTACATCTCGAATAGGGTCCTGGCCACCGCCGGAACGCTCCGCCCTTCGTCCGCCGTCAGCTGCCGCACCAGCCCTTCGAATAGCGGGACGAAGTCGGACCTGATGACTGCCTCGCCGGTACGGCGCTTGGCAAGATAGACCGAAGAGAACGGGATGTGCGTCAGGTGCTCGCTGGGCTCCTCGGTTCCCCACAGGGGTACCTTTATCAGTTCCTTCACGTTGGGGGACGTCCTGAACTTCTGAGTCACGAACGGGTTCATGAGGATGGCATAGAGAATGAAATCCACGGCCGGAACGCCCTTCGTCAGGGCATCGCACCACGTGCTTACTCCGCCAAGGTGAAATGGATATGTCCCTTCTGTTGTCATCATGACCCGCAAATTCGATGACAACTGTTGACCCGCGCCCCCCGATGACTTGCCACGCGATCCAGAACACGTCAAATCGGGAGAACCCCAAACACCACAAGCGCTACGCATGGAACGGCTAGCGCTATGACGCGGTCTCCCGGATATCCCTATGTCTTGAGGTGGATGTTGTTTACTGGAAAGTGACCTCCTATAAGATAACACGTTACCCAAAATCGTGCAATAGGTCAGGGGGTTTTCGGGTAAATCGCCACTCTACGAGGGAGGATGATGACGGGCAACATAATGTCCTCCGGAGACCTGGATTGTGTACCTGGATTGTGTAATGAAGGACCCCGCCCTGCCGGCGGGGTCCTTCATGCTCATTCATCAAATTGAGGTGGCCTTCCCCGGACCGTCAACTTCCGCAGCGACCTCCACGCCCTTCCCGGCTCATGTCGCCACCCGTGTATTTCGCCGGCTCCCTTTCGAACGTCTCCCTGCACCTGGGCGAACAGAAGTAATACTTCTTCCCCTGATGCTCGGCCTCTCCTGCAGCCTTGTCAGGGTCGACCTCCATATGGCACACCGGGTCAGTATGTCTATGCACGCTGTGCACCTCCAATTGCCTTCTGGGGTTATCATGACCCGGAGACCGCGCCGCCAAACGTGCCTGGTCCCGGTGTCTTGCGTCAGCCGCAAAAGGCCACTGACAGGCCACCCCCTTGATTCTGAGGTAATGGGAGGGCCAGAGCAGGATAGGCGCGGCTCTGAGCGAACTAACAACTGAAGCCCCATAACACTCAGAGGTGCACCCAAGGAGGTCATTTGTCGATGAACATGCTGAGTCCGGCTGAAATGGCTCAGGCGGCATCCGCCGCTGGCCAGAAGAAGGCAAATCTCCCTGCCGCCAGGATGCTGGCCCTCGCTATACTTGCCGGGGCCTATATAGCACTGGCGGGAAACCTCGCGACCGTCGTGTCGAATGACATGAGCAAGTACTTCGGATACGGGTTTTCCCAGTTTATCACGGGCTCCGTGTTCACCGTGGGGCTCGCTCTCGTCATAGTGGCCGGTGCGGAGCTGTTTACGGGGAACAACATGATGCTCGCCGTGGCGGCTCTCGACGACAAGGTATCCTGGTCGAGGGTACTGTACGCCTGGGCGATCGTCTACATCGGGAACTTCGTCGGATCGCTGCTGGTGGCGTGGCTCGCCCTACAAAGCGGCCAGTGGGCTTCAAACAGCTTCCTCGTTGGGGCAAAGGCCCTCGCGACCGCGAACGCGAAGGTAACGCTGACCTGGCAGGCAGCCTTCGCGCGCGGGGTCTTGTGCAACTGGATGGTCTGTCTTGCCGTGTGGGCAACACTCGCAGCGAAGGACGTGGTGGGTAAGATATCCGCATTGTTCCTGCCGATAATGGGATTCGTGGCATGCGGGTTCGAGCACAGCGTCGCGAACATGTACTTCATACCTGTGGGCATCGCACTCTCCGGGGTACCGGACGTGGTTACGGCCTCCGGGCTCGCCGGCAAAGTAAACAACCTGAACTGGGTCGCGTTGTTCACTCGGAACCTGATCCCCGTAACAATAGGTAACATCGTGGGAGGGGCCTTGTTCGTGGGTGGATTCTACTGGTTCGCGTACCTACGGGGCGCGTCCACCCCGGCTACCACGAGCGCCTCCGGCTCGGCAGCCACACCACGCTGAATATTTCCCCAGCGACACGAGGGGCCCGGGTCAGTTGTTTCCGGGCCCGAAATCAATACCTGACGGTGTCCACTAAGCC
The DNA here is from genome assembly GCA_050260105.1 of Ignavibacteriales bacterium. Classification (GTDB taxonomy): domain Bacteria; phylum Bacillota; class Sulfobacillia; order JABLXB01; family JABLXB01; genus SM1-B181. The sequence goes on along the minus strand of JBLNBR010000008.1, from coordinate 5,925 downwards.
GGGGTATCTCCAGTCTAGACTATCCCCGCCCCTGGCTGGCAACCTGGGGACGTCCTGCGACCCTCTCCAGGCATGAATACACTGTTATCCTGCGATCCCTGACGAAGCCCACGACGGTTACCCCCGCGCGTGACGCGGCCGCCACTCCCAGATCGGTTGGAGGCGCCTTGGACGCCACTATCGGAATACCAGCCGAGATGACTTTGGCCACGATCTCCGAGTTAATCCTCCCGGTCAGGACAAGCATCTTGTCGGTAAGGTTGATTCCATTGAGGAACGAGTGCCCGATTACCTTGTCAACGGCATTGTGGCGCCCGATGTCTTCATGCCAGACGAGTATCCCTCGGCCATCCCACAGGGCGGCGGCGTGGGCGGCGCCGGTCATTTGGAATAGACGGGAGCGGCGAAGGAGGTCATCAAGGGCGTCACATATGGCCCCCGGGGAGAACAGGACCGCGTGTCCAGGCCCGCCCTGTCCGGGCCTGCGCTGGTCTGAAGCGGATGAATCACTGGCGGACCCATCCACTCTCTCAGTACGCACCCTGATGGCGTTCCCCCGGGGAAGACGCTCCATCTCCACTGCAGTCACACGATCGTCAGGACCTATGAAACCGCGCGTCACCAGCCGCCCCACGGCAAGATACTCCAGGTTAGACGGTGAACACGAAGGCATCTCCACGCGGACATCCCCGTATAGGAGGGTCAGGTCGGCCTCTGTCACCACGGTGTCGCGCGCGTCCTGCAGCGCCTCGGTGTCCTTGCCTGCATCGGTGAACTTGCGAACATCGATGGCCGCATAGTCACAATCGCAGACCGCGCCATCCTGGCGGCGGTTCGGCTCAACCAGAGACCTCAAGTCCTCTCTGGTATCGATGTTCGTGAACGACTCGAGATCGGGATCGATGGCCCGGATGCCGGTTTCGTCCGCGTAGCCCATGTTGATCTCGGGGAATATGCCCCTTACCCGGTAGTCTCCCCTCTCCAGGCAGTCCCTGATGGGAATCAGACACTTCTTGGAGTATGTGGCAAACAGGGGCTCCAAATACGGGCCTATCTTTGGCACAAAGGCATCGTATCCGTCGCATTCTTCGACCATCCACCTCACCAGGGCGGGCCTCGCGCACGGCATGTCGCACGCCACGACAAAGCAATAGGGCGTCTCACACGCCGACAGGGCGCTGTATATCCCCACGAGAGGCCCGCTCCCGGTGATTGAATCCCCGATGGTCCTGACACCCGGCGCCTGGAAGCGCTCCGGGTTTTTGCCCACGATCATCACATCGGCAAAGACTTCCTTCAGGACATCGACGACGCGCGCGATCATCGGCCTGCCGTCGATGACGAGGGATGCCTTGTCCGACCCCATTCTCGAGCTTTTCCCGCCGGCAAGGACCACACCGGTGACATCCTTCAGATTCACCTATCGGCCCCCGCCGCCCCGCGGCATCCGGACACAGGTATTTCGCCCGCGGGTATCTTGTCGATCCTCACCGCACACACCTTGAACTCCGGGATCTTGGCCTTCGGGTCGAGAGCCGCGTTGGTCAGCACGTTCGCCGCCGCTTCGGCGAAGTGGAACGGCATGAACACCACGCCAGGCGCCGGCCGCGGAGTCACCATCGCCCTGACCTGCACCTTCCCACGCCTCGAAGACACCAGGACCATCTCCCCATCAGCGATGCCAAGGGCTTGGGCAGTCTCGGGAGGAATCTCGATGTATCCCTCGGGGCGATGGGTATGGAGCCCCTTGGACCTCCTGGTCATAGAGCCTGTGTGGAAGTGGTAGAGCATACGGCCTGTCGTCAGCGTCAACGGGTACTCTTCATCAGGCAGTTCGGCCGGCGGAATGTACTCGATTGCGGTGAACAGCCCTAGTCCGCGTGAGAACTTGCCCTTATGGAGGTAGGGCGTGCCCGGATGATCCTTTGACGGGCAGGGCCACTGTAGACCCTCGCCATCCAGCCTGTCGTGGGTTATCCCGCCGTAGATGGGGGTCAGGGAGGCAACCTCGGCCATCACCTCGGCAGTTGACGAATAGCTCATGGGGTAACCCATACGGTTGGACAGCTCCTGTACTATCTCGCAGTCGGACTTGGCCTCACCCGGAGCGTTCACTGCCTTCCTCACCATCTGCACACGCCTCTCCGTGCTGGTGAACGTCCCGTCCTGCTCGGCGAAGCTGGCGGCCGGCAGCACCACATCGGCGAGTTTCGCAGTCTCCGTAAGGAAGATGTCCTGAACGACCAGGAAGTCCAGCTTCTTCAGGGCGGCTTCCACGTGGTTGAGATCCGGGTCGGATACCATGGGGTTCTCGCCCATGATGTACAGCCCCTTGAGCTTCCCGTCATAAGCCGCGTTGATGGCCTCGGTCACGGTCAGACCCGGCTTCTCCGAAATCTTGCGCCCCCACGCCTTTTCGAACTTGGCGCGAACCTCGGGCACTGTGACCGACTGATAGCCCGGCATCAGGTTGGGAAGGGCCCCCATGTCGCAGGCGCCCTGAACGTTGTTCTGCCCGCGAAGCGGATTCACTCCGGCACTCTCCTTGCCAACATTTCCGGTGAGCATGGCAAGGTTGGCGGTCGAAAGCACGTTGTCTGTCCCGGTGGAATGCTGCGTTATGCCCATCGAGTAGATGAGGCTTGCCGCCTCAGCGGTCGCATAGGCGACCGCGGCCTCCACTATGGTATCGGCGGGAACTCCAGTGATCCCCGAGACATACTCGGGCGTATACTTCGCAATGCGCTCGCGCAGGGCCTCGAATTTCTCGGTCCTCGTCTCGACGAATTCCCTGTCATACAGGTCCCTCTCTATGATGACATTCATCATGCCATTCAAGAGGGCCACGTCGGTGCCGGGCCGGTGCTGCATGAAAACGTGGGCCTTCTCCGCCAGCTCGGTCCGGCGGGGATCCGCCACAATGAGTTTGGCGCCCCTTCTCACGGCTTCTTTGACCTGTATGCCGATGACCGGGTGGTTTTCGGTGGTGTTGGACCCTATTACAAACACCGCGCTTGCCCCTGCTATCTCCCCGATGGAGTTGGTCATGGCGCCGCTGCCGAAAGCCATGGCGAGGCCCGCGACCGTCGAGGAATGGCATAGCCTGGCGCAGTGATCGACGTTGTTGGTTCCGAGCGTAGCCCGGGCGAACTTCTGCATGAGGTAATTGGCCTCATTGGTGCATTTGGCCGAGCTGAAAGCAGCGACCGCATCCGGACCACTCTCGCGAATCAGAGACCCCAATCTGGAACTCACGAGGTCCAGAGCATCGTTCCAGGTTGCCTCCCTGAATTCGCCGTTCTCCTTGATTAGCGGCTTAGTGAGGCGATCGGGGTGGTGTACGAAGTCAAAGCCGAACCTGCCTTTCACGCACGTGAAGCCGTGGTTCGCGGGCCCCTCGGCGCCGGACGCGCCCACTACCTTGCCGTCCTTAACATGGAGGTTGATGAGACACCCGGTGCCGCAGTACGGACAAGTGGTCACTACCTTCTTGATTTCCCAAGACCGCCCCGCTCCGACGCTCAGTCTGGGGGTAAGGGCCCCAACCGGGCAGACCTGGACGCAGTTCCCGCAGAACACGCAAGGCGAATTCTCCAGGGCTTCTCCCCACGCCGGTCCCACTTTGCTTCCAAATCCCCTGCCTATCGTCCCAATCGCGGCCTGACCCTGGATGTCGTTGCATACGGTCACACACCGCCCGCAAAGGATGCACTTGCTGAGGTCCCTTACAATGAAGGGGTTGGTGTCGTCCAGCTCGGGTTCCATCCTGTCCCTCGGAAACCGCAGCGTCTCCAGTCCGTAGTCGTAGGCATACTGCTGAAGCCTGCAGTCCCCGTTCTTCTCGCAGGTCAGACAGTCAGCCCTGTGATTCGACAGGATGAGTTCAAGCACCGTCCGTCTCGTGTTTTCGACAGTCTCGGAGTTGGTCTTCACCACCATCTTGTCGGCCACAGGGGTGGTGCATGAAGCCATCAGGGTCTTCGCCCCCTCCACTTCCACCAGGCACATTCTGCATTTCCCGGTGACGCTTATGCCTTTCAGGTAGCAGAGGGAAGGGATTTCGATGCCAACCGTCTTTGCCGCCTCCAATATGGACGTTCCCTTTTCCACTTGGACTTCTCTGCCGTCAATGGTCAAGGTTACCATAGCCGTCCGGCCACCTCTCTATCTCCTTGTTGTATTCCTAGCTCTCTCAATCTCCCGATTTCAGCCCTTTTCATAGCCCGAGAGGTTGAGCGAACTGACGATCCCATATGACCTTTGCGCTTACCGCTTGGGACAAGAAACCCCAACCCCAGGAGGGCGATCTTGCTCCCTCGAAGTGTCGTGTTATTTGCGCCGTCCAGGATGGCCCACGTGTTCGCTCCCGACTACCCTATCACGTCTCTCAGGGTCTCTGCCCTTACAGTCCTTCGTTCTGTCTGATGGGAGCGGGTGGGGCGCCAGTGCTTTATTGCAGGGTCATGCCCTTATGGAGGAATACGGCTTTCCCCACCCAAGACAGCACATCTATCGTCAATCCTTGTACCTTAGGCCGCCGGCGCCAGTTGCTCAGATCGACATGCCCCAAGCGCTCTGTCTGGATCCCACAGCCGCTTTTCCTTCATCAACGTCCACAACACCCGCAGCAACTTGCATGCCAGCGCTATCAGCGCCTGCTTAGGCTTCAACGGATTCTCGCTCCTCGATATGAAGTACCAGTAAAGCGCCCTGAACTGGGCGTTCTTGGCCGCCGTCGTCATCGCCATCTGATACAGCACGCTCCGCAGCCCTGGCCGGCCCCGTTTGCTGATCTCGGTCCTGCCCTTTTTCTGCCCCGAACTGTCCTCGATAAGGTTCAACCCCGCCAGCTTCCGTATCTGACGCGAGTCCTGGTATCGCACCGGATCCCCGATCTCCCCCAGGAAACTTGCCGCCAGCACAACCCCCACCCCAGGCACGCTCAACAAGTACCTCGCTAACCCAGTCTTCTGCAGGGCATCGGCCATCGCTGATTCGGTCTCGGTTAACCTGTCTTTCCAGAACTTTACCTCTTCCAGCAACTGCTTCAGCCTCAGCTTCGCCGCCTCCAGCCCCTCCGTCACCCCTACGGAACCCCGGGCGGTCTCCTGCAACCGGAGCGCCCTCTTAAGCCCCACTCGCCTGTTGCTCGCCCGCTTCAACTCCTCCGCCAATTCCTCCGCGCTCACCGCCAGTACGTCCCCAGAAAACGGCCTGTGCTCGAGCACGTACAGCGACGCCCGGCCCAAGATACCCACGAACACTTCTCCATACTCGGGGAAGTACTCGTCCAGCAGACATTGAATCTGGTTCAGCGCCATGTTGCGCTTGTTCCGCTGCTGCTGCCGCGCCTGCGTGAGACCTCGCAACTCCGCGTACACGCCCTGCGGCAGATATACCTCGAAGAAACTCGCCTCGTTCGCCAGCCTGGCTATCAGCCACGCGTCTTTGCGGTCGTTCTTCGACGGTGAGTTGTCGTCGAACTCCTTGTACCTCTTCACGTGATACGGGTTCACCAGCACTACCGTGATCCCAGCCTTCTTCAAGTACCACGCCAGCGGCTTCCAGTAGTGACCCGTCGGCTCCATCGCCACTACAACCCTGGCTGCCCCCGTCTTCCTTTGCGCCCCCGCCATGATCCCCAGTAGACGCTCGAACCCTTCTCTGCTATTCTGGAAGGCGAAGGCGTTGCCAACCGGCATCCCTTTCAAGCTGTCCATGGCGCGCGCCCAGTGCTTGTGCTTTGCGATGTCTACGCCAACTACTAGGGTGTGCTCGGCCCGAACAATGTCAAGCTTCCTGGCTCTCTGATCCACCGGTTTCTCAACCTCCTGGTACTAACCTTGGGCGTTTCTTCCACCCCAAGTTATATCAGGAGGTTTTTCCATCAATCAACCACGCCCACACATCACCACAGGACTGCTT
>JBLNBR010000007.1:0-93918 GCA_050260105.1 Ignavibacteriales bacterium | reverse complement strand
CAGTTCCGGGACGGCATCCTATTGCTCATCGCCCCGCTACTCCCTATGCAACTCCTAATCCCTAACCATCTTCTGCCATTGACATTCCACCGCGGGTCTACTCCTGCTGAGTCTTCAACTCGGCTATCGGATCCAGCCGCCGGATGCGCCTCCGCCCGGCCCACTGGGCCAGCATCACAAACACGTATCCTCCCAATGCAGCGAACAGGTATGTTCTGGGGTAGATCACCAGCGGGAATGTCCACAGCTCACCGCCGCTCGCCGCCAAGAAGGCCTTCGCCGCTACATTCCCGAGGGGAAGCCCAAGGGCTATCCCAATCGCGGAAAGCGCTGTGTTCTCGTTGAACACGATGGATGCAGCCTGCCACGAGGTCAGCCCCAGGGCCTTCATGAACGAGATCTCACGCTTGCGCTCCTCGATGTTAATAGACGAGATCGTGTAGACTATGGAGTAGCCCATCGCCACGCCGAACGACGTCATCAGGCCTACTGAGAACATCATCATTCCTGTCATCTTCTCGAACTCCGCAAGCCGTTCCGCAGGGCTGGCCATCGAGATCACCATGGGCGACTCGCGGAGGACATCCCTGACCCTGTCCGGGTCGTCTGTCGTCAGCCATACGCCGTTGAATGTCTCGGATTCGCCTGCCAGCTGGTTCACCTGCTCGATGGAGGCAAACCCCCCTCCACCAATGAGCTGCTGCACAAGGCCACGAACCAATACCGGCTGTTCTTCATCCTTGCCGTTGACGATCTTCACGTAGGCAATGTCCCCGGGCCTGAGCCCTGTCTTCCGAGCGGTGATCTCGTCCAGCAACAACCCCGTTTCGGGCACACTCACAACGCGTTGTTCGGGATCGGCGAGGACCTGCATCCGTGAATCACCCGGCATCCCCTTGATGCTGATGTCCTCTTCCTTACTCCCGTTGCGGAGCTTCGCGGCGTAATCGCAGAACGGCTCGACCCCGCTTACCCCGGGAATGCCTTTCAAGAATAGCAGGTCCTGTCTGCCGCATGGTCTCGACATGCTCACTGCCAGGTCGTGCCGCTGTCTACCGGCGAACGCCTCTCTGAATAGGTAGTCGGCGGAATCCTTCATGAATAAGGCCATGACAATCAAGGCCACTGCGAGCATGGACACCATGACCGTCAAGGCCGCACGGCCCTTGTGGCGGGTCAGGTTACGCACGGCCATCTTCCACGAGAACGTAAGCCGGTTCCAGACAAATGGCAGCCACTCGAGCACCGCCTTGACGGCGGCTGGTGGAGCGGCCGGCCTCATCGATTGGGCTGGATTCAGGGTAAGCACCCCGCGCGCCGCAAACCAGCCAGCCACGATCGAAACCAGCAGGCTGGCGCCTAGAGAGGCGCCGATTTCCTCCAGGCCTACTCTCCCTCTGCCCAGCGGCAGGTTGAAGTACTGGGCATACGTCTGAATCATTGCGGGCACAGCCAACATGCCCAGCCCTATTCCTATTAAGGCTCCCAGGGCACCCCCGGCCACTCCGAAACCTGTATAGTACGAGAGAATCTGCCCACCCGAATAGCCGACCGCCTTCATCACGCCGATCTGCGTGCGTTGCTCCCGAACCATCCGGGATACGCTAATGTACATTATCGCAGCCGCTACCAGCAGGAATATCGACGGCAGTGTGCTCGACATCATCTTCAGCTGCTCGAATTCCTGGCTTATGGCCGCATGACTGAACTGATCCTTCCTCTCAAGAGAGGCTACTCTGCCATAGCGATCCAGCACCTTCTCAATGGCTGCCTTCACCGCGGCGGTGTCAACACCCGAGTCGTACTTGACCAGCACCTGGTCTATGTCCCCTTGGTAGCCGTATATAGATGCCGCGTCGTACTCGGACATGAACAGGATCCCGAAAGCCCTGGGATCAGGGAATATGTCTGACGGATCGCTGGTTGCGTATATGAACTCGGGGCTCGTGGCAATGCCTGAGACCGTTACCCTGGCGGCTTTGCCGCTGGCGTACAGTGTCACGCTATCGCCCGCCACAAGGCCGTGGGCCGCCGCAAACTTGGGGTCGACCAGGGCCTCGCCAGTGCCCTTGAGGGGCCTCCTGCCGGCGACCACCTTGATGTCGTTTACGGATACGGTCTGGACGTCGGGTATGCCCACGATCCTGCCCTCGATCGACGTCTGCTTCGTGTTGTCCGCAGACGACTTCGGGACCTCCATGCGTGCGTCGAACATGAGACGCCCTTCCGCCGCAGACACGCCATCGATCCTGCGTATGAGGTCTACCACGGACGCCGGCGCCCGCCTGACCTCTACCAGCAGGTCGCCGAACCTGTACTCGCGGTAGTACCTGTCAAGGGAGTCGTACAGTTCGCCGTAGCTCGCGGTCATCAAAACGAACACGGCTATCCCGATGGCGACGACGGCCACAAGAGAGGCGAATTGCCCTCTGGTCCTGCTGATCTGCCTCATCAATTTGCGCGCCAGGGTCCCACGTAAAGGCACTACCAATCTATCCTTTCAGGGTCAGCCGGAGTCTCGTTGTACTGGATGTCCGCTATCTTGCCGCTCCTCATTCTGAGCACCCTGTTCCCCATAGCCGCAAGCGGGGCGTTGTGCGTGATGAGCACGACGGTCCGCCGGAACTCAGTGTTGATGTCTTTCAAGAGTTTCAGCACCTGGCGGCCTGTCTCGAAGTCCAGAGCTCCTGTGGGTTCGTCGCACAGGAGCAGTTCAGGGTTTTTGGCCACGCCCCTGGCGATGGCGACCCTCTGCTGCTCACCGCCGCTGAGCTGTGACGGGAAATGGTCCGCTCTGTCCGCCAGCCCGACCCTCCTTAGTACATCGTAGCTATCGAGCGGATCGTCAACGAGTTCCCTCGCAAGGTCGACGTTCTCCTTGGCCGTCAGGTCGGGAAGGAGGTTGTAGGACTGAAAAATGAACCCTACGGAATACCTGCGGTATCGTGTGAGCTCGGCCTCGCTGAACCTGGTCACCTCGGTGCCCCGGAATGTGATTGTGCCCGACGTCGGGGTGTCGAGCCCGCCCAGGATGTTGAGGAGGGTGCTCTTCCCCGACCCGCTCGGTCCCAGGATAACGAGTATCTCGCCCTGGTAGACGTCGAAACTGACGCCGCGAAGCGCGCGTACGACGACCTCGCCGGTCGTGTATTCCTTTGTCACGTCGCAGAACGACGCGATAATGCCATCTGCCATGGTGACACCATTGGCCCGGGCCAAGTCGACTACCCCCATCTACTTCAACTGTCCGCCATCGGTGATGAACTCGAACCGGGCGTTCGCCAGGCTGAAGTCGTATTCCGCCTGAATGTGTTCGGCCTGCGCCTGCCTGTACAGGGTCTCGGCCGCGACGCACTCGAGGGCCGTACCCACGCCTGCGTCGTACCGGATGCCGGATATCCGCACACTCTCTGCCGCGTTCTCGACTGTCTTGGCCGTCATCTCGTAGCGTCCCGCTGCCTCGAGAAGGCTGAGATACGCCAGGCGCACCTCGAGCTCCGCCTCGCTCTTTGCCTGCTTCAACGCTATATCCGCCGATTGGACACGGATCTCCGCCTGCCTGACCGTCCATACATTTGCGGTGTAGAATTCGCCCGCTACCTCGAGATACAGGCGAGCCTGCTCTGCCGCGGTGGACGCGGCCGACACGTCCAATCGTTTGGGCAGCACGCTCGCAACCAGCTCGTCGATGTGTCCGGGGTCTTTGGCCACCTCGGACAGGGCGTCTGCCCCGGCGCGCAAGTCCCCTGAGGCAGGACCCCGGGTGGATAGCCGGCGCTTTTCGCCAGTGGCCAGGCCGGCAACCTGAGTAAGCGCCATGACGGCCATCTCGAGCGCCTTCTCGGAAGACACCACCGCGGTGCGTGCCGCCGCCACCCCCGTCTCGGCGGCCAGAACATCAGCCCTCGCCGCCTTCCCCGCCTCGAGCAACGCCCGACCATGCTCGAGCTGCTTCTCCGCCCGCTCCTGCCCGGCCTTTACCGCTGCGAGCATGGACTCGGCCTTCAATACGTCGTAGTAGGCCCCCGAAACCGAGAGTCGCACGCGCTTTTCGACCAGGGCCAGATCCCTCTCAGCGTATTCGAGCGCGTTCCGCGCCGCGACGGGATTGTACTCCCTGGCAAGCTTCAGGTCCCAGGTGGTGGCCTGGTCTTCCTCGATCGACCCGGCGATCTCGTCAGCCGTGTCGAAGTCGAGCATGGCCTGGGCCAACCTCAGCCTCGCGAGTTCCATCTCCGGGCTCGAGTCAATGGCAAGACGGACCGCGTCTTCGAGGCTGAGCGTCTCTGCTGCCTCTTCGCCGCCCCCGGCGGCAACAGCGACACCGCCCCCGGCTGTCATAAGCCCCGCCAGCAGGCACGCCACCAGTAGGCCTGCTGTCAACCGGTTCGCCACTCCGCTCCGTGCCGGATGCCGCCAATACGCCAGGGTCTCAAGCAGCAATACCTCCACCTCCAGAGTCTCCACCCCAGGGTCTCCGCCCCGGATAGTACACCGGCGCTCGCCGCGGCCGTTATCCGCCGTGGTCCGCCGTGCAGCGGCGCCGGTGGTTTCCCGTCCATGAGTCCTTGCCCGCCTCGTCATCCGGAGGGCGCCCGATTAGGCCGTAGAGTAGAAAATCAGTTATGTCGTCGGCCAAAGTGTCTTTCGCTATCGGCATTCCGAGTTTCTCGAACATCTGACTGAACCTGTCACCGAAACTGACGATGGCCCATAATGTCATCTTCAGGCTGAAACCCAGTATGGGCACCATGTGCGGCTTCCACGGGCCTCCAGGAGCCATCATCTTCTCGAGCAGGGGGTTCATCTCCGCAGTACGCTCCATCAGGCGCTCGCCGAGCATCTCAATCAGCTCAGGATGATACGGTGCCTCAGTGAACAGGATATTGAAGCTCTCTAAGTGTGCCTCATACAGTTCAAGGTACAGTCGAACGGCCTTCCCTATGTACTCACGAATGTCCTCGGTTTCCGTAAGTTCGGGCACCATCCGGCTGAATGTGTTTTCAATGGCGGGCATCAGGCAGGCGAAGAACATCTCCTGTTTGCTCTCGAAATGCCGGTATATTGTGCCTTCCGCTATTCCGGCCCGCCGCGCGATCGCCCCGATGGTCGCCCCGTCGAATCCCTTTTCAGCGAACAGGGCCCTCGCTTCCTCAATTATGCGTTCACGCGTCTCGCTACCCCGCGATTCACCGCCGGCGCCTCGTGAGTCTCCTCCTCCGTTGCCCCGTGAGTCACTCTCCGGTGACAGGTCACCCACCCCCCTGGTCACTCTCAGTGCAGTCTGGACAGAAAACTGAATGCCAGATCTGCCACATACTGTGTGTGAGCGTTCACTCACATCCTAGCACTGGAACGCCGTCCAGTAAAGAGGTGTCCGCAGGAAGGGGCGGCACGAAGGAAAACCCTCTCCTCTTTAACAGGTACTATCGCCAGGAACGGCGAAATCCCCGGTAGCGGTGTACGCGCACAAGCAGGAGGATTGACCATTGGATATACTCGACGGGAAGATCGTGGAAGTCAACGTCACGAACAACACCATCACTGAACATCCGTCCGCTCTGTACACGCCGAAATTCGGCGGCGGGCGGGGCTGCAACCAGTATCTCCTGTTCAATGCAGTACCTCCCGGGACCTCACCGTTCGATCCAGACAACGTCATCATCTTCGGGGCGGGCCTGCTGGTGGGGACCGGGGCGCCGGCGGCCTGCAGGCTGAGCGTCGACTCGCTGAACGCATTGACTGGAGGGATAGGATCCAGCAATTGCGGCGGCAATTTCGCTCCCGCCATGCGGTTCGCGGGCCTCGACCACCTGGTTGTAAAGGGCCGGAGCGAGAAACCCGCGTTTGTCTGGATAGATGACGGGCGCATCGAAATCAGGGACGCCTCCGGCCTGTGGGGGCGGACCACTTCCGAAACGGATGACCTCCTCAGGCGGGAGTTCGGGGAGGACGTTGAGGTGCTGTGCATCGGGCCTGCGGGCGAGAGGCTTGTGCGTTCCGCCTGTATCGTTGTCAATAAGGCCAGGATAGCGGCGAGGTGCGGCCTCGGGGCGGTGATGGGGTCCAAGAACCTCAAGGCGATTGCCGTCAGGGGCGCCCGGGCGGTTCAGGTGAGGCGCCCCGCCGAATTCGAAAGGGCTGTGCGGGAGGTCACAAGGAAGATCACGGCCAACGAGTTCAACAAGAAGAGGATGGAATACGGCGTATACTGCTACCAGCCATGGGGTATCGAAACACCCTACCGCAACTTCCAGGGAGGAAGGGTCCCCACAAGCGAGGAAACCGCGCCCATCCTGCCTGAAGAATTCCTGAGATACAAGACGGCTTCGAAGGGATGTCACTCGTGCCCTATCAAGTGTTGGGGTGTATATGAGTTCCCCGGTGACGAGGGCAGAACGGTGTGTGAAGCATTGCAGGGAAACGACCCGCACAACTTCGGGGCCAAGCTGAACATCTTCGACGCCAGGGACATCCTGCGGGCTCACGCACTGTGCAACGACCTGGGGCTGGACACGGATAACGTGTGCGGCGCCCTTGCGTGGGCGTTCGAATGCTATGAGAAGGGTATCCTCATTCCTTCAGATACGGGCGGCCTGAAACTGGAATGGGGAGACAGGGACGCGGTGTTCCATCTGTTGCGGGATACGGCCTACAGGCAAGGCCTGGGGGATGTGCTCGCCGAGGGCTCACTCAGAGCCGCGCGCATCCTCGGCGGGGAGGAGTACAGCATCCACGTGAAGGGCCAGGACCTATTCGAATGCTTGTGGGCGTCTGAGACGTGGGCCCTGGGGACCGTCGTGGCGGCCAGGGGAGGCACGCATACCCGCGGCGCGGTCATCGAGGAGCGCCTTGCGGGTTTGTCCGGTGACCAGCTCCAGGATATCTTCGGAATCGGCGGCGACGAGGAGGCCGCAACATTCGACGGGCTTGTAAGGTTGAATGGGTTCTTCGAGAGGCTTGAGGCATCGCTCGACTGCCTGGGCGTGTGTATGTTCACCAACAGCCTGAGGGCGGACACCCTCCTGCCCGGAGACTACGCCTCCCTCCTGCAGCCTGCGACCGGCTGGGACATCGACGGCGCCGGACTGATGGAGATCGGCGAAAGGGTCCATACCGTGGAGAAGTGCTTCAACGTGCTACACAGGGGCTGGACCAGGCGGCACGACTATCCACCCGCGCGCTTCCTGGTGGAGCCGATCGTGAACGGGCCCGCGAAGGGACGGAGACTCGACCCCGACAGATGGGACGGGCTTCTCGATAGCTACTACCGGATGCACGGCTGGGACACGCGCACCGGCTGGCCTCTCCGGGAGACCCTCGACGGGCTGGGCCTCGAAGACATCGCGGCTGAACTCGAAAGGTGGAACAGGCTGCCCTGACCGGTCACTCGAAATCCCGCCCGTACTCCTCCTTGAAGACGAAGTCTGCGACGTCGAGCTTCGGAGGGGCGGGCGGGATGCTTTCCGGGTAGCCCACGGGCAACAGTGCGATCGGCTCCACCCCGCGCGGCAGGTTCACGACCCCGGATACCCCTTCGGGGGTGAACCCCGAGACCCAGCAGCAGGCGAGGCCGGCCGAGGTGATCGCCAGCAGCACGTTCTGGATGGCCGCGGACGTATCCATGAGCGCGATCCTCTTGCCCGGTTCTCCGTACCTGGCGCCGGTTCGCTTCTGATTCACGCAGGCCACCAGCACCACGGGGGCCGACAGGATCCATCGTTGCGGATTCCCGCCCTTTTCAAGGTAGCCGCTGTACGTGTGATCGACAAGCCGTTTCTTCCGCTCGGGATCGCGGACGACTACGAACTCCCACGGCTGCATGTTGCCTCCTGTCGGGGCCCACCTGGCCGCCTCGAGGACCGCCTTGATCGCAGCATCGTCCACGTCCCTGTCGAGGAACTTCCTCACACTGCGCCGGCTGCGTATCGCCTCAAACACATCCATAATTACCACCGCTCCATGTGCAGTATTTCGCCCAGTGGCAGGCATGGGCGATAGTCGACGTCCGCGTCGACCTCCGCACCGGTCTCCCCGCCGCCCTCCGCGCCGCCCCTACCGTATCCGGCGGCCACGATCCACAAGGGCTCGACGCCCGCGGGGATCCCAAGGGCCTTCCTCACCCCCGCCGGGTCGAATTCGATGACCACGCCCGTGCGCAGCCCCGCCTCAAGGGCGGCAAGCCGGAAAACCAGCACGGCGGCGGCGACGTCCCGGCTTGCGATGGCAAGAGCGCGTTCCCCGCCGAAACGGGCTTTGACCCTCTTGACATCCGCGCAGAACACGAGTACCACCGGCGCGTTCTTCAGCCACGCCGGCCTGAGGGACGGGTCGTCCCGGAAAAACGGGTCCAGTGTGGCCTCGACCAGGCGTTCTTTGCCGTCCTGGCCGCGCAGGACCACGATCTCCCACGGCTGCAGGTTGGCCGTTGAAGGGGCGAGCCGCACGGCTTCGAGCACCCCCTCCAGAGCAGCCTCATCCGGGCACTTGCTGTCGAAGACGACTGTCTGCCCCAACCCGCGCACACGATCTGCGAAGGTCATGCTCCAACCCTCCCCAATCCATCCCGTCGTTCCCGGATATTCAGCAACAGTAGCAATTCAACTGCCAGGGACCCCAGCATGGCGGCCCACGAGAGGGAGAATCCGCCGGACACATCCAGGAGCCATCCCAGGAACCAACCGGCGACCGCAGAAGCGATCTGCCCGATCGCCGTCACGAGCCCGGTCACTGCACCAGCATTCTCCACGTTGACAATCTCCGCGGCGAGGGTCACCAGTGGCGGAGTGCTCAGGGCCATTACTCCGCCGGCGAACAGCGCCATGGCCATGGGCGGCACGCCGGAACCAAGCCAAAGCAACGCCAACACGATGGCCAGGCCGCACGATCCGGCGACTGCGACGGGCCGCCTGCCCATCAGATCCGACAGCCTCCCCCCGAACATCGCGACGACGATCATGGCGCCCATGTTACCCGCCATGACGACCCCGGCAGCCGCCTTCTCCATCCCCAGTCCCTTCTCAAGGTAGGCGGGGAACCAGCCCACAAACCCGTTGATGGCGAACAGCCCGAAGAACGAGGCGCCCGCGAGCAGGAGCACTTCACGCCGCGCCAGTACGCGCAAGTCCATGGCCAACCGGGGCTTGAACTCCTGGTGGGCCCCGCCGGACGGCCGCACCCAGAGGCATCCCGCCGCGATGGGGATCCACAGCAACCCTGCGACAAGCAGAATCCGCGCGGGGTCATACGTCCTGGCCAGCAAGGGAAAGGCGGTGACGGCTGCGAGGATGCCGGCGCCTGCGGACGATTCCCTCAGCCCGACGGCGAGGCCGAGCATCTTTCTGTCGAAGCTCGCCGCAAGGATCTTGATGGCGGAGGGGTGGATCAATGCGATCCCGATCCCAACCAGGAAGCGAGCGGCCATAGCGAGCGTATAGCTGCGCGCCAGCGCGAACGCTGTGGCGGATGTCCCCACCACGGCAAGTCCGGCGACCAGCACGTTCCTCGTCACGAGACGGTCCGCAAGTACCCCCGCGGGCATTATGAACAGGGCGTACCCCACGAAAAAGGCCGACAACAGCCCGCCGGCCTGGGCGTACGTGATGCCGTATTCCTGCATGAACAGGTCATAGAAGGGTACCACGCTCATCCTGTGCGAGAACGCGTAGACCGTGGCCATGCACACCATCACCAAAGTGCTGCGCCTCATCGCCATGTCCGGCGCCTCAAGAGAACGACACGCCGGGGAGTTCCGCCCCAAGGCCGGGCCCGTCGTCCGGGGCGAGATAGGGCTCGCCAAGTGACAGGCCGGTCGACGGGTCTTCAGCCAGGTACTCCGGCCCGTTCAGCTCGTGCGCCGGCACGGCCGCGGGGGCTACGAGGGCCAGGTGAAGCCCTGCCGCAGACCCCACACATGTCTCGACCGGGCTGACTATGGTGCAGCCCAGACCAGCCCAGTGCGCCAGAGTGGCTATCTCGAGGCCCGCCAGGATCCCGCCCACCTTTATCAACTTGATGACGAGCCAGTCCACAGTCCTGGTCTTGATCAGGTCGAACGCGTCACGCTTCGATTGAAGGCTCTCGTCGGCCGCGATGGGTATTGGGCTGCGGTCCCTGACCTCTTTCAGCCCATCCGGATCCTCCCTCGGGCAGGGCTGTTCCAGGTATTGCAGGTTGAACGGTTCGAGTAGCCTGACTGCCCGGATAGCGTCCTTCACCGTGTATCCCGTGTTCGCATCCGCCCTGATGTTGACGCCGCCGCCCACAGCCTCGCGTATCGCCCTGATGATCCGCACGTCCTCCGCAGGTTCACCCGTCAGCTTCACCTTGAGAGTGTGGTATCCCCTGGAAACGGCGCTTCTCGCCTCGTCGACCATCACGTCCAGTTCCTTGAGCCCGAGCACATGGGCCAGAGGCACCTTCTCCCTGACCTTACCGCCGAGGAGGCGGTAGACAGGCACGCCCGCGAGCCGGCCTGCGAGATCCCACAGGGCCATCTCGAGGCCGGTCTTGGCGGTATGATTCGCCGGCGCCGCCCGGTCCATGGCCTGGATGAGAGCCCGTGTGTCGAGGGCTTCCTTCTCCATGACGGCGGGCGTCAGCAGGTCATCGATGACAACCTTGATGGACCGGGCGCTCTCCCCGTTGAAGAAGGTCAGCGGCGCGGCCTCTCCCAACCCGTAGGCGCCGCCTTCGGCCTCCACCCGCACGAACACGCGGGGTTGGTTACGGTCCATCACGTCGTGCGATATCTTGATCGGGGCCCTCATCACCACACTACCGGGTACCGTCGTAACGCGCCTGATCCTGGGCATTCAGTCATCTCCTCATTCGCTCATGAATCGGAGGCAGCGCCGCATGGTGCGCTGCCTCCCCTATCCATTGCCGCTGCTACTTCGACCCGGACGATCCAAAGAACGGCGTCAGTGCCGCCTCGGGCGGCGGTGGCGTGAGCAGGCTCACCGCCACCATGAGGACTGCCGCCACCAGGAAGCCCGGCACGACCGGGTCCACGAGCTTCGTGTTCCCGAACAGTTTCCAGACGAAGGTCGTTCCAATGCCGCCTATCATGCTGGCGATCGCCGCCTCCCTGGTCGCCCGCTTCCACAGGACCCCGAGCACGACCGGCATCGCGAACCCGGCGCCCATCAGCGCGCTGAACAGCGCCACTATCAGTTGCACGACATCGCCCCCGCCCACGCCGCTCAAGATCAATGCGACGGGCAGGATGCCGACCACGATGACGCCGATGCGGGATACCCAGATCTTCTGCTGTTCGGTTGCCTTCCTGTTGATGATGCTCCCGTAGATGTCGTGGGAGAGCGCGCCTCCCGCCACCAGCAGGAGCGAGTCGACCGTCGACATCATGGCCGAGGCCACGGCGGCAAGCAACACCGTGCCTATGAAGGGCGGCAGCATGGTCTGTGCCAGCATCGGCATCGCCAGGTCCCCCGCGGGAAGGGCCGGGAACAGAACGCGGCTGGCGACAGAGAGGAAGAACACGAAGAAATGCGCGAGGCCCACGAGCACCATGACGAACGCTATTCCCCACCTGATGGTCTTCATGTCCTTCATCGCATAGAAGCGGACCAGCTGTTCCGGCCTGGCCACCGCCCCGAGAAAGAACGCAAGTCCGAGTGTGAAGAGGAGCGACGGCGGCATGCCCTTCCAAGTCAGCGCGACGGGATTGGCGGCTTGCACATAGTCGAACATGGCCGCCATGCCGCCGATGCGCTGAAGAGCAACCGGCACAGCCACGATCGCGCCCAGGAGCATGACCATCATCTGCAGGAAGTCGGTGTATACCACTGCCAGCATGCCGCCTGTGACGGTGTAGATCAGGAGGATGACAGTGAATACTATCATGCCTGTGACCTTCGGGACCCCGAAGACGATGTTCCCGATGAGACCGCCCGCAACTATCTGTGCCTGAATATACACGATGAACGAGATCAGGATGAGGATCGCCGAAATGCCCCTGGCGGTTTCACTGTAGTACCGGGTTGCGATGAAGTCCGAAAGGGACAGCTTCTTGACCCGGGTGAACCTCGGGGCGATGACGCCCACCATGATCCAGTAGGCGATGGGGAACACCAGCACCACCCATCCAAATGACCACCCTACCGAGTACATCATGCCAATCGTCCCAATGAACAATCCCGAGCTCATCTGCGTGGCCGCGATGGTGGCCCCGCCCAGGGCCCAGCCAAGGTTGCCGCCGGCTATGAGGTAGTCGCTTTCGCTGTGGGTGTATACCATGCCCAGGTACCCGATACCCAGTACTATCGCAAAATAGAGGAGGAAAATGGCCATCTGGATACTCATTTGTCCTTTGACCCCCCTTCAGCGAGGTCTCTTTTCTCTTGAGACGACGCCCAGAGCAGGTATGCTACAAATACGACCGCGTACACGGCGAACAAACCCCAGACGATGAAACCGTATTGAAATAGGGCCATCCAACTCTCACTCCTTCACGCGCGCTGCTCGCTTCGAATTGGAACGGATTGCCACGTACCCCGCGTATGCACCGGCGACTACCACGACACCGATTATGAGATCGATCCTGGCGTCGAAATCCAGCAGCGGCATCGCCCCGGTCGTACTGATCGCCTTGAGCATGGAGGGCAGCACCTGGAGGTCGTAAGATATCTTCGTCGGGCCACTCGTGTCAATGATCTTGGGGACACTCGGGAATCCCTGGATGTACTTCGTTCCCTGCGGGAGGACGAGCTCGCCGGTGAAGACACCAGGCGCGGCCGCGGCGGGAGGCCACATCACGGCCAGTACGGGGACGAAATTCACAGACCGTTCAGCAGAGCCGGTCACGCTGTTGTCTACGACGTACTTGACCACGAACGTCACGTCCCCGCCCTTCTCGACCGCTGCGGGCAGCTTGGCGGAACCGGACAGCTTCAGCGGTTCGTCCTTGAGGCTGAGCGCAATGTCTTTCCCGTCCGCCGTCGTCGCCTTGACGTCCCTGATCCTGGTTCCCGCGACAGCGAGGGCCTGCAGTGGCACCGTATCGAACTTGTCCAGGGCTTTCAAAGTGTACTTTATGGAGACCTCGGCGGCCTTTTCCTTCACCGTCGCCGTCATTTCGGCCTTTGCGAGGGCCCCCGGTGGCGCAGCCCATGCGACTCCCGCGGCGATTGTCACTGAGAGCATGGCAATCAGGGCGACAACGATGAGCCTCTTTCCATGTAAGTCGAATCTCCGCACAGAACAACACCCCCTATTTCACGTAGAGATCCTCCAGCTTCTTCCCCGCGAGTATCTTGGGCGGGGTCATGTACGCATGGCGGCTGTGTTTCAATCCCATTGCCACCGTGGCTTCGGCCACCTTGAGCGCGGCCTTGGAGGGATTGATTACGGGCACGCCGAGTTCGCGGGACATCTCCTCCGCCACGTCGAGGAAACCCATGCTCATGCATCCGAGAACCAGAACGTCCGCGCCGTCCTCCTTGACCGCCTTGCGCCCTTCCTCGATCATCTTCTTGACCCCCGCCGCGTGATTCTTGTTCAGATCGATCACGGGGGTGTCGATGAAGCGGATGGACGCCATGGAATCCAGGGCTCCGGCCTCCCAGGCGAGCCTTCTCAACCCGGGCACGATGGTCTCCGTGACCGTGACGAAACTGAATCTGTGTCCGAGCGTGGTGGCGAGCGCTATCGAGGCGCCCGCGGGCCCTACGACCAGCATGTCGCTGATCTCGCGCAGGCCGTCCAGCCCGGGATCCCCGAAGCAGCCGATTATCGCGGCATCATAGCCCTTCGCCTCGGCCTCTTTGACCTTCTCGGCCGTCGGCTGGATGCTCAGGTATTCCTCATACATACATTCAATTGATCCCGGCCCGCGGTCCACCGCCACCATGTCCACCTGGGTTTCGCCGAACGCCCAGTCGCGGAGCTTCCCCTCACGGCGCTTTATTTCGGCAACACCCAGTTCCGTGAGGTGCATAGGCCCCGGGATGATGTACAGAATTCGCATACCTCTCTACCTCCAGCAAGATGCTGCCAGCAGAATAATGACGTGTTTCCCGGACTAGTCTACCCCGGCAATTCCCCCTTCCTCATCCACCAGGAGCCTGCCGTCCCTATACACGACCGCCACATCACTGACGGCGCGGATGTCTTCCAGCGGGTTCCCCCGGAGGGCGACGAAGTCCGCCCTCTTCCCCGGTTCCAGCGTGCCAGTCTCACCCGCTATCCCCAGGACCTCCGCCCCCCGCCGCGTGGCGGCGATGATGGCGTCTTCCGCTCCCACACCGCGATTCACGAGCCACTCGATTTCGAATCCGAAAAGGCCATGCATCGAATCCGTACCCAGGGCGAACCGCAGTCCCGCTGCCCTGACGCGCTCGAAGGTGTTCTCCACGGCGTGCCGCGCCTGGCGTACCTTGGCCATAATCGCCGGGTTGCCGGCGTCGCCCCGCTCGATTCCGGACGGGTGGAACAGGATGCTGTTGGTAAGCACGAGCCAGGTGCCCCGCGCCGACATCTTCTCGATGTTCCGGTCGGTAAGCAGCGCCCCGTGCTCGATCGAATCGACTCCCTCTTCAACACACAGGTCAACGCCCTCCCCGCCGTGCGCGTGAGAGGCAACCGGACGTCCGGCGTGGTGCGCCTCGTCGACCACGGCGCGGATCTCCTCCCTGGAATAGTTGGAGGCCGTGATCGGGGCGCCCGAAGCGCTCGACACCCCGCCCGTGCAGAAGATCTTGATCAGATCAGCCCCGTTGCGGATGTTTCTCCGTACGGCCTTCCTGAGGTCATCCGGCCCGTCGACCGGCGGAAGGGACGGCGCGTGGCCATGGGTGGGAGTCAACCCCACTGTGGATATGAGCATGCGCGGGCCGGCCATCTCGCCACGCTCGACGGCGTCCCTGAACTCCACGTCGATCCCGTGGATCTCCGTCATGACGCGGATGGACGTCACGCCGGAGCGGGCAATGCGCCGGAGGTTCTTGACGCCGCGCAGGGCCTGCCACACGGGGGGCGCCGCCATCTGACCATGCTGGTCCCCTTCCCCCGGCCTGATCGTAATATGCGTGTGCGCGTCAACGAAACCCGGGACAATCGTGTAGCCGGACATGTCCAGGACCCGGGCGCACTCGCCCTGAAGCGCACCTGCGTCCCCAACCGCGATTATGCGACCATCCTCTATGAGGAGGCCCGCCCCGGCCCGGTACCCTGTGCCTGTCCCATCAATGATGCCCCTGGTACGCACCAGTATCTTCACTGCCGGACGCCTCCATCACCGGTTCTCAAGATCACTAGCGAGCCCAACTCTCCTTCAGGACGCGTAGCGCGTTAAGGCCGAGCACCTTGGCAATGTCCTCCCTGCCGTAGCCGTGTTTGACCAGCCAGCGGGTGATATTCGGGAAGCACTCCGCCGGGTTTTCGAGGCCCCTCACGTACTCAACCTCGTCGAATTGCTCCCCGGAATGGGTCGAGCTTATTGAGAGCGCCGCCGCAAACGCATGATGGAGGCCGACGTGGTCGCCGAACAGCGTGTCGGGCCCGAACCCGACGTGGTTGATCCCAATCAGGTTGGCGACATATTCAAAGTGCTCCATGTACGATTCGATCGAGTGCTGCGGGTGTTTCCGGGTAAGTGTGGTGTGCGGGGCGGCCTCGATGCCAACCACACCGCCCTTTTCCGCACACGCCTTGAGCACCCAATCCGGCTTCAGACGCGTCGTGTTCCATAGCGCCCGCGCCCCCACGTGGCTGATGAATACAGGCTTCTCGCTCACCTCGATCACGTCGGCGGCGGTCTTGTCCCCGCAGTGCGCCGTGTCTATGGCCATCCCAAGTCTGTTCATCCTCTTCACGACCTGGCGGCCGAACTGCGTCAGCCCGCCGTCGTTGGCCTCTCTCAGACCCGAGCCGCAGTTGTTGGACTCGGAGTACGTGATGCCCATGCACCGGATACCGAGGCCGTAGAGAACGTCCACACGGTCGACCTCGTTTTCGCAGGCAGTGGCCGCCTCGATCGTGGGCACGAAGGCAATCTTGCCCTCCTTCTTCGCTCTCAGCAGGTCATCGTAGGTTTCCGCCCTGAAAACCATGGTCTGGTGCGCGATGTCCGAGAATCTCATGCCGATGTCGTGAATGATGTCGGTCCACTTCCACCCCGCCTTGGACGTGATCATCGCCGTGCCGTCCATGAAATTCTCGAACAGCACATCCACCCCTGAGCGGCTCAGGCCCTCGTAGCCCGTCCAATGCCGCCCCTGGCGAGTGTACTCGAAAATCTCTGTGACATCCTCGGGAGTGATGAACGTGTGATCGTGCATGGACACAACCACGTCCGAGTGGAGGATCTCCTGGACTTGGCGCTCCTGTTCCGGGGTAACCTCGACGGTGAAAGGCTCCACCCGGCCGACGTCCTTCGCCAGCCTGAACTGTTTGTAGTCCACCCCGGGTTCCAGATACTGGAACGACCTGTACCCATCATAGGCTTTCGGTTTCACTGGTCATACCTCCCACAACATGTCATCCAAGCCCTCACACTGGTAATATGAGACTCCGGAGGTTGTTTCATGACGGGGGAAATCGTGGAGACTCCTGCCTGCCATTGGGTCGTGTTTATTCTACGCTTGATTACGAATTCCTCCAGTCCGTCGCGGTTTCCTCACGAATACCTTGACCACGGGCAGGAGAATTGCGCTTTTCGCCAAATTGGTCGATCCGGTCCTGCGATTTCGCAAATCAGATCGATCCCGCGCATCCAGCCGGATGAAGGTATGGCCATTGCCTTAGCGAAATGGCAATCGGAAGGTTTAGGGCAACGTCAGGCTGCCCGGGCGTCGGCATGAATACACGGTGAGGGGGTCCTTACGTGCCGGTATCCCTAGATGATCAGGAAAGGCAGATCATCCGGCTACTCCAGAAGAACGGGCGTATGTCGTATGTGGACATCGCCACGGCCATTGGCGTGACGGAAGGCACGGTACGGAGGAAGGTTCAGAGACTGACCTCGGAAGGCGTCATCAAGATAGTGGCGGTCGCCAACCCGCACGCGCTAGGGTTCAAAGCGCCCGCCATCGTCGGCTTGAAAGTCGACCTCGAGAGGCTGGAAGACGCCGTGCGTGCCCTCGACAAGTTGCCCGCGGTCCGCTATATCGGCCTGACCACGGGCAACTACGACATCATCATCGAGGGAATATGGGAGGACAACGAACAGCTGTCCTCGTTTCTTCTCCAGGAACTCCCCAGGGTGCCCGGCATCAGGGAGTTCCAGACATCGCTCCTGCTCAGGATAGCCCGGCAGATCTACGATTGGGGCTTCCCCGCCGAAACCAACCCGCCAGGACACGGCTGATCCCCTGCGCGCTCATGCCTTCTCCACCGGGACGATCATCTCCGTCACGAACTGGTTCGGGGGAGTCACTCTCGGGTCGTTGTAGTCGATCTCCCTCATCTCCATGAGAAAAATGGGGGCTAATGGGCTCCCACTGACTCCAAGCCCTATACCAGGGTCGCTACTGCCTCCTCCAGATCCATTTCCAGCATCAACGCGGGTGGAACCTCGATAAGGGTATACGCCCCCGGCGCCATCCTCACGGCAGCCCGGGCCGCTGAGACCATCACCTGCCCAGTGAGCGCTGGATTGGTGCACCGCAGATCGAACGTCATGCACTGGTTGTGCGTCCTTCCAGCGATCCCCTTCCTCTCTATCCGAACACCGTGCCCATGATCTGACAGCGGAGTGACGTCGGCGACGACTTCTACGATGGTCTCGTCCTTCACGAAATATGGATCCTGCCTTATGACTGCCCGGATTTCCTCCTTTGGCGCGCCATCCTCGAGCTCTACGTAGACCTGCCGCCAGTGTCTTCCGTGTCCCGCAGGGATAGTGAGCGACAGCGCGTCCTTAACCCCGGGTATCGTCTTCACGGCTGCTGTATGCCCCATGCTTATCCCCGGGCCGAAACTGGTGGACGTCAAACCGCGCGGCGTCATGGCCAGCATGATGGAACGTATCACCGAGTCAGTTCCCGGATCCCAGCCCGCGCCTGTGATGGCCTTCGCTCCTGTCCTACGACATATTTCATCGTATCGCTTTCTCATATCGAGCAACTCAGCACCATGCATGTCGAAGCAATCTACCGTGCTGATGCCCCTCTCAAGGATCGACCGGGCGTGGTCGTACACCGTGCGGCTTCTCAGGCACATGATCGCCACGTCCATGACCCCGAGCCGCCCGATATCGTCGACCACCGGCACTCCTCGTGGAAACCCCGCCGGGCCCTGCGAACGGTCCGGCTCGACTATACCCACGAGAGTCATGTCAGCGGATGACTGTACTGCGTCCACCACGCCTCGCCCAACGTTCCCATGGCCCACAACCGCGACTTTGATGCTACCGTTCATTGAGAGTCACCCTCGCAGATCAGTCTCAGCCACGCTGGACTGACTACCATTCACTCCAGTCAAGAGCCGCATAGCCCACCGTTTTCTCGAATGACATCTCGCCAACACACTTCCCGTGCCTCAGGTAGGCTCTCGGCGATCTAAGGGACGCCTTGCTCAAGAGCTCGCTGAAGCCTGTGCCGGCGGCAACAGCCTGTTCACGTGCGCCGATGCTTTCGCCGCCTTGTCGCCCGATGTAAACGGCGACATCCCCGGGTTCGACGCCATCGACTGCAGAGATATCTACGATGGCAGTGTCAGCGCACGTAGCCAACAGCCTGCAACGCTTTCCATGAATGAGCAGGTGTGCCCTGCCGGCCTGCGATCCCATTAGGCCGTCACCTGTACCCATCGCCACCGTAGCAGTCACTATCGGCGTCTTGACCCAACGGCTGGCGCCGTATCCAATGTGCCACCCCGGGGGCAAACGCTTGACCTGGATCACCCTAGTCATGCACGAAAGCGCCGGCCGTTGTTCGAATGGGGGGTTGTCGACTCCGGAGAATCCGTATATGAGATCTCCCACACGCACTGCTGTCTTGAACATCTTCGGAAAGCGGCAGACGGCGGAGCTCGATGCAATATGGATCAACATCCCCTCAGGCGGTTTCGCGTCCGCCAAGAATGCGTCCAGGCGGTCCAACTGCCTTTGATTCTGGTCCGACTCCTCGCCGGCCACAGAGAGGTGCGTTCCGAACCCCTCGACCTTGCACCTCTTCAGGGATCGCAGCGCTTCCCCAACGGCCCGTCCCTCTTCGGGCATGAACCCCATTCGGCCCATCCCTGTGTCAACCTTGATATGGATCCTCGGAGGACGTGGCAGAGAGGCTGCGACTGCCCTAACGTAATCCAACGTCCGGAAATCCTGGACGAAGAATGACGCATCAATCTCAACCGCCCTGTCGATCTCGTGGGGCAGCATTGCCGTCATGATGAGTACGTCTGCCTTCTCCGGCCCTATGCCGGCCTTCCGAATCTGAAGCGCCTCGCAAATCTTGGCCACAGCCAGGCGCGTGCATCCCACTTCAGTCAGCACCCTGGCCAGGGCCACGGCTCCGTGCCCATACGCATTGCCCTTGAGAACTGGGATCACTTGGCTTGGAGCGACGTACTCCGTGACAGTCTCATAATTGAAGACTACATTGTCCAGGTTGATCTCGTATACTGTAGTGTAGCCGTCCATATCGGCACCCCCGCTCCAATTGAAGCATCGAGGCAATGCGGCCACCCCGTCACGTTCGAACACGGAAGTCCGCCCCCGGGGCGACGCCTATGAGATCAGTATCTCGCCGTCCTTGAACACCTGCTCTCCATCAATCCAGATGCTGGGCTTCCAGTAGACCATGTCTATGTGAATGGGCGCCTTGCTCACGCCACCGAACCCCTCATTGTTTCCGAGGGCCACGTGCCCGGTGCCGTACTTCCCTTCATCTTCGATGATATCGCCGCACAACCGCGCCTTCGGGTTCAATCCGGCGGCGATCTCCGCGATGTTGTACGCGTCGGGGTGTCCCACGTTATCAATGATTTGCCTGAGGTTGCGCGCTTCGACGCCGCCCGCAAACGACACGACCCTGCCCTTCTGGATCTCGAGCTTTATCGGCTCGTGCACGAGGCCAATCATGGAGCTCGAAGCGTCGCAAACGAAGATCCCCTCGGTAGTCCCCTCAACGGGAGCGATGTACACCTCCACACTGGCGCCCATTTTCTCCCCACGGTTGTGGCATATCGCAGAGCTCGCCATTGCACGTCTACCCTCGATGCTTGCGGTGAGATCGGTCCCCTCCGGCGCTACGACGCGAATCTTCTTTCCCTCCGACATCTTCTTGGCGAGCGCGTCAACGAGCGGCTTTTGTTTGGCGAAGTCGCACTCGATGAGCCCAGCCATCAAGGTCTCCGGCCTGGCTTCGGACAGAGTGAACAGCCTCGCCCCGAATTCCTCCGTGGCTCGAATGGTCGCCCTCGTGTGGAATATGGTCCTCGACGTCGGCGAGATGATTACATCGGCCGCAGTCATGGCCGCGGCGATAGGCGCCGATGGCTCGTCTCCCGCCTTCGCAAGCGGCTCACTCACCACTATGGTGTACTCTCCCCCGGCAGCCTCCACCGCAGCGGCCAGCGCCTTGGCCATGCTGAAATCCCTGCCGGTATCCGTCACAATGAGGACTTTCTCGCCAGGCTTCAGCCCAACGTTCTGTTGGACTACCTTGCGGGCACCCTTCGCCATTCGAATAGATAGCACTCCGCATACCCCCCGGGTCGCGATAGCGCGACATATTGCCCTGGCCGGCCCGGTACTATGGGCCGGCCAGGGGTCCCGCTTCTCTACGCCAAACTTAGCTTCGCTGGAGGCCTCATGCCTGCTCCAGCTTCCCGCGTAGGGCTGAACCTATTTCATCAGTTATCTGCTTCTTCGTCGCCGGAGTGAGCAGGCTCACGATCACCATAACAACCGCCGTGACCAGCATGCTCCATACGCCCCCGTAGATGCCGAACACGGGATCGAATTCCGGACCGACCAGCAGCATCTTCACACCAACAATCGTGCCGGCCACCAACCCAGCGATAACGCCCTGCTTGTTGGCGCGAGGCCAAAACAGAGCCGCGACCGCAACAGGAAACAGAGTCGCGCTGAGGCTCAACGACAGCAGCGTGAGCAGGACCACGAGATAGGCATCCTTGGCATAGTAGCCGACCAGCATACCGCCGACGAGGAACACGGCAGTCCACATCTTGCCCGTCTTTACGAGCTTGTCCTCACTCGCCTTCGGGTCCAGCTTGCGATGCACATCC
The DNA here is from genome assembly GCA_050260105.1 of Ignavibacteriales bacterium. Lineage (GTDB taxonomy): Bacteria > Bacillota > Sulfobacillia > JABLXB01 > JABLXB01 > SM1-B181. The sequence continues at coordinate 72,708 of JBLNBR010000007.1, read as the reverse complement.
TTGGCCACGCTTGACCCGAGAGCAAGCGACAGAGAGTCAACAGTGGACATCGAGGCCGCGAAAAGGCCCACAACGATCATCGCGCCCACCCAGACAGGAAGATAGTTCAGTATGAGCGTGGGCATGATCGCGTCGGCCGCCTGGAGATTGGGCACCAGTATCTTTCCGGCGAGACCGTACAACATAGCAGGATAGAAGGTGAGCGTGGTCCCGACCGGAACGATGAAGGCCATGGCCGCAAGTATCTTCCAGCTCTTGCACATGTAGAACCTAACCCAGTTCTGGACCCACATGATGCCGCCAAGCGCGTCACATATCATGTATCCGAACCATGCCTGGGGCGTCAACAGACCCTTAGCTCCGGGCAGTGAGAGGAGATTGGGATTCTTCTCGGCAGTGGTCTTGAGTAACCCCGTAATCCCGCCGACTTGGGGCAGCAAGTAAGCGAGTCCAAGCCAGATGGCTACAAGCATAATGATTCCCTGCACTAAGTCGGTCCACACGACGCCTCGAGCCCCGCCCATGATCGCGTAGAAGCCGACTGTGACTATGAAGATGATCGCGCCCCAGTGGAACGGGATGAATCCACCAGTGAGCGTCTCCAGAGTGATGGAAACCGATTTCACCTGTGAGCCGATGTACGGTGAAAGCCCAAGTATCATCCAAAATGATATGAACATCCTCACTGCATCGCTATCGAACCTGTGTGCGAAGAAGTCGCCCTGCGTGATGTACCGGAACTTTCTCGACAGCTTCCACATGGGGATGCCTATGACCAGGAAAAGGAAGCCCCACAGGAGGTTGGCCACGTTTGAATACCAGATGCCCATCCCATGGGAGTACACGAAGCCCGTGCACCCGATGTACATGTATGCGCTCTGGTAGGTCGCGTAGAAGGTGAATGCCATGAAGATCAATCCAAACGAGCGATTGCCGAGGAAGTAATCGTCCAGGCTCGCAGTGCTCTCTCTGGCCCCCTTCAGCCCTATGTAGATCGATATCGCCACATAGGCGGCTACAGCGGTTAGGATGAGTGATACTCGCATATCCATGCTCATTCACACCCCCCTTTGCCCGACTCACTCCGGACTATCATGTTGCCCACCCATGCTGAGACGATGAAGTACAATACGTTGACTCCCAGGATGTAGTTGAGCTGCTGCCCGGGATAGTTGTTGAAGAGACCTAGCATCGGAAACTCATATAGAATGCAAAACAGCACCACGATCACTGCCACAATCATCCACCAAACGGATTTGGGATACACGAACCGGTTGTCGCAGCTTTCCAATGTACCAATACCTCCTTTGCGCCATAGTGAAATGCCGACACTGTCCGAATCCGCTCTTCACTCACCGCTTCGCGACGCATCCCTCCTTTCCGCTGCCAGATCGGGATCGCCTGGACGCGCCGACTCACGCTCTACCCACTATTCAGAGCATCCGTCTCTTCCTGAGCCACCAGGTCTACGGGACGACCCCTCCTCCTGACAAGCCTGACGTTTCCATCTCTCACGACCACAACAGCAGGCGAAAGCCGGGCGTTATAGGCATTCAGGATACTGAGCGTGTATGCGCCGGCGTCGAGCACAGCGAGTCTTGAACCACGACACACCGCGGGAAGTGCTACACCCCTTGCCAATACGTCCCCTGAGTAACATAGGGGCCCAGCGACGTTGGCCGTCAGCTGTGGGGTTCCGCACGGGTCCTCCGCGCTTATGATAGGGAACGAATACCAGCCCTGCGTGGCCCTGAGCAGCACATCGGCGCCACCGTCAACCGCCACCCACGTATCCCCGTTTTCTCTAGATTTCACGGAATTGACTGTCAGCAGAACTACCCCGGCCTTGCCGACCAGCGCCCCTCCTGGTTCAATGCCGAGCCACACGTCATCCATCCCGTAAGAATCCGCAATGCTAGCGAAATAACCGCCCATCGACGTGGCGAACTGTTCGATAGAAGGGGACCCTTCGGATCCGGTGAATGGAATGCCAAAACCTCCGCCCATGTTGATGAGCACAAGCTCGCACCCGAGGTCGCGCTTCATCTTGTCGGCAAGAGTCAGCACGCTCTCAACGGCAAGGAGGTATGGCTCGACGGATTCGATCTGCGACCCAATGTGGCAGTGCAGGCCAACGAGTCTCACTCGCGAGAGAGCAAGCGCTTCCTTTGCCGCTCGCCAGGCCTCGCCTGTCCGGATGTCCAGCCCGAATTTGCTCTCAGGGATCCCCGTTGCAAACTCGGATATCGTCCGGGAATGAACGTCCGGAATGACCCGGAGGCAGACTCGCGCATCCCGGCGGTGACGCACAGCCAGTGTGGAGATTGCCTTAAGCTCATCAATGCTGTCGACATTAAACAGCAAGTCACTGGACAGCCCAAGGAGGATGTCTGAATCGCTCTTGCTGTTGCCGTTGAACACGATGGACTGGGTTGGAAAACCAGCCCTCTGGGCGAGATAGAGCTCGCCCTCTGACACCACGTCGATCCCGCAATCCTCTTCCAGGAGAATCTTCAAGATGGCGAGGAGGCCGTTGGCCTTACATGCATAGAATATGCGGGATTTCGGGTATGCAGAGCACAGCGAGGAGGCAAATCGACGGTAGTTCTGTCTGATTACAGTTTCCATGAAAACGAACAGTGGTGTGCCGTACCTGTTAGCGAGGTCCAGGGCATCGGCCCCATCGATATTGAGGTGGCCCGATACAGACGTCCCTAGAGGCCTCTCAAGTGTTGCCAGGCTGTGACGCCGGGAATCTTCTGCTTCCATTGCTTCTCCCCCGCCCGCGAGTTGTGCTTCTCCTCAACTAAGTCAACTACCGGTTGTAGTGCAATGAAGCCAGCCTCATACATCATGCTACTGGTTACGAAGAGTTGTCACGTTGGTATTTCCCGGGCCAGCGCTAACCTCCTATTTCGCCTGTTTGAAGTCTCCTTGCAGGTTGTCGATAATAATACATCTTCTGCCCAAGCCTGTCCATTACCCGGGCTGTGAAATCTATTCTTTGCAAGAAGAGTACCAGTCAGGAATCCGCGCTCAACATCGGGTCCGGGGATACCAGGAGCCCCATGACGCTGGGCAGTCCATCGGTCGCTACTGATGGGGCGCCCTCGGCAGACGTAGCTGAATCCGGTTTTCCGGACCGTGCCGTCCGCTATTGCGAACGCGATTGCGGTCACCCGCTTGAGAACAGGGGGCGGCAGGCCAGCCAGAAGGAAGCCGATCTCCTATCTTAGATCCTCAGCGTATGCGAAATTGGCTGCAGCCCCCCCCGTGTGAAGGAAAACCACGTCTTCATCCTTCTTAAACACTCCTCGCCCGACCAGGTCGATCACTCCTGCCATGGCCTTCCCAGAATAGACGGGATCTAGTATTACGCCCTCAGTTCTGGCCACGACCTTGATCGCTTCAATTCCTTCATCTGTTGCGATCGCGTATCCCTGCCCAACGTAATCGTAGATGACATTGATGTCGTCCGCGCGAAACTGGCGGTTTCTTACTCCAAGCATCTCCGCTGTGCGATTGCATAGATCCGATATCTCCTCTTCTTTGGGCCTGCTGTGCCTGCTGATGCTCAGTCCCATCACTCTGGTCTTCATTTGGGCCAATTCGATCCCCAGCGCCAGCCCCGCCTGAGTCCCGCCTGTTCCAGTGGCAAGCACCAGGTAGTCAGCCGATATCCCCAGGCCGCTGACCTGCTGCCTCAATTCCAGCGCTGCGTTGACATATCCCAGGTTCCCCAACAGAGTTGCGCCCCCAAGAGGGGCCGTGTACGGGGTCTTCCCTTTTTTGCGGAGTTCCTCTGCAACCTCACCGGTGATCGGGCATTCGCCGGCGATCTCCTTGTCCTCCACCTCCTGAGTTATCCCGTCTATGAACCTCAGTTCACAACCCATGAGGTAATTCAGCAGCAGGTTGCCCTGATAGTGCTCCGGTTCTGTGCCTTCCAGGACCAAGACCACGTCCATCCCGAGCCGTCGCGCCGCAGACGCCGTCTGCCTCGCCCAGTTCGACTGGACTCCAGCCAACGTCACCACGACATCGGCGTTCCTCTGGAGCGCATCCGCCATGATAAACTCCAATTTCCTGGTCTTGTTCCCACCAAAGGCAAGAGCAGTGAGATCGTCCCTCTTGAAGAAAATCCTTGGCCCCCCTAAGAAGTCGCTTAGGTTTCTAGCGTATTCAAGGGGAGTCGGCAGAGAAGTCAAATGGATCCTCGGAAAGACGCTAAGCCGATCTGAAAGGCTCAATACTATTCCCCCATTCACATGTCTTCGTATAAGCCGATCGCTGTTTCCGGATGCCAAGTCTCTCCCAAGCAACAAGCAAGTAGAGTGCCAGCGAGGACTCGAGACTTCTACTCGGGAGTATCGCGGTCAACGAGCACATTGTACTTCTTCAGCTTTTCGTAAAAGGAGGTCCGCCCGATACCAAGCATCTTGATCGCCTCGGCAATGTCGCCATCGCACGCCCTGATCGCGTCCGAAATCGTGCGCCTTTCAGCCCTTTCACGCGCTTCTTTCAACGAGAAACCGCCTGCTGCCTCTCCCGGCGGTAAACCGCCTTTCCAGGAATCATGGTCTGCCAGATAGTCGGGCAGGTTCGCAACGGTCACTATGTCCCCTTCAACCATGTTACACGCGCTCTCCAGGACATTCTCCATCTCCCTCACGTTGCCGGGCCAATCATAGGAGTAGAACACGCGGTAAACATCGTCGGAGATGCGGATATTCTCCTTTCCCACCCTCGCGGCCACAGCGGGAAGCAGTGATTCAACCAGAGCGGGAATGTCCTCCTTGCGCTGCCTGACCGGCGGCACAGTGATCTGGATGACATTCAATCTCCAATACAGATCCGGACGGAACGATCCGGAGCTAACAGCCGTTCTAAGATCCCTATTGGTGGCTGCGATCACCCGCGCGTCTATGACGCGCGGCGAGGTGCCTCCTACCCGATAGACTACCCTCTCTTGGAGCACGTGGAGGAGTTTTGCCTGAACGCCCGGATCGAGGTCAGCGATCTCGTCAAGGAAGATGGTCCCGCCGTTTGCCATCTCGAATTTCCCCGGGCTGCCGCCCTTACGGGCACCCGTGAAGGCGCCTTCCTCGTAGCCAAAGAGCTCGCTTTCTACTAGCGTGGACGGAATCGCTGCACAGTTGACATGCACGAAGGGCCCGTTCCTCCTGGGGCTGCATTCATGAATGGCCCTCGCGAACAAGCCCTTCCCGGTGCCGCTCTCTCCCAAGAGAAGCACTGTCGAGAAAGAGGCGGCGGCCTTCTGGGCAACGTGGATACATGTAGAAATCGACCTGCTGGCTCCGCCGATCCTACTGAACAGCCCCCTCGTGCCCCGGCAGCCAAGGTTCGTCTCCAACAGGTGGAGGGAGATCAGGGCGTCATCCCGCTCCTTGGATATGGACCGCAACTCGCTCAGATCCTCGACTACCAGCGCCGCCCCTGCGATATGACCATTCTCGATGATTGGCTTCACCGAACACCTGACCGGGATGCCGTTTATGTTATATTCCACGCCAGTGATGGCCGGCTTCTTCCCCCCGAGCACCATCATGACATGCTGGATCCAAATCGAGTCCGGGTGCATGTCCAGTATGTGCCTACCCACCGGCTCTAAGCGTGGCGCCATCGGCCCCTTGCCTACGAACTGCTTGCGGAACAATACGGCCCGCGCGTCTTCCTTACGCGCGGTATACCCTCTTGCCTGGTAGAACTTTATCTCGAGAGTAGCTGAGTCAAGGAGTAGCAGGTGGCTGAGGGAGACGTGGTACTCAACGTCGTAGGAAACCCCATTGACGGAACATCCCAGGATTCTCTTAACCCCGTCCACAGATACCGAGAGCGCCGTCCTTGAACCCACGTTCGATTCCACCCGTAGCCCTTCGACGTCGCCCCGCAGAGGGGATGCCTTCCATACAGCAGTCCCGGCCGGGGCGCCGAGCTCGCCGATTACGACAACAGCATCGCCCGGTTCTATGCCCTTGGGGTCAACTCCGATCATCGAAAGGTCTTCGGGTCTCATCCCCCCGTCGTCTCCGCCGAGGGCATTCGTACAGAACATGACGATGTCCCCGGGGATGGCGACCCCCGGCGGGTGCCCAGGGCCAGATCTTGGGTCGAGGTGGAACATCTCCCTGGCCCGCTCGTTATAGAGCCTGATGACTCCGTCCCGATCAACAATTATGAGACCTTCGGCTATTATGGAGTCGAGGGTCTTCGTAGCGTAATCGCATCCACGTATCTTCGCCATGTTAGTCTAATGCTTCTTGCCTTTTGGGACAACTCCTCTCCCTCATACAGGTTATGCAGGCTCGAAGTCACCTAATTCAGGCCATGCCCCTCGGGAGTCTCAGTTCTTCCTCATAGTAAGTCCACTTACTCCTCGCACGGATATCAGTGTAATGGCCAACTCAGGGTCAAGGTCAATACCACGGTTCGTTGCAGGATGTACAACTACCGGTAAACAACACCTTTCGCCCCGACGATGATATACTAAGCACCGGACGTGTCCTCCGAGGGCAGTATCAGTGAAGGAGCATCCGGAATTGAAGTCAATTATTGAGAGCCTGCCACTGGCCGGCCTCATCCTCCACAACGGCCTGGTAAAGGTGGCTAACACCCAGATGGTGTACCTCACCGGATATGCCCGGGAGGAGCTCTCATCCATGCCATTCGCGAACCTGGTTCATCCCGAAGAGCGGGCGTGCATTGAGGACATGCTCGAATGCCGCGGACCCGCCGTCACCCGGCAGTTCAGCATCATAACCAGGAGCGGCTGTCGCGTGTTCTGTGAAGCCGCCTTCAGCCCCGTTGAGTTCGAAGCGGCGTGCGCCGTTCTCGTAGAGATCGTTGACGTAACCAGGCACAGGCTCCAATCGGATGCACTGACCGCGAGCGAGCTCAGGTACAGGGAAACCGTCGATTCCCTGTCGGAGGTCGTTTTCGAGCTGGACATGGAGGGCAACCTCCTCTTCGCCAATCGACGCGCATTCGACTTCTGGGGGGTACCACCGGAGGTGTTCGAAAAGGGGATCCGGCCCATGGATTTCATCTGCCCCGAGGACCGCGAGCGATGCGTGCGTAACATGGAGAGAGTCGCGCGGGGGGAGAACCTGGGGGTGGGTGAGTACATCGCCCAACGGTACGACGGCAGGAGGTTCCCCGTCCTGATCGCCTCGAGTCCCCTCATCCGCAACGGGAAGACCGTCGGTATCCGCGGTGTGATCATGGACGACAGCGTGCGGAAACAGAGGGATGAGATACAGAACCGTTACAACCTCCTCTCCGAGTACGCTCGTGACATAATCTTGTTCATTCGCCCGGATGGTGGGATCATCGAGGCAAACAACGCAGCCGCTCAGATATACGGCTGGTCGCGCGAGGAACTCTTGACCATGAGCGTGGACGAGATATTTGCCGGCCACCCAGGCGTACACGAGGGTCTCACCGCAGGTGAAAGGTGTGGGAACGCACCCTTGGAGGTCATCAACAGGCGCAGGGATGGGAGTGTGTTCCCCGCCGAGGTGACATCCCAAAACGCCATCATAGGCGGTGAGCCGATCACCATCGCGATAGTCCGCGACATCTCCGAGCGCAAGGCCATCGAACGGGAGATGGCATACCTGAGTCTCCACGACCCCCTGACTGGCCTGTTCAACCGGGCGTATTTCGAGCAGGAAACGAAGCGCCTCGCTGCGGCGCCCAGGCCGACAGGCGTCGTTGTGTGCGACGCCGACGGGCTCAAACTCATCAACGACACCCTCGGGCACAAGAAGGGTGACGCCCTCCTGAGGTCGACCGCCAGCGCCATCAGGGAATCGGTGCGAAAGGGTGACGTGGTTACCAGGATAGGCGGGGACGAATTCGCCGTGTTGTTGCGCGACTGCGACAGGCAGGCTGTGGAAGATGTCTGCGCGCGAATCCGGAACGCGGTCCAGGCCCACAACGAGACTGGATCGGACCTAGCCCTGAGTGTGTCGATAGGATCAGCGTTTCACGAAGCGTGCAGTGACATAAACGCCCTGTTCAAAGAGGCCGACAACAACATGTACAGGGAGAAGCTGAAACGTGGCCAGAGTACGCGCAGCGCCCTCGTTCAAACCCTGATGAGGACGTTGGAGTCGAGAGACATCTCCATGAGGCGCCACGCCAGCCGGATGCGGGATCTGGCGGTGCGTCTCGCGTCTGCGGTGGGTCTGCCGGAGGAGCGCATGAAGGACCTGGCTCTGCTGGCCAGGTTTCACGATATCGGCAAGGTCGGTGTGCCCGACCGCGTATTGTTCAAGCCGGGCAGCCTGACGGCCAGCGAATGGGCCGAGATGTGGAGTCACTGCGAGATCGGCCACCGGATAGCCAAGGCTTCTCCGGATCTGGAGCCCATCGCCGACTGGATTCTCAAGCACCACGAACGGTGGGACGGTAATGGGTATCCCCTCGGGTTGAAGGGAAGGGACATTCCCGTTGAATGCAGGATACTGGCAATCGTCGATGCCTACGACGCCATGACCACGGACCGGTCGTACCGGCGCGCCATGTCTCATGTCGAAGCCATGAAGGAGCTCGACAGGTGCGCCGGTACCCAGTTCGATCCGGACCTGGTCCGCATATTCATGGGTCTCGTCACCGGGGCGTCCGGGCAGGTCTGCAGCCCGATCCTCGCGAGATACTAGATTTGCAGAGCGTACTCCGAAGCATTCACAGGGACATCTATGACAACCGGACACTCAGCGGAGAGACCCTCACGGACGGCATCCTTCATCTCCTGGAGGGATGACACGGACACACCCCTGGCCCCGAAACCAGCGGCAATCCGGCTCCAGTCGCTGCCTTCGAAATCGACTCCATAGCGCTCGAACTTCCGCCGCGACTGCACCACTTGAATGAGCGACAGGCTCTTATCACTGAACACCACGTATACCACACCCTGCTTGAGCCGCACTGCGGTTTCGATCTCATGTACCATCATGGCAAATCCGCCGTCACCGACAACCGCCACCACCGGGCGTTCGCCAACGCGTCTCTTGACCGCTATCGCCCCTGGCACGCCATACCCCATCGAGGAAAGGCCGTTTGACATGAAGAACGTGAGCGGGCTGTTGGAAGGCCAGGCCTGGCCGGCCAGCAGCTTATGCGCCCCCACATCGCAGACAAGTGCGCCATCAGCCGGCAGCACCTCACGGATGACCCGGAGCGCCATCGCCGGCGAAATCCCGGAGCCAGAGACACAGGATTTGGGCTCCACCTTCTCCCGTATGTGAGCGCGAGCCGCCGAGACTTCCTCCGGGGACCACCTCCCGCTCCCGCCGCAGTCCGCAGCGAGCGCAGCCAGGTTCTCGGCGATGCATCCTACGAGATAGTCGCCGTCCCACTCGGCCCTGTCGCGCGGAGCGTCTTCGAGCCAGATTATCGGGGCCTTCGCCGGCCACGTCTTATCAGCCTCGCTCGCATCAAAGCCTATCCCGAGCAGGAGATCACATGAATCAATGAACTGCAGCACCCTGTCGTCCGCGGCCATGCCCGTCGCCACGCCGACGAACAGCGGGTGATCGTGCGGGAATACGCCCTTGGCCTTCGGCGATACCAGGACGGGGATGCTCGAGCTTTCAGCCAGATGGCGCAATGGGCCAGCCACCGCCAACGGATCCATGTTCACGCCCGCGATGATCGCGGGACGATTCGCCCGTTCAAGGCGCCGGAACACGTCTTCCAAGGATATCGTGGAGGGTTGTTCTCCCACCGGAGGCTGCTCCCCGGACCCCAGGAGTCCCTCAAGCGCAGCCTCCGACCGCGATACAGTGCTGGCGAGTTCCAGGTGAACGGGTCCCCGCGGTCTACGCATCGCCACCGCGACCGCCGCGGGCACGACCGCGCGGGCATTCTCCGCGCTGACCCTGACCGACCACTTGGTTACCGCACGGTACAGGGTACACAGATCGATGCGCTGGTGCGGCATTTCGTGATAGGCCTCGGGCGACATCTGCCCCGTTATCGCTATCACGGGGGACCGGTCCAAGTAGGCGTTCGCAACCCCTGTGAGCATGTTCGTCGCGCCCGGTCCTAGAGTGGAGAGGCACACGCCGGGCTTCCCGGTGATCTGTCCGGCAAGGTCGGCCATGAACGAGGCGGCCGACTCATGGCGCGTCAGAATGAACGGGAGACCCATCCGGCGGCTTGCCTCGATGAAGTCCAGCACCTCGCCGCCAGGCACTCCGTATGATTCCGTGACGCCGGCGTCCAGCAATCCCTTTACGATTACTTCTGCAACGAGCAAACCGGTCTACCCCCTCAGCCTGTTATGGTTCCGTCAATTCCTGAATCTTCTCGTTGGCGAGGAATTCAGGCAAGAAGCTGTCTATGTGAGCGTACACCGCGTTTTCGGCTTCACGCCCGTCGCCCTTTCGCAGAGCCTCGAGGATGCGCCTGTGCTCCGCCATACTCTTCTCCATCCTGCCCGGTATCCCGAAAACCAGCCGGGAGAACCGGCCCTGGTGTTCACTCAGGTTGTCCAACAGCGCCTCGAGCCGCCTGTTGCGAACGCCCTGGATTATGAACCTGTGGAATTCATTGCCCAACTCACTGCAAGCCGCCTCATCACCCCTCTTGAGGGCCTCCTCGGCAAGTTCGAGGAGATGCTCTCCCTCGGCCAGCTGCTCCTCGGACAGGGTCTTGGCGGCCTCTCTCGCAGCGGCGCCCTCGAGCAGTCTCCTCAGGTAGTATACTTCGCAGATATCATCGCGGGAGACAGGGGCAACATAGAAACCCTTGTAGGGGTAGAAGATCACCAGGCCCTCCTTCTCGAGTTTCCGCAGCGCGTCTCTCACCGGGGTCTTCGAGATACATAACTGCTGCGCAAGCGCCGTTTCCACGAGGGGTTGGCCGGGCTTGAGGCTCAGGCTCAAGATCGCGGCCTTGAGACTCTGATATGCACGTTCGGCAAGGGGCAGGTTCACCTGCAATGGCTCCAAGGAACCCATCACAAACGATCACCTTCCTTGAGAAACGCTACGATTGCTCCTCCCGCGCGAGGGGCCTGACTTCGAACAGCACAGTGCCCCCCGGCGTGTAGGGCTGGCCGGGGTCCACGCACTGCCACAGACGCCCCGCAACCCCGAGGTTCTCCAGGTCGACGCCCATCCGGATCGCGAACACGACCGGATACACACCACAGAAGGCGTACCCACATATGGGCCCTGATTCTTCCTTGCTGATGTTGGCCCCTCTCATCACGATCCTGTCACCCGGCTTTATCCCCGCAGAACAGAATCCCCTGACCTCCCGGGCGATCACCTCGACATCTCTGGTGATTTCGGCTACCCTCTTCATCATGCAGTCCTCCCACGGGAGCGGTCCTTGAGTTGACGCCGGACCATGGCGGCCACAATCGCAAGCGCGACGAGCAGCAGGCCCCCGCTGATGGGCCGGGTCACAAATATCGCCCACGACCCGTCCGACATTATCAACGCCTGCCGGACGGCGTTCTCGATCATCGGCCCCAGTATGAGGGACAATACAACCGGCGCTACAGGGAACCCATATTTCTCCATGAAATACCCGAGGATTCCGAAGGCTACAGCGAACATTACCTGGAGCGTTGACCCCGACTCCGCGAACGCTCCTATCACGGCGAACACTGCAACCGCGGAGACCAGATACTCTTTCCGGATGGTGGCGATGTAGGTCACGGGCTTGACCAGGATGAATCCAACGACGAACATGATGAGGTTCGCGAGGATCATTCCGGCGAATATCGGGTATATTACGTCAACGTGATCCCTGAACAGCATTGGCCCAGGCTGAAGCCCTTGTATGGTCAAGGCGCCCAAGAGAACCGCCGTGACCGCGTCCCCTGGTATACCCAGGGTGAGCATCGGGATCATGGCGCCTCCGGAAACGGCGTTGTTCGCGGACTCGGGGGCCGCGACCCCCTCGACGATACCTGTACCGTATAGTTCGGGGTGCTTCGACGAGCGGCGCGCCTCGCCGTAGGCCATGTACGCCGCTATGGTCCCTCCCGCGCCGGGCAGAATCCCGACCCACGTGCCTATCAGACTTCCGCGGACCGCGGTTCTCAATATCTTCTTGAGCTCATCCAGGGTGGGCCACACCCTGCCGATGCTCTTCACCACCTCCTGTTTCCGGTTGGGCGTGCCCGCCAGGCGAAAAACCTCCGCCATCGCGAAGAACCCTATTACAGCAGGAAGGAACGGGATGCCCCCGGCCAGGGCCAGGCTCCCGAAAGAGAACCGCGGCACCGGCAGGATCGGGTCGAGGCCCACCGTCGACAGGAGAAGTCCGAACACCGCGGAGATGGCCCCTTTGAGCAACGACTGCCCTGAAACGGAGAAGACCGCGGTCAGGCCGAATATGCCCACGGCGGCATATTCAGCGGGTGAGAAGGCGAGTGCAAACCTGGCGAGCGGAGGAGAGAGGAATATCATGATTACAGCGGACACCAGGCCGCCGAAGGTCGACGCAATGAGAGCAGCACCCACCGCTTTCCCGGCCTGTCCCTTTTGAGCGAGCGGGTAACCATCGAGAACGGTTGCGGCCGCGGCCGGCGTGCCCGGAGTCCTTATCGTGATGGCCGTAATCGAACCGCCGTACATGCCGCCACAGTATATTGCCAGCAGGAGCAGCAACGCGGGAATGGCATCGAGATTCATGGTGAATGGGATCAACAGGGCGATTGCCAGGGTCGCTGTAAGCCCGGGCACGGCGCCGAAGATGATTCCGATCGCCGCCCCTGCGACCATGAGAAGAGAGTTGACCGGTTGGAACACAGCCTGGAGAGCGTAGACTATCGGATGCTGCACGTTCTCACCTCCTCAAGCCTTCATCCGAACAGGCGACCGGAAGGAAGGGTCGCCTGGAGAAAATGCGCGAACACCACGTACACAGCGGCGACAATGACGAGGGCGCTCCCCACGGCTCTCTTCAAATCGCGTTTCTCCTGCGTGATAAGGGTAAGGGCCGTGGAATAGAGAAAGGTCCCGAGCATGAAACCCAGCAATGTCATGCCGTAGAAGTAAGCCACGGACAATCCCATGACAGTGAACGCCAGCCTGGTGTCGTCGCCGGCGTCTCCCCCGGTGCCCTGGAGTGTGTCCCCGGCCCTATTCGTCAGCGAGACAGCTGCTTGCACAAGGCACAAGACGGCCAAGAGGACGGCGGAGGCCCGGGGGAAGAACTCGGGCCCCGCCATCTTGACCGCGAAAGACGGGAGGTTCCCGGCGGCGTCAAAAAACACTGCCGAGACTGCGACGCCAAGCATGCTTGCCACCACGTCCGGGCGCATCAACTTCTGTCTCAATGCCTTACCCCCCGCTTCCCGAATTGAGTGTTCCTACTTGGCGCCGAGATTGAGGTCCTTGATAACCTGCTGGACTCGCGGATAGAGATCGTCGACAAATGCTTTGAACTCGGAAGACGTCCGGAAAAACGGATCGTGCTTCGCCTTCTCGGCTGCTTCCTGGAATTCGGCGGACTTGAAGGCGTTGACGAATGCGTCCTCTAGAACCTTCTTGACGTTTGCCGGGACACCTTTCGGGACGGCGATAGCCCTCCACGACTCATAGACAACATCGTAGCCCAGTTCCTTGAGTGTCGGCGTATCTGGATACGCAGCCATCCTCTTGTCGGTCGTGACGGCAAGCAGCCGGATGGTCCCGGATTTGATGTGCTGGTCCGCCAGGGAAATGGTGTTCATCTGCGCATCAATGTGCTTACCCAACAGGGCTGCGTTGAGGTCCGGGGACCCCTTGAAGGGCACCACCGAGAATTTACCGCCCGAAGCCTTCTCGAACAGGGCGACGGCCTGGTGGAAAACCCCTCCCAGGGGCGTAGTCCCTATCTTGAGTTTCTCGGGGTTCTCCTTGATGACTCTGACCAGGTCCTGGATCGTCTTTATCTCGCTATCCCCGTGGACCATGATGCCGAAGGGCTGCGCAGTGAACTGCATGAGATACTCAAAGTCATCGTACTTGACAGGCGACGTCCCCATGGCCTGGTTGGTCAGTATGTCGAATGTCGCGAGGCAAATGGTATACCCATCATTCTTCGCCTTGGCTGCCTCAGCCCAACCGATGGCGCCGTTTGAGCCTGCCATATTCGTTGGGCTGATCGCCACCCCCAGCTCTTTCTCAGCGCCTTTGGCTATGAGGCGGGCAGCAAGGTCCGACGCGCCCCCCGCCGGCCAGGGAATAATCATGTTGATGGTCTTGGACGGGAACTTCGCCTCCTGCCTACCGCAACCTGCCGCGCCAATCACAAGGCCGGCCAACAAAACCAGTGATATGGCTGTAACTACACGACCGGGATTATTTGACATTTCCCTTTCCGCCCCCCTCATCGTATTTGACGGCACTCAGAGCATGTGGCCCAGAGCCTCCTCACCGGTGATTCCTTCGGTCACCCCCGCAGCCCGCCCAGCCACAGTAACTGCATCGACCCTGCCTGCCAGCAGGTCTTCGATGGTCCTGGCGCCCGAGACCCTGGCGGCAACGATTGCCCGGTCGCTGTGCAACTTGTCCAGCCTCTCCACGTCCAGTAAGCCGCACATCAGATAGCCCTTGGGGGCAACCACAGCCAGGACTGTAGTCTTCGGGAGCCTTAGCGATACGCCCACGCACAACTTGTTCTCGATCTGCAGGGGAACCAGTTCAACCAGCCTCTCCACCTCCTTGTGGCAAATTGTCACACAATACGGTATATGGTATCTAGCATCTTCGTGTCTCTTCGGTGCGGTTTCGAGTATTCCTTCTGGCAGTTCCCAACCTTCGTCCCCTTCGCACAAAAAAACGCCGGCGAACACCGGCGACCCAACGCGCATCACTATGATCCTGGTACTATTTCACCACGAAGATGGCCTCACCTGAGCAAGAACACGATCTTGGTCAGCAGCTCGCTTTCAGGCACTTCCATTGGCGAATTGTAGTAGAACTCGTATACCACACCAGTGGGCTGATGGCCGTTTTCGCCCATCCATTTCGTCATGGCATCATAGACCGGCTTCATCTCCTGATAGGGCCCTTTATATAGACAGGTGGCCTTTCTACCGGCGGGAATCTCACTGGAGACAATCTGTCCTTTCCCCGGCAGTGTCTTTTGAACCGGAAAACCCATTTCAACATCCAGATTCTCCATGTCCATGTTATGGTACCCTGCAAATGCAGCCTCCACAGGTTTCTCTCCCAGCTCATCCAGGTAGGACACAATGGCATGAAACGCCTTCCCAAGTTCCTGGGGCAGGTTGCCTACCGAAGTCACTGTGCGCATAGACAGCGCCGGCTGAGCGACCGTCTCTTCAATCTCAAACCGGTAATCCATCATCCACTCCTCCTCTTCTTACTGAATTGTATCATCCAGGCGTGACAAGCCACCAGCCGTCCGCGCGCCTGCTGGAAAACAAATGGAGCCGGCGATGGGATTCGAACCCGTGACCTGCGGTTTACGAAACCGCTGCATCTCCATGACGCGCCATATTGTCCCGTCTCGCCACGTATGCTCATTTATACGTTGTGCAGGGCTTTCCCCAATCCTGCCATGTCGCTAGTATGCGTCTCATGCGGTCCCGTGTTACGACGTTCGTTAGCAATTCCGTTAGCAAAATCACTCAGCCCATTCGCCCCTTACGCTTCCCCGTTCAATTCCGAGTGCACTACTCGGGATTCCTAGTTTTCCCTAGCGGTAACACACTCGATGCTAAGCCTCGTTTCCCTCGTCAGCATTGTCAAGATCGACAGCGCCTCGGTCTTCATCATTGAGGCTCACACCAAGTAGATGCACCAAGAGAGCAAGCATTTTGTCAATAGTAGTCGCATCAAGCCGACCTGCAGGGCCCTCCAAATCTACCTTGCATAGCGGTTGAATCAGTCCCAACCTTAACAAGCAGTCCTGGTCAACTCCGTCACGGGCTGCAAACAACTCAAGATCGCAAACGCGCTTCCTAGTTGTGTCATGGGACAGTGGCGCAACTACCACGAGCGGATACGTGGGTTCGGAATTGTAGAGGTGGTCGTATACAATTACGACCGGGCGGTTCTCATGAAACACCCGCCCGGTCTTAGTGAACTTCGAATCTGGAATCTGCACGTCTTTGTCTTTGACAATATAGATTTCGCCCTGCCTGAAACTGCGCCGATCAATACCCAGTCTCTTGAACTGTGCCTCTATGCTTTGCATTGCTCAGCCTTCTGCCTGTAGGGCTGCAATTCACGCCATTCGTTCAGGATGGTTTCACTATACTCCTGGTCAGTCCCCCGCGGTGCCAAGTCGATCTCAGCAAAGGCTTTCTTGAGTCGCGATATTGGCTTCTTCTCCACGGAGGGCCGCATCTTGTCCATGTTAAGTCTCCTTCCGATCACCTTGTAGCCAGCCACTGCTTCCTCCCGGAGTATCTCCATCATGGGAGGCATCGAATACGCGATCCGTTTCGTCAACTCAAGGCTGAGTGGCTTCGTCAATCCAGCAATATACGTGATGAGACGTTCTTCTTCGGGTGCAACCTTAGTTGCGGGCCTTGCTCCGGCGTCTGTCAAGCAGTAATAATACGTCAGCCCGCCAAAGTAGTTCGGTGTGTGCCAGGTATTGACCAATCCTGCACGCTCAAGTCGATGTGCGGCCTGAATTACCTCTTCGCAATGGGGACCATAGTTGTGGCGAACGAACTGTACACCGGTGAAGCTCCGGCCATACAGTTTATAATATGTGCACTCAAAAAGGAAGAGAATCTTCACAAGCTCAGTTCGAGTGACAGTCCGGCCGATCTTTCTCAGCAATCCTATGAGAATGGCCTCCAAGTCACTCAAAGCCGTTCAGCCTCCTTCTCGAAGCCTCGATTCCACAAGAGGATTGGACAATCCTGCCTGCGGCGTAAGGCCTATCGAGGTAGACGTCCCTCCTGCCGCCAACTAAGCCTCCTTGCTAAGTCATCGGTACATCACTGACGAAATCTTACTCTGATTTGCGGCAAACGCACCAGAACCACGATTCTCAAGATCGACGTGGTCCCTTCCCAATGAACTTGACTCGATGGCGTTCGCACCAATCAAGCAGGTCTCTCTTCATGACCCTAATCGACTTCCCGATTCTGATGTGCGGGATGCCGCCACGCTTCTCGGGCAAACGGAGAAGGTCGTAAGTGCGATTGCGTCCGATTCTGAGAAACTCCTGTACTTCCTTTGCGCTAAGTAGGTGCTCTGCCTCTCGGTGGAGCACCATGTCTTGAACCTCCCTCGGCTCGCTCTCGTTGAGCACCTGCCCACACCCTCTCTACGTCTTCTCCTGCGTCATCACCGCAGACCACGCCCCTTCACCCAGGCCTCTAGTTCGTTACGGTGAATGCGGATTCCCTTGCGCCGGCCTATCTTGATCGCCTTGAGCCTCCCTAGTCCGATCTCGGAATAGATGTGCTGTGGTGTGCACTGAAGCAGCTCGGCGATGTCCATCACGGTGAGGTACTCTGCCTCCGACCGTCTGATCATCGTGTAAGACCCCCTGGTCTCTGACGTAAGTCACGCCCCTATCCTGCCGTTTATCAGTTCAAGCACTGCGGCCTTCCTGAACAGCGCCCTCTCGCCGAGGGATAGGAAACCCGGGATGATTCCCTCGCGCCCGTATTTGCGGGCTGTCGGTTCGCTGATGCGGAGAAGCCTTGCGACCTCCTGCGCCGTGAGGATAGGCGGCAGATTGTCAAGATTCACTGGGTTATCCGCCAATCTTGCCACGTTTAACCCTCCAATCCAGAGATTCTGGTCTTAACCAGTTCGCCGTTCTGGTCCGCTTCTCCCTCTTGTCTTTCATACTCGGTCATCAACAGTCCTTGCGATTACACGTGGCCTCTCTGTCAATCCCCACCCCTGCCGAACCCGAACAGTGTTCGCCTGTCAAGTGGCCCCTCTGCTGAATCTGCAACGCCTACGCCGGGTCTGCAAGGCTTGCGGGGGCGATCGGGGGGATACCCTACACCCTTGCCCGCCCCCTAAACGCCGCTCCTGGGGCATTCTAGAGCCTCGCTATTTCCGATTCTTGGCGAAGGACAGCATGGCGTCTTCTACGTCGTCATCCACCAGGTGCGTGTAGATCGACGTGGTGCTCACGTAGGCGTGACCCAGGGCCTTCTGTACCACCAGAATATCGTGACTGTCCTTGTAAAGGTCTGTGGCGAAGGTATGCCGCAGTGTGTGCGGGTGTACGTCCCGAGGGATGCCGGCCTTCCTCGCGTACCTCTTCACCATCGCCCGGAGATAACGGTCATTCAGTCTCTCCCCCGCAAGGGTCGTGAAGAGTAGATCGCTTTGGGCGCGCCGCCCTTCGCGCCACCGGGCAAGCAGGGCCAGGTCGTCCTCCCCTAGCCACAGAACCCTGTCCTTCTTTCCCTTCCCCTGGCGCACGATGAGTTTCCCCGTGTTCCAGTTGAGATCCCGTGTCTTGACGTTCAGCACCTCGGCAGCCCGCAGGCCGGCATTCAGCATCAGCCGGAGGAGACAGAGGTTCCGCAGGCCTGTGGGACAGTCGGGGTTGGGCTGAGACAACAGCGCCCGCCTCTCTTCGTCAGTAAGGACCTCGGGGAGCCGCCGCCCTCTTCGAGGACCCTTCCTTCTTCCTTGAAGCATGTCAACCGCCCCCTATGGGTGAGTACCGCTATTGTAATATTCTCGGTACTCTATTCCCATTCTATGCCCACACCAAGAACCCGTCAAGCATTTCCGGTATTCTTTCCACACCTGCATGTTGGGTGTTGACAGGTGTAGTTGGGTATGATACGGTATAGTTAGGGGAGAGGACGCGCAGGGGTAGCAAGAAAAGGGGGGTTGATTCGGATGGCAGCGAGCGTGGTGCTTACCAGGGAACTCGTGGAAGAGACGATGACGATGGACTTTCCGAGGGGGATTCTCACTAACTATGGCAATCAGGCTGGAATTCGGGGCATGTTCGCCCTGTTCCCCGGAAGCCGTGTCGAAAACAAGTTGAGGGGCCTTGTTTGCGGTTATGGACGCCGGGCCGTAGGACCGCGAGACATAGAGAAGATCAGTCGGAGAATCATCGGCCAGACCATGACCGAGAAGGACGTTCTCCTGATCCTCGACGACCGGATACTGAAGCTACCGGGTTTCTTGGATGGAGTGCGCGATTGCTGGGGAACATTCATCTCCATCTTCGAGTACACTAGATGCTTGCTTGAGGTTCTTATGAACAAAGAGGACGCCGCCCACCAAGACGTTGCGTCCTCTGTCGCTGAGTAGGGTCGCATAGCGCCCCTGCTCCTCTCCCCTCATCATATCTCAACAGACAGGGGGGTGCAACCGAAAGGAGAGATGGACATGACCAGGCACGGATTCTCACCGGATGAAGTCGCAGAAATGATGGGGCTTGCAGTAGAGACGATCCGCCGTGAGATTAAGCGCAGCAAGTTGGGAGCAGTGAAGGTGGGTGGCACCGAAGCGGGAGGAGGAGTATGGGTCATCACCCAGCCCGATCTAGAGGCCTATCTAGGTAAGGAGAGAGCACAGAGGCTGATTGAACTGTTCCGACAGGGACCCGACAAGGCGTAGGTGGTCGAACGGCAGGGCAGGCAAATCTCAAACAGGGGGGTTTGCCGGATGGAAGAGTGCGAAGTGATCCTGTTCAATGTGGAGGACCCGCAGGGTGTGAGTGAGTTCGTGGAACGGTATCTGCACTACATGTGTGAAGGCCTGATACAGGACGCAGCAACAGACCTGTCCGAGAAATTCCAGCGCGAGGACGATGACGATGAGACAAACGATCTTATCGCGGATGCAGTAGAAAGGGGTTTTGCAGAAGGGGTTGCAGCAGGCATAGCACTTGCGACCGACCTGGGACCTGCTGCACAGCACATCCGCACCTATGCAATAGGCCGACGGAAGGAGCATCTGTACTACCAGGAGATCGGTTACCAGAAGATGCTGACCAAGAAGATCGAGGGTGCCACCACCGACTAAGCATTAGCACCCTCGCCAGACAGGTAGAGTAACACCCTGCCCTGCCCGTTTCGATTCTACCATGCCGAGGCCCGTTACGAAAGTCCAAATGGAGGGCTAAGCATGAAAGAGTACTCCAGGGTCGCATTCGAGCCGGACCAAGTAAGAAAGATCGCTCATAACGTGGGTATCGAGATGACTCTCTTCGAGACCCAGGACTTCCTAGAGAGGCGCGAGAGCGAAATCGCCGATACCATGTACGAGGCTGGACTGAGTCTGATCCGGAGGCTCCTGTGTGAGGAAAACGAGGAGTAACCAGGATGAAGTCAGGTGGTAACGCCCCTCCCTTTCGAGAGGGGCTTTTCATTGAAGGCCTAGAATGCCGTAGGACGGTTCGGAAGGTGTCTAGGTAGCTACCCCTCCCACAGGACGGCTCCTAGGGCGGTTTCTGCGAGGCGGCGGGGGCGTTTCGCGTAGAGGGTGCCACATGGTACTATGGGGTGGGAGGTGTCAGAATTGCGCCGCAGGATTCTTCTTCTGGCTCTCGTGGCCTGTCTCCTCGTGGGCTGCTCGACACCGAGAACTTACCAGGGGATCAGAATCGAGGGGCCGGAGGATTTCCAGGACAACATAGAACACGCCCTCAAACTCATCGAGTGGAAATCTCCAGGGCAGTTTAAGGACGTGCGCCGGCTGGTGAAGAAGATCGGCCTTGTTCAGAACAGCCCTGCACCTGGCCTTGCTGCCTATTGTGATAGCCGTGACGGGATATACTTCGTTCAGGAGCAGTATGACGCGATTCTGAAGCAAGCCGAAGCCCATCCCCCAGCCGTCTATGCAATACCCGCTCTTCTGGTACACGAGACTACCCATCTTGTTCAAGTTCAAGAGGGCCGGCCCGCCAATTCCGAGGAAGGCGAGAGGGAGGCGCTTCAGGCTGAAAAGGGTTTGCTCCTAAGTCTGGGGTTACCCTTCGATGTTGTAGAGAATGCGTGTAGTGATGACCGACTGCGGTCCCGGCATTGGGAAGCCCTCGGCGCTACGCAGTGAGAATCTGACAACATATCATTTTGGAGGTGTCCGACTGTGAAACGATGGACATTTGCCGCGGCGATAGTGCTGGTGGTCATCCTCGCGGCTACGGCGTCGGCCCAGCCCGGGCTCGTCCGCGTCCTAGTGAACGGCAAGGACCTCGTCTCCGACGCGCCGGCCCAGATCGTGAACGACCGAACGATGATTCCCCTTCGGGCTGTGTCAGAGACGATGGGCTGGAAGGTAGACTGGGAGTCAGCGACGAGAACCGCCGTAGTCCAGGATCCATCTCGAATGACAGAAGATACGTACAAGCGAGTCCTGAATGGAGCTGTGATTTTCGCGCTGTCTCAGATGAAGAAAAACTCCACAATCCTGAACGACATTTCAACAAAAGAAGACCTCGCCAAGGCCTTCCACGAAATGGAACAACGAAGGTGTCTCATGATCGGGTTTATGCGGTTGAGACCCCCCGTTCAGTATCAGGAGGCTCACGTGCTTATGGGCGCAACGCTCATGAACATGAACATGTCCTTGGTCGCAATGCTTCAAATGAAAGATATCCTGTTAAATGCCGAGAAATACCCTGCCGCCGAAGGAATCGCCCTGGGACAGGCCGCAAACGTGCGAGGAAAGGCAGCGACAGCAGCGACACTTGAGGCGTTTCAGGAACTACATCGCCTTATACCGGAACTTAACGACGCTCGTAAGTTGTCCAGTGACGAAGATAGGGATTGGTTCTTGAATACTGTCTACTCCATGTATCCCGAGGGCTGGCAGAACTGACCGGCCCTTCTTCTTGCAGTGAAAAAAAGAATGGGTGCCCGCTTGCTCAAGGCGAGCACCCTGCCTCTATTGGAAAAGAGACTCGGTGAATGTGCGGATACTACCGTAATCCCGCAGGCAATCCCTGCCGTTGACGCTCCAGAGCCGGTTGCTCACGTGTCTTCCTCAGTTCCCTGAGTTCCGAGCCTCTGATCATCTTCCCGTACTTCCGCAGCAGTTCTCCATTAAGCCGCCTGAAGGTGTCCATGTCGCCCCGGAAATAGGCGTCCACAGCCCTCTGGCGTAGTTTCTGGTACTCCACTTTCTGCGCGGCAACCTCGACCGACTGCTGCCAGCCAGCTTCCTTCTCCACGGTAGTGCCGAATATGCCCCTGAAGGCCTCGCCTGGCGTAGTCTCGTAGCGGAGACGCCCACGAGCATCGTACACCTTCCACTCGTTCGTGGCAGTGTCTATGAATTCCCCCAGCCGGTTCAGTTGCGTGTACCAGGGCACGAAGTTCATCAGTTGACGCTTAAAATCATCGGCGGCCTCGTCTATCGCCGTGGAATCACCGTCCATGTACGCCCTCACCAGGTTCCATGCGCTTCTCAGCGTTTGAATTGGCGGCGGGAAGTCTCCACGGAGCCAAGCGAGAGGTGCCCAGGCTTTCAGTTGTTCCTGTGGCTCGATGCTCTTGAAACTCAGGCCCGTCAATTTCCGCAGTATCCTGCTGCCCAGGACCAATGCCGCAAGTGTGTAGAGCACGCGGATCTTCGTCGAGCTGGTTCCTTGCTGGTATAGTAGTCTCATGAAGTTCACGGGCCATGAACTCAACATGCCGAACAGCCTGCCAAGCGGTCCCTTCCACAGCAACGGACTGTCAAGGCCATAGAGGTACTGTGTGTCGGCGGCGACCTGGTTGCCATACCGGATCGCCTCGTCTACCGACTTTCCATCAGAGAGGGCCTTTAGCGTGGCGGCGAGATAGGCGTTGTTGACGTTATCCCGGTCTGCCGCCTCAAACATCTTGTATCCGATCTCTCTCATCGGCCCCATGACTCTTTCCATGAGCCGGTACTGGATGTCAAGGCCCTCAAGATACTGCCTGTCTTGCGCGACCCAGTTGTATTTCAGTAACGTCTGGCCCATCTGACTCTTACCCGCAGCCCTGGCAGCCACCCACCACCTCATTCCCTCGGCGGGGTTTTTCTCGCTCAAATGCGCCACAGTTAAGAGCTGCTGTGTCAGGTTCTTTACTGCGGAGAACACGTTGAGGCCGATGGTGCTTTGGTAACCAAGATCGGCAACGAACGCGCTGATAGTCTGCGACGGTCGTCCCGTAATCTCCTTGCCCCACAGTCTGAGGATCGGGTTAGCGATAGCCTTCACGAGGCCATTACACAGCCGTTCCTCCATGATGGGCTTACCGAGCACGGAATTGACGAACTGCTCATACACCCATCGCCTGTCGGGGTGCATGGCGTCTACATAGGGCTTAACCTGTTGTATCACCGGATCAAAGAATTTCTTCTTTGCGCCGGCGCGGAGGTACTGGAGGCATATCGTGAGCGAGTCTGTTTCCCTCGCCATCAGGTTCCCGGTACGTTCGTACTCCGCGAAGAACTTCAGTTCATCCGGAACGCCACCCGGGAACGCACCTTCCACACTGCCGGCGGCGCGAATCCTCGGCAAGTAATCCTCGAGGAATCGCTTAGGGTCAATCTCGAATTCCCCATGCAGGCCCTCGCCTGGTTTCTCGCCAAAGAAGGACTGTCGGAGGATCAATGCAGCCCTTCCCTCAATGCCCTGGAGAGGCATCTTCCCCTCAAGCATCAGGCCAACGCGCTCCCTCGCCTGCGGCTTGTCGCCCAGTCCCCGGAACGCCTCGTTCAGAACTTGCTCGTAGTCTGAGACAAACGCGCGGTACTGCCTGGACGCAGAGCGCCACGGTCCCACAACCTGTTCACCCAGAACGTCCCGCATAGCGCCAAAGCCAACTAGATAGAGGTTGGGCTGCTTCTGGAGCATGGCGTCTACGGCGTTCGTCGGTTCTGGTACGGGCGGGATGTACAGCTCCCTGCCGCTTACCGGAGACCTCCACACGTAACCCTGCGTGGGGGCAAACGGCGACGCTTGTTTAGGAGGTGTGAGGTTTGGAAGTCCCGGCTGCCACGCCTCACCGAATTCCTCCAGAACGTCCGACAACATGAGCTGCATACTCTCGGGCTTCTGCTCGGCCTCAATCTCACGCAGAATTACAGAACCGAGTTTCCCACCATCATCAAGGGCCTGTAAGACCTGCGGTTTCAACGCCTCACGCTGTCTGCGTAGGTTCTCCAGGTGCTCAGAAAGTTGCTGATACTGTGGGCGAGCCTGCGGAGGCAAGGCCCCCGTATCTTGGACCTTGTATTGCGCCAGTAAAAGCCTAACCTTCTGGTTGGCTATAGCGGCAGCAGTGTCGATGTTCCGGACGGCTTCTCTCAATGCGGGAGGCATAAGGGCCATCTCATCACGCAAGAGACTGCCCTTCATCGCCGTCACCTTGTCGATGTCGGTGAACAACCCAGGCCCAAAGGTGACAGGCGCAACTATCCCTAAGATGCCCCCGGGCTTGCGGGCGGGAACTTGAGGGGCGGTAGAGGGATAACCTTGCCCAATCCCTGCGCCGGCTGTTGCGCTCCGGCCGGCAACCTGTCCCGGTTCTCCAGGAACCGTACCAACCGGGCCACCACGAACGGGTTGCTCTTGGAATAGCGTAGATTGCTGTGCACCATAACCGGTGACCTCCTTGCGTCTCGCGGATTCTACGGCGCTGTCCCACATATCTTCTTTCGTGGGGACCTGGTTCAGACCCATCAGATCCAATTGTCGGGGATCCCCGGCGGCGTCCACCAGATCGGCATACGCCAGGAACACCTCAGACAGCCGCTTGGCGCTCCTTGAGTAATTGCCCATCGTCTCCAGAACGTCCTTAGCCAGTGGACTCATATCGGGGATCAGGGGGATCTGCTTCATGTACGATTCGATGGACTGCCCCGATTCCCTGAGTGCCGAGAGCTTCCCTACAGCTTCCGCAATCTCGGGACTAACATCGAGGTTGTACCGCTTCCCCTGGGCAATGGACTCGTTCAATTTCGCCATACGCGGGGCCGCTATCAGCATGGCGTTCGTGATGTTCCTCACGTTGTTGTCGGGACTCTCCGCAAGCCTTGAGAGCACGCCAGTATCGCCGTAGGCTTTCGCAAATACCGCATTCCGGATTCGGATAACACCCTCCTGCGATATGGACCCGTCGGGCATCATGTACCTGGCCCGCTCTGCGGGACCCACGACCTGAGACATGAACTCCCTCACGAAGTCCCTATTGGCCGCTATGTTGATCTCGCCCGTGTCGCTGGCCCGGAATAGGTTCATCAATCCACCGGTGAGTTTCTGCGCGTCAAGCCTCGCCTGTTCTGTGGCGCTCATCGCGGCGACAGCAGACTCATTCGCCTCCTGGACGAACCTAATCCGGTCCACAGGCGTCTGCCTTATCCTTACAAGGACGGGCGCTTTTGCCTGCTGGATAGCGTTCGCGTCGAGGCCGAACCTGCCAGCATTCTGCATGAGCCAGGTTCGATACCTCTCCGCACTGTAGTGTCCCGCGCCATATGCCCGTTTCAGGGCAATCGTGCGGGCGTTCCCAGACTCCACTATCAGATCAGGCCCCACAATGGGAGCGCCTTCCGAGGCCTTTGGACTCTCACCCAGGAATTCAGGCTCCAGTCTTGCGACCATTCCGGTGATCTGCTCTTCAGATGCGGCTCTACCCCGTTCCCGAGGCTGCAACTGCACTGGATACCTCGGATCAGCCCGCAGAGTGACATCGTGCGAGGAGATGAGGTCGCCGGCGTCCACTATGGCGTACTGCGTCTGCACCGCTGTGCCGCGTTCGGTCTTGGCAACCGCCCTGCCCCCCGTTGCCAAAGGAGGCTTCGCGGGCTGTTCAATCGCACCACGCTCGACTGGTTCGGTAAACCGCCACTTCCTACCGGCCTGCGTAGGTTCGGCAAACCGCCACTTCCGCGCCGGGGCTTCAACCGCTTTGGCGAAATGCCACTTGCGGGGAGTGGGCTTCGTCTTGCCGCCCGTAGACAGCCTCGCTAGCTCCGGATAGTCCCTCAGCACTTCGGGAGGGACGGGCTTCCCCTCAGCAACAGCCTTCTTGACAATATCCCTGTGCGCCGCCCGCAAACCCGCACCCACGCGAGGATCGTCCGAGAACACCCAGGTGGGATCCATGATCTCCATCGCTTCGGACTGTGGGACCTTCCACAGGCCTTCCTCCGGGATGCGCTCGGGGGGCTTGATGTTGGGATTCCTCTCGTCCAACACCTCGCCTATGACGGAGCGCTGCCCGCGCTCAGTCCTGCCGATATCTTCACCCCGGTAATAGCGCTCCTGAGTGCTGGCGCTAACTGCGCTGAGCAGTTCCTCCGTGCTGTGCTTTTCGATTTCGTTCTTCAGTTCGTCGAGTCGCTTGTTGCGATAGTCCTCTATCTCCCGGATCTTAGCGTCCACAGACTTGTCGCCATACGTATAGCGTCGTGCCATGAGGTCCGCATACTCGGCCTCTCGCTCATGTAGAATTTCCTCTTCTCTCTTGACAAGGTCGGCAAGAGAAACCTTCGCTTTCGGGACCTCGGGCACGGGAGTGACGGTGGGGGTCTTGGGTAAGACGGGTTCCTTTGCCGTAGGGGTCACCGCAGCACTCACTGCGGGTGCCGTCACCGTCTTTCCCGTTGCGGTCTTTGCCGCTTCCGATACCTGCCCGTAGTACGACTTGGCTAAATCGCGGATGCTAACGCCTTCTGGGATGCTCAACTCACGGCGAATAGCGGCCTGAACGCCCTGCCAGTCGTATTCAACATCACCATCAACAACATCGCGACCGTAGTCGAAAAGTCGTTTTTCTCCAGACTTGTTGAACGCTATGGTCTTTGTGCCTTTTCCCACGGGTATCCAAGAGGTGAATTTCGCAGGAGTCGCCGCCCCAATCGCCCCCGCTACTGGTGAGGTGGGTGTCGGGGTGAGCGGCGCAAGAGCGGTTCCTGCTGTAGGCCTGCTCGTGATCCTCGTCGCTGCCCCCTTCGGCAGCGCCCTCTTCACGGCAGCGCCAACGAGGGGAGCGCCGACATTTGCGCCCACGCCTACCGCCGCAGACATCAGGCCCGTCTTCACAGCCTCGGCAGGAGTAGCCCCCTGCGCCTTTGAAGCGGCGGCTCCCGTAATGCCGGCCGTCAAACCCGCTTTCGTCACGGCCTCAGTCAGCATCCCCGCCCCAAGAGCGCGTCCGATCTCCGGGGTCATCTGCACGGGCTTACCCGTAGCCAATGCGGGGCCCGCCAACTTCTGCGCCACCTTGATCCCGAGCCTCCGCGCTATAGGAGAGGCAATGTACCTGCTAACAAGTCCACCGCCCGCAAGGTAGGTAGGATACTCGGTCGCGGTTCTAGTGACGAATTCGCCAACCTTGCCCGCGGGCGTTTCGGGAGCGGGTATCTTGGCGGCCTCTTCCCTCAAAGAGGGAATCACGCTGAATGGCAATGCGCCGGTGATTCCCCTCACCAACGCTCTACCCGCCTCGGGCATCTGTGAGTAATCGGGGCTTTGCACCGCCCTTAGAACGGCTTCGGGATCGGCACCATAGTTTCTGACCGTCGTCGCAATGTCCTGGAGGTCCCGCTCCCTACTTCGCTGGATGTAACCCTGTATGCCAGCAGGAGACACGGCCTCCCGCACTCTTGAGGCTGCGGCTCTCACCTTATCCCACAGGCTCTGAGGCTTCGGGACTTCTTCAACCGTGCCCGTGGCGAATCTCCACTTGCGCTGCCTCCGTGGAAGGGTTGTGGCGCTGTCCAGGGCAGTCGAGCCATCGGCGAATTTCCATTTACGTTTCGGATCTTCATAGACAGACAACCACGACACCCCCTATCTTCGACCGTACTGCGTCTGCCACTCCTCAAGGTAAGTCAACAGGTCTTGGGGGTTGACGCCTTCTTGTATGAGGCTGTCCCAGTTGTTGACGATTCCCCTTCGGATATCGTTGGGGTCCTTCCCCTCTTCCAACTCTGCCCGGACATCATACAGAGCCTGAGAACGGGCATCCCTGAGTTGCTGGCTGGCAGACGGCTGGCTTGGCTGGCTCGCCCTCTGCCTTTGAATGTCGATTTCCTGCTGCCTCAACCCCGCCTCCGTTCCGAATCTCTCCCTGGCCCACTGCTGTTCAGCCGCCCACCGTCGCTGTCCGGTGGCCTGTTCCTGCGCCCACTGGTACTGCTGCTGCGCCTCTCTCCTCTGTTGTGCCGCCATCTCGTTCCACCATTGATTCCACTGGTTCTGCATGTTCGCCATCGTCAGGGGCACCTGCGCCATCTGCTGTCCCGCCCACTGCTGTGCGGACATGACATTCTGCATGGCGTTCCCCATCATGTTCATGCGCTGCTGCGCGAAACTCATCAGGGCATCGGTCATGCGGTTCTGGATGTCGGACAGTCTCGCGGCGAGGAGTCTTTCCTCCTGCGTCCAACCGCCCGAAAGGATCTTCGCCTGCTCCTGGAGGAGATAACCGGACTGCGCCAGCCCCCTGGCATTCATCTGCTCGTCTATCGCCCTCAACTGCTGCTCCATGTCCGCTTTCAACTGCGCTATGGCGGCCTGGGTCGCGGGATCGACATCCGTTCCCTGCTGCTTGTACATATCCATGATCTGCGTCTGGAGTTGATCCAGGGTCGCAGTCATGTTCGATAGCCAGGACTGCGCCAATGCGAGGTTCGCGTTCAGCGCTTCGCCTATGGCGGCGTTCATCTCAGCCTGGATCTGCTTGAAGTTGGGGGCAGTATTGGCTTCTGTCTGTCCGCGACCGCCCTGCCAACCCTCCTCGCCCGGCTGATAACCGATGTTCGGCCCAACACCTTCGGGATAGGTGATGTTCTTGCCCTTCCACCCCTGATCTCCGGGCTGATAACCGATGTCCGATCCGAGTCCCTGGGAGGCGCGTCTGGTTGAACCTCCAGTGCCGCCGTAGACACCCAATCCGATACCGACACCCGGTTCCGCAGTGACTCCGGGAGTGCCGCCGACAGCTTGCCCGCCTATGCCGGCGATGCCGCCAAGACCGGCAGACTGTCCGGGGGCGGTCGCCGGGGCAATCGTCGGTGGCAAACCACCCACCGGAGATCCGCCCTGCGGCGTCAGACTCGCCACGGCCCTCTGCGCTGCCTGCGACAGAGCAGCGCCGCCAGCAGCGCCGCCAGCGCCTTCACCCACCTGCGGTACAGGAGGAGTAGGCCCTTCGGTGTACTGCCCGCTGTACACTGGCGGCACCTGCGTCTGCGGCTTCAGGCTCTCGATGGCCTTCTGCACGGCCAACGTAACGCTCGGCGATCTCTCCGTCCTGCTCTCCACCCTGGAGAGTGTTCTACTCCTGCTCGTCCCTCTCCTGACTGCGGAGGCGATCTCCGCGCGAGTGCCCCCCGTAGTCCCACCTACAGGAGGGATGGTTCCTGTAGGCTTAGGCACAGGAGGAACAGTGCCCGTCACCTTCGGAACGGGAGGAACCCTGTTAACCTGGGCAAGGTTCTGCGTAGTCTTTTGAACAGCGTCCTGAACGGCCTTTTTCGCTCTTCGCTTTTGCTCTTCCTGAAACTGATAAGTATCTAGCAATGCCATTTCAATAACCCCCTCGGTTTTCGCCCCGGCCTTCCGGCCTCTAGGCGATAAATACTCAATAAATGCTCAAACCGCACTCATTCACCTGTTGCTGTCTCGTCATCGTGTTCATCTCGGTTTGAATCGCATCCAGCATCACGGTTCTGAACGACATACTCTCACCGCCTTTCCTACCGCAGCATCACCACCCCGTGAGAACCCACGGAACACACCTCGTTCCCGCCAGAGACGAACACCAAGGCCGCGCCACCCTTGAACCGTGCGGCGGCCTCTGCGATCGCGTCATCAGCGCTGCCCCCAAAGCGTTCGATCTTGAAGTGTAATCGAGGCCTGTGCTCCAGCGTCACAATCTCCATCAACGTCTCTGGGCCTCCTTTCCCTGGTATCTCGCCATAGACTCCTCCGCATAGTCGGCGCACCTCGAAAGTGCGGCGAAGGACGTCATCCAGCCCGGGTCACGGGTTTCCTTCATCGCCCGTAGCGCCCGTTCGCGGAGGGCCTGCAATTCCTCTCGCGTGAACTCCGTAGGGGGCACCTCCTTTCTCTCCCCGAATATGGACGGATATACTTACTCGATCACCTTCACTCTTTTGCGGGAAGCCTCTGGCTGGACGAGTGCGGAATCCGTACTGACTGATTAACGCTTCTATCTGCTCCTCCGGCACACCGATGATTATGTTGCGATCCCAGCGTATCCGACTCATCTTTGCCGCCAGTTCAGCCGTCACTTTGCCTTCGCGGATAGCCTCCGATTCATTGTCGCTCAAGTTACGCAGGGTCAGTGGCCTACGCTCCTCTCTCTCTCGAAAAGCCGCTTCGAGGAACATCCGTCGTTGCTCATCCACTTTGCCCGCCCCCAATCTTCTCAATGCGGTAACCTTCCTCCTCAAGCGTGTGGGTGATAAGGGCGGTCAGTTCCTCGTCGGACATGTCGGAGACGCGAGACGCTATCTCAAGAGGCCCCCCGTCCTTACCCGTATACTCTACCTTGTCTCTGAACATCCCGAGGTGACGCCCAAGAAGTTCGAGGGCCTTCAGTTTATCTGGCATCTTCACGCGAACATTGGTGCTCTTTTCCGTCTTGGACTCGCTGACCTCAGCCAGCACGGTGCCGTCCACTTCCTCGCAGTCCTTAATCTCCACACCGTCAGGACCAAACTTCACGAAGTCCTTCAGGTCGCCAAAGGCTATCTTCCGAAGGTGCTGGAGAACCATATCCTGAGTGACTTCCGTCCGCGCCTCGCGCTCCTTCATGGCGGCCTGAATCGCTGCCTGTATCTGTGGCTTCTGTAGCAACTCCGGCCCGATCTTGTCTGCGTTCCTCTTGGAGTACCCTGCACGGATGGCGGCCTGGGTAGCATTAAGGTCGATCAGGTACTCCTTCACAAACAGTTCCTGTTTGCGCGTCAGTGCGCCCATTACCGTCATCTCCTTCAATCAGCGCCAGGTACTGCGGAGGTACGTGCCTACGGTATTGCGCCAGCAACCTCCGAGCGCGTTTCGCATTCACCCCAGATCCTCGCGCCATCTTAGCGAGGTTCGCCCATCCTTCTCGCTCCATGAACTCGCGGCATATCCTCTGGACATCGGCGCGGGTCATGAGCCGTGAACTTTCTTCCACGTGATCACCCCCTATCAAAAAAGGCCCTGAATCGTCGCTCAGTGGCGATCCAAAGCCCCTCCGTTGTCGGTTGGGGTATTCAGTTCAGAATCTCCACCTTCCCCGATTACGCCACAACACCGCACCCAGAAGCCCGGCGCACACCGCCAGAAGGTTCGAGAGGCTTTGTCCGTTCAACCGTCCTCACCTCCGTTTGCACGGGCCGTTTTGTCCATCGGCCACACCTAGGGCAAAGAATCGAGTGTACCGCCGGCCCCGCCGATAACAGTTTGCGGCCGCAGTGGGAGCAGACCACGGGAACCAAGTCCGCGCTCTTCAATCTCCTCACTCCCCCCATCTCATCAACCCGCCTTTTCGAGCCGCTTCCCGATGACACCCTCAGTGAACAGAGCAGACCGTAAGCCAGTGAGTTTTCGCATCATCTCGGATGCCAATCTCACCGCCTCTGGGTTGGTGTGGTCGTAGATCTGGGGCACTATCGAAACGATCTCATTAATCGTCGAGATATGTGCCGCGTTCACGTTCCTGTCGAGGTCCATCATCGCACCTCCTCTTCTCAAGCGGTCGGAACTCCATGAAACGCCTTTCAAACCAGAAGTCTACCCTCCCGGTTGGCCCGTTCCTGTTTTTGGCAACTATGACGGTAGCCACTCCAGGCTCGTCCTTTGGATCGTAATAGTCCTTCCGATGGATGAACATCACAACATCGGCACTTGCTTCGATCTCGCCCGAATCGCGAAGGTTGGACAATTGGGGAATCTTCTCAGGGTTCTTCTCGGACTCGCGATTCAACTGGCTAAGCAATAGAACCGGGCAGTCAAGTTCACGCGCCATTGCCTTGACGCGGTTAGTAATCCGACCGATGTGATCGTTCTTTGACCAGCCCCCTTCTGGACGGTCACCGATGAGTTGCAAGTAGTCTACAACCACTAGTCCGAGATCGCCCTTCTCGGCCTTCAGCCGCCTAGCCTTAGCACGCATCTCAAGCGTCGTGATACTTGCCGTGTCGTCAACCCATAGTGGGAAAGCCATAAGCCTTGACGCTGCACTAGTCCCTACATCCCACTCATGGCCCGACAAGACCCGCGCTCTGAGTGCTTGGCTATCTAGGTGACCTTCGGCACATATCGCCCTGTCTGCAAGCAGTTTTTTCCCCATCTCCAGGGAAAAAATGATGGCTGGCTTTCCTGCTCGGGCAACATTCAGTGCTATCTGAGCACCAAGCGCAGACTTACCCATGCTAGGCCGCGCAGCCAGAACGACAAGATCGGCAACTTGAAGACCGCCAAGGGCCTCGTCCAGCCTCTTGAATCCCGTCATGGTCCCCAAAGCATGTGGATTGTCCCGTGCCTGGTTTATCTCACCCCATCGTTCGCTAACGACTTCCCCGAAGTACCGGAGGGGTTGAAGACTCTGCTGTGAGATTGCAAAAACAGCCTGTTCAGCCTGGCTCAACGCTTGCTGCAAATCGGGCGCACCGGCTAATTCGGCAATCTTGG
The DNA here is from genome assembly GCA_050260105.1 of Ignavibacteriales bacterium. Classification (GTDB taxonomy): domain Bacteria; phylum Bacillota; class Sulfobacillia; order JABLXB01; family JABLXB01; genus SM1-B181. The sequence continues at coordinate 40,128 of JBLNBR010000007.1, read as the reverse complement.
TTGAGGCAGACAGCATCTCCCGTCGGATGTATTGCTCCCGCACCTCGCGGGCATAGGCCTCAACGTGGGCCGCAGTGGGAACGAAATTCGCAAGTTCCATGAGATAGTTGAGCCAGGCGTCGTCTTTGCCGTCCTTCTTGGCGAGTGCAGAATGCACCGTCTGAAAGTCCACTGGCTCATCTGCATTCACAAGGGCAAGCATGGCTTCATAGATAGTGACATGTTGTGGGTGGTAGAACATTGTTGGCTTCAGTATTTCGGAGGACTTGATAATTGCCTCGCGCTCGATGAGGCAGGCACCCAACGTGGCCCGTTCTGCTTCCTCACTCCATACAATGCTCGGTCTAGCATTCATGACGCTACCGCCTCCTGCCGAATCTGTTCCAAACGTTTTGAGAGATCGGGCAAGGTATCCAACACCGAGTGGGGGCGCTCACTGCCGTTCGGATTGAGGTATTCCTGCCACGGCGCAGGCATTCTGTCCTTGGGGGCGGCGAAGAAGGTCGCAAGGTTCTTTACATAGTCGGGTTGTGTGCTCTTGCGCTTCACTTCGGCAACGTATCGCTCTTCTGCCGTCTTCAGGTCCTCAAAGGGAACACCTGCGTTCCTGCGGGCACAGTAGGCCTTGAAAGCGGCCTGCTTGTCCTTCTTCTTGGGATATGGAGGCCAGATGACTTCCTCGAATTCCTTCCGGTGGGCTTCGGTAGTCGGCTTCTTGTCCGTCGACTTTTTGTGCGTGGTCGAATCCTCTCCCCCTAGAACCCCCTCTTCTTTCTCTAAGGGTAAAGGTAAAGGTAAAGGTAATGGAAGCATTCCTTTACCATTCCTATAGTCTCGGGATAGTATTGGAATACCATTCGGAAGGTATTCTAATGGTATTTGGTAGCGATTCGCATACTCCGCAATTACCTCGGCAAGTGCTTCTGCGGCTTCAACTGCGATTGGAGAGGTTACGGAGGAAAAATCCCTGACAATCGCCATGAAACTCTTGGGGGTGACGGTCTGATATCGCAGCGCGTTCCGCACCCAGATCACTTCGTTCTCAGCGTCGTAGCTGATTAGTTCCTCTTGCCGTAATTCGTCAATCAACACATCCAACTCGCCAATTGGGATGCCCGTTTCATCGCTCATGGTCTTTCTGGTCAACTCGTACAGGCATAATTCGCCACGGTGACTGTTCGACCACGCGTGAATGAAGAGCAGCCGAGCAAGGGGCGAGAGTCGTTGCACCTTTCGGTCCTGCCAGAGTCGCACATGAAGTTGCCTGTATTGCGCCATGCCTACTTACCCCCTTGCTACCGCCCGCCAGCCCGACTTCGATGATCGCAAATCTCGAATTGAGGTAACACGCCCGCCGGCAGAAGGCCGAGGGGCAGCCGCCGTGCCCGATGTCTGCCCGTTCAGCAGGGCCTCCAGCCCCGCCCGAGGCACCCTGATTACTCGTCCCAATTTGACGGAGGGAATCTGGCCCTCTCGGACGAGGCTGTAGGCTAGGCCACGGCTGATCCGGAGAACCTTGGCCGTTTCTTCAACGGTAAGAGCATCTGTGTTAAGAGGCGATGTCACGAACGCTTACCTCCTTAAACAGTTCCTCGGCTGGCACCCCCAGCGTCTCACTCAGGCGAGACTGCCAAGCAGGGAAGGCCTTAACCCACCCATTCTCAATCCTTCCGATGTCAACCGGGTTGATTCTTGCCTGTCGCCCAAGTTCCACCTTTGTCCATCCGCGCTTCACTCTCTCGACCGTAAGTCGAAGCACTTTTCCCGCCCTCCTCATTAGTAGTTCCTCAGCACTTACGCGCATTGACCCAATTGGGACGGCCATAGAGAATATCACTCTCCGTACCTCCTGCCAGTAGCCTGGCTGCATTGAATGGGGTCAGGTCCGTGTATCCAAGATCCGACCTTTGATTCGGGAGTTCACGCCACGGGTTGGATCGTGGTCGCTGCTTGCACTTCAACCGCTCCCGTTGCCGTCGAAGCCGCCTCGCTCGCTTCTTGTTGATCCGTCGAGTCGTGTGAGGCAGAAAAACTCCCCCCACCTATGCACTGGAAGGCACCCTATTGGGCCAGCCCATCCTGTGCTTGCGCTTTGTCTAAGCCCACTGTATAATAAAAGTAGTCAGCTCTCAAGATAACATTGAGCTGACTACTTCAGGAGGTAATTACGATGCGAAACGGAACTACGACATCAACCCCATCAGAACCAAGGGACGTGTTTGGGCCTCAATATGGGTGGTGGAGGCTGAAGGAAACCCATAAGGGGATGATCGGGGACTACCGCATGATTCCGGAGACAACACCGTCTGGGGAATACGTGCGAATAGTCGCACTGCCGGAATCCGAATTCGAGTGGTACAACCCACTAGAGGATAAGTGGTCCCCGTCCGAGCAGAAGCGAAAACCCCACGGAAAGAGGCAGCGCACACAGCCAGAAGGCCCCAACAGTATGGACCAACAGTATGCCCCGCACGTTCACCTGGCGCGCATTGACCCCGACAGCGAAGAGGATATGCTGAACTTCGTGCTGTCATGGGGTTTACTCGGATTGTGGAAGGTTCCATCTTATAGGGAAAAGTCTCCCGCACTCGCCCCCGACAAGGGATTCAAGGAGAGCCTGTTTTCCGATAGGATTTCGCAATGGTACATATATAAGCCGTATGAGGGGCAACCGGGCAAGCAGTTCCATCAGTATTGCGAACCCGTTGATCTGTTTGCCGAGGCAGTAAGGGATTACCAACAACTCTGTGAGAGGATACAAGACACTCGTAGCCTTCCTGTTGAGGCATACGAGGTCAAGAATGGAGTACTGCGGATCACCAAACCAGAGCAGAATCTCGCCCTGCCGATTGATGCCCCGTACGACGTGGAGCAACTCTTCCTCTTGAACGATGTCCACCCAATTCCCCTCTACGACTACAAGGAGAGACACTGGGGTTTGGGGTGGGATTGCCCCTCTTTGCTCCACTGGATTTACTTGCGAACACTTCTCGACCTGCTAGGGGGACATGGTATTCGGAGGTGCGCCCACACTAACTGCGGCAGATTCTTCTTGGCACATGGTTCGCGTGATCGGTTCTGCTCTGCGAGTTGCGGCGATGCGGCAGCACAAGCCGATTCGCGCCGCCGGAAGAGGCAGCATCCTGTTCCCTAGGCCTCCCTGTCACTATAGAAGGGTGCCGAGGGCAGTTTTACAACCAACCCCCTTCACCATAGAGGGGCGTCGAGGGCATTTTGATAACCACCCCTCACTATATAGGGGCGAAAACGGCATTTTGGCAACCAACCCCAAGGGCAGACTCCCGGTACACTCGTGGTGCGAGGTGCCGTATGGAATTTTCTTCTCTACCATATACCGTGGAAATCGACTGTTTTGGGGACAGGTTTTGCAGTATCTCGCAGATTTTCTTCCTAGCACGGTCCAAGTGAGTCTTTATAGTGTCTCGCGGAAGCCCCATCTGCTCACCAATCTCGGCTTGACTCAAACACCGGAAATAGTACATCTCCACACACTTGGCCTGCTGCTTGGGTAATTCATTGATGATCGCCACAATCGCTCTCTGAGTCTCGGCATTGACCACGATACAAAAATAAGACCGCTTGTTCGCGGTCCTGAGTGTCCACCGTACTGATTTTACTCTGTTTCAACCCACAAAACGGCACACTTTCGGCACACTTTTTCCTGTTTTACTGCGGGGTGATGGGCGGCAGCCCTGAATCAAGCCAAGATGATACGCTACAACTTCTTCCGGTCCCTCCGAGTCGCTAAAATACCCCTCACTATATAGTGGGGAAATCGGCCTTTTTACACTATCCCGCTGAAGCATTTCGAGGAGATTCTTCCGATCGTCGTCGTGAAAGCATTGGCGAAGGTATTCCAGAAGGGCTTTCGCAGACCGCCGATGATACTCAAACAGGAACATGAATCGCTTGCTTTTTTTCTGTTTTCCTGTCGGGGACTGAAGCAATGAGTCGCTAAAATACCCCTCACTATATAGGCGGGAAATCGGCCTTTTGGTAGTATCCAGATCAAGCATTTTGCGGATATTTTTTCGGGCAAGAGTAAGATACTGAGTGACTGTCGGCCTCGACAGCCCAATCATTTCCGCGATTTGATACTGGTTAAATCCATCGAGGTAATACATCTGCACGCACTTGGCCTGCTGTGGGGTGAGGAGGCTATACCCCCTAGGCCCCTCTAATATAATCGTATCATGGTTTTAGCCCTCCAAAACGCAAACTTTCTGCAATGTCACGCTGATAGATTTCTAGGGCACTCCTCCAACAATCCCATGTAGGAATCTGCCACAAGGGAAAGAATGATGTTCTCGGGAGGGGACAACCCTTGCGAGGCCACATCAAGAAGCGTGGGAAAAACTCCTATAGCCTTGTGTTCGATCTAGGGTACGATTCCGAGGGCCACCGGAAGCAGAAGTGGATCACCGTCCACGGCGACAAGAAGAAGGCCCAGAGTGAACTGGTGCGAATCCTGAACGAACTCAACACCGGCACCTACGTCGAACCCAAGAAGATGACTTTTGCGGAGTATCTGCAACGCTGGATCTCGGACTACGCCAGCCACTCCCTCAAGCCCAGGACCTTCGAGACGTACCAGCAGATAATCGAGGAGCACATCACCCCGTATCTAGGGATGATTCAACTCACGCGCCTGCAACCGCTTCACCTGCAAGACTACTACGCCGCCAAACTCGAAGACGGCCGGATGGACGGTAAGGACGGTGGACTTGCCGCCGGCACCGTCCTGAACCACCACCGCCTTCTGCATAAGGCCCTTGCGACGGCAGTCAAATGGGGACTAGTAGGCCGCAACGTCGCCGATGCTGTTGAGCCACCCCAACCCCACCGCAAGGAAGGCAGGATGCTTACCCAGGACGAAGCCCGCCGATTCCTTGCTGTAGCGAGTCAGAACCGCCTCTACGCCCTGTTCCTGCTTGCCATGACAACCGGAATGCGCCAGGCTGAGATTGTCGGCCTTCGCTGGCATGACGTGGACATGGAACGCCGCACGATTGCGGTTCAACAGACTGTGCAGAAGCGAGGGAAGAACGTCATAGTGCAGGACACGAAGACAGCCAGCAGCCGACGCCTGATCCCCATCTCCAAGCACGTCGCAGAGGCCCTGAAAGCCATAGGCGAGCGTCGAGACTTGGAGAGGGCCGTTCAGAAAGAGCGGTACTGCGAGGATTATCCCGATCTGGTGTTTGTGACGCTCAGGGGAACGCCGATCTCCGGTCGTAACCTCGTGAGGACATTCAAGACTCTCCTTGGGAAGGCTGGATTGCCCGACGACATCCGCTTCCACGACCTGCGCCACACCTCCGCGTCTCTGCTTCTGGCCGCAGGAGTACATCCGAAGGTAGTCAGTGAACGCCTCGGGCACAGTGGAATCCGAATCACGATGGACACCTACTCCCACTTCATGCCCACCCTCCAGGAAGGGGCCACCGCGACCCTAGACGACATACTCTTCCCCAAGGCACAGGAAACCTCTCGTTAGCAATTCGTTAGCAAAGTGACTCTGGAGGGCTGAATCGTGGCCGGAGTCGGTAGACACACAGGGCAGTCTATCAGGCAAAATAATGGAGCCGGCGATGGGATTCGAACCCGTGACCTGCGGTTTACGAAACCGCTGCTCTACCGCTGAGCTACGCCGGCTCAAGGAAATCTATTGAGGTTTGTGGGCAAAAAAATGGAGCGAGAGACGGGATTCGAACCCGCGGCCCTCGGCTTGGGAAGCCGATGTTCTACCACTAAACTACTCTCGCACCGCTCTCTCGCGTGCCTATATTATAGCGTCACCCTCCCGAAAAAGCAACCCGCGTGAATGTTTCGAACCATTCCCCAGCCCCTAGAACACATCGCCCCGCGCAATCGTCTGCCGGCGGTCCCGCCCCGTGCAAACGAGTACGACCTTGACCCCGGCCAGATCCTCCACGCGCGAGACAAACCGCCGTACGGCCGCCGGCAGGTCGTCGTATGCCGTCGCCCGTCCGGTTTCCTCGTCGCTCCAACCTTCCATTTCTTCGTAAACCGGCTCACACTGAGCGAGTACGTCCATGCTGGCCGGGAATTCGGTCACTGTCCTGGACCCGAGCCGGTATGCAGTGCAGACCTTCACACTGCCCGTGCCGGCGAGTGTGTCAATCTTGGTCAGCGCGATGCCCGTAGCGCCGTTGACCATCGCGGCGTACCGGAGCATCACCGTATCCAGCCATCCGATCCGCCTGGGCCTGCCGGTGGTAGTACCGTACTCCCCCCCCTTTTCACGGATGCGTGACCCCTTTTCATCCAGCAGCTCGGTAGGGAACGGCCCGCTGCCAACCCTGCTGGTGTATGCCTTCACAACCCCGATCACATCGTCTATGAGAGTCGGGCCGACTCCCGCGCCGACGCAGGCGCCGCCCGCTATGGGGTTCGACGAGGTTACGTACGGGTATGTGCCGTGGTCGATGTCCAGGAAGGCCCCTTGCGCCCCCTCGAACAAAACCTTCTTGCCGGCGGATATGGCTTCGTTGACAAGCCGCGCCGTGTCGGCGATGCAGGGGCGCAGGCGCGCGGCCTGGGCCCGTATAGTGTCGTAGACCTCCTCGAAATCGAAGCCTCCGGCTCCATAGAGCCTTTCGAAGAGCCTGTTCTTCACCGCGACCACTGACGACAGGCGTCTCCGCAGGGTCTCCTCATCGAGGAGATCGCCGAATCTGATACCGGTACGCGAGTACTTGTCCGCGTAGGCGGGACCCACGCCGCGCCTGGTGGTACCGATCTGGCAGGCTCCCCTGGACTCTTCCTCCAGTTCATCCTGTCGCACGTGATAAGGCATCAACACGTGGGCCGCGTGGCTTATCCGCAACCCGGACACATCGTGGCCGCGTGACTGGAGGTCATCCAGCTCCTTGATGAGTACCGCCGGATCCACGACCACCCCATTCCCGATCACGCACATCTTCCCGGGGCTGAGAATGCCCGAGGGCACCTGGTGGAGGCGGTATTCCACACCACCGACCACGACAGTGTGACCTGCGTTGCTGCCACCCTGGTAGCGGACGATCACTTGCGCCCGATCCGCAAGGTAATCGGTGATCTTGCCCTTTCCCTCATCTCCGAACTGCATCCCGACTACGACTATCGCTGGCACGTGCCACCCCTCCAGGTCGGAACTACTCTGACTCGCGCTCGAGGATACCCCGGGCCGCTATGACACCGGAGGCCGAAGCCTGCGCGAGTCCCCGCGTGATACCAGCACCGTCGCCCGCCGCGAACAGGTTGACGATCTTCGATTCCAGGTTCGGGCCGACCTCGAGCCTGGATGAGTAGAACTTGACCTCCACCCCATATAGCAGGGTGTGATGCGAATTCAACCCGGGAGCCACCTTGTCCAGGGCCTCCAGCATCTCGAGGATGTCTATCAGATGGCGGTATGGGAGTACCAGGCTGAGATCCCCCGGCGTAGCATCGGGAAGGCTCGGCCTGACCATCCCCTTAAGCAGGCGCTTATCGGTGGAACGACGCCCCGCCTGGAGGTCGCCGAGCCGCTGGACGAGCACGCCCCCGCCGAGCATGTTGGCCAGACTCGCGATGTACTTCCCGTACGATATAGGCTCCTTGAACGGTTCAGTAAACGTCTTGGAGACGAGTATGGCGAAATTGGTGTTTTCGGTCTTGTAGTCTGTACGGCTGTGTCCGTTGACAGTCATCAGCCCGGCGCTGTTCTCTACAACGACCTCGCCGTGCGGGCATACGCAGAAGGTCCTCACCGGATCGTCAAATGACCTGGAGTAGTAAATGATCTTCGGCTCATAAACCTTTTGTGTGAGCGCGTCCAGCACAACGGCCGGCGCCTCCACTCGCACGCCGATATCGACGGGGTTGGTGGTGAGGCCCAGCCCGAGCCTCTTCGCCTCACCCGAGAACCACTCGGACCCGCGACGTCCGGGAGCGCAGATCACGTATCTGGATCTCAGCTCCTCGCCGGTGGAGGTCAGGACCCCCTGCACCTTCCCGTCATCAACGAGGATCCGGCTCACCGGCGTGCGTGTCCGCACTTCGACGTGCCGGCTGAGGTAGTCGTGCATTCTCCGCAGTATCTCAGGGCACTTCTCGGTCCCCAGGTGCCTTATGCGAGCCGGCAGGAGCCTCAGCCCCGCGGTCGCGCACAGCCGCGTGAGCTCGCCTACGGCCTCCCTGTCCTCGCCGTAGACCGTCCTGCTTGCGCCGAAGTCCAGATACGCCCTGTCCACGTAGTCGATCAGGCTTTCGAGGTCTTCCCTCCCGACATATTCGCCCAGGAATCCCCCAAACTCCGAGGTCAGGGTGAGCTTTCCATCGGAGAACGCGCCGGCCCCACCCCAGCCGGCGAGCATGGAACACGGATCGCAGTCAGCGCACTTCGCTACGCTGGCTTTGCGGGGACATATCCTATCCCCTATGTCGCGGCCCGCCTCGATCACGAGGGTATTCAGGCCCGGAGCCGTCCGGGATATCTCGAGCGCCGCGAATATCCCCGCCGGTCCGGCTCCAACTATGATGATGTCGTAGCTGTTGCCTGGCCGCATTCGCCTTGTCACCCCCGGCGCCACCCGCTTGTTCCCACTTGCTGATCCCACTTGCGTTGAGGGCAAAATAATAGACCCAAATAAGGACGTGACGCTTCCCACCTGGGTACAATGGCTTACCGTCGTATGCTGCTCAGTTGAGACAGTTAAATGATAGCAGAAGGCCCCCCGGAAGTCAAAAGCGCGGGAGGAAAGAAGGACGGCCCGGCATGGCCCGGGCCGCCTCGAAGTCCCGGGGCGGGTTCAGAAGCACCAGCCATCGCCGAAGAAGAGGAGGATCAGGATGAGGAAGATGATAAACGCGAATTTTCCGCCCCAGAAGCCGCCGCCACCCCAGCCCTGCTTTGCCTCTACCATAACGGCTCACCTCCTGAACTCATTCCAGACCTGTTAGTGCAGTCTTCGTCTGGTTCAGGATATGCGATAGTGACACGTTATGTGACCATGAGGCGGCGCAGCCAGGAAGCGTCTAGGACGCGGCGTGTTTCTCGTCTACCTGCTGGAATCTGCCGAGATCCTTGAGGAAGTATAGCTTGAGAGACCCGGTCGGGCCGTTCCTCTGCTTTGCGAGGATCAGCTCGACAACGTTCGAGGACTCCATATCCGGGTTGGAGTAGAGGAACATGACGACGTCTGCGTCCTGTTCAATAGCCCCCGATTCACGGAGGTCGGACAGCATGGGCCTGCGGTCCTGGCGTTGCTCGACCGCCCTGCTCAACTGCGACAGCGCTAGTACGGGCACCTTGAGCTCGCGCGCCAGCGCTTTCAGCGATCTGGATATCTCGGAGATCTCCTGCTGGCGGTTTTCGGCGCGGCCACGTCCCTGCATGAGCTGGAGGTAGTCGACTATGAGCAGGCCGAGTCCGTGCTCCACCTTGATCCGCCTCGCCTTGGTCCTCAGCTCCATGATCGATATGTTCGGCGTATCGTCGATGAATATTGGGGCCTCGCCTAGGCGCCCGAGCGCCACGGACAGCCTTTTCCAGTCACCGTCGTTGAGGAACCCGTTCCGGAGGTTCTTCCCGTCGATGCCCGCTTCGGCGCAGAGCAGCCTCTGAGCCAATTGCTCACGCGCCATTTCCAGGGAAAAGACGGCGCAAGGGCTCTTGTCCTTCACCGAGGCGTTCCTCACGAGGTTCAAAGCAAAGGTGGTCTTGCCCACGGACGGCCTTGCGGCCAGTATGACCAGGTCCGACGGCTGGAGACCCGAGGTCAGGGAGTCGAGGTCGGTGAAACCGGTAGGCACGCCGAGCGCTCCGCCCTTGTTCGCGTAGAGGTACTCGATGCGCTCGAGGGTCTGGACCAGCACTTCCTTTAACGGAACGTAGCCCTGCACGTTGCGCCGCTGCGAAACGCTGAATACGGCCTGCTCGGCTTCGTCCAGAATGATCTCAACGTCCTCTTTGGCCGTGTAAGCCTTGCCTACTACATCGGTAGACGTCCTTATGAGGTCGCGCAGGATGGCTTTCTCCTCAACGATCCGGGCGTAGTGCTCAATGTTGGCCGCCGTGGGCACCAGGTTCGCAAGGGTAGTGAGGTAGGCGACACCCCCCGTCTTTTCGAGGGTGCCCTCCTGGCGAAGCGCCTCCGTCACGGTGATGAGGTCGACGGCCTCGCCCTTGTCGAACAGTCTGGTGAGCGTCCCGAAGATGGCCTGGTGGGCCTCGCTGTAGAAATCCCGCGGCCGCAGGATTTCCATGGCGCGGAGAATGGCCTGCTTCTCTATCAACATGGAACCCAGGACCGATTGTTCCGCCTCGAGATTCTGTGGGGGAACCCTGTCGAATGTGACGCTCACCGTCAGTACCTCCGTCAATCCCGCTGCGTCATACCTGGAGAGCGATCTGCTGGATGGCCTCTTCGACCGTATCCACCAGCCGCACCTCAACGCCCTTCACGCCCCACGGGATGTCCTTCTCGTTCTCCTTTGGGATGAGAACCGTGTTGACCCCGGACTGCTTCGCGCCGTATATCTTCTCGAACACTCCGCCGATCGCCTTGACCCTTCCCTGGATCGACACCTCGCCCGTCACTGCGACATCCTGCCTGAGCGGCCGGTTCTGCAGCGCGCTCCAGATCGCGAGGGTCACGGCAAGGCCTGCAGACGGCCCGTCAATCCTGCCCCCGCCGATCACGTTCACGTGCACGTCGTAGTTGGCGATGTCCTCGCCGGTGAGCTTCCGGATCACGCTGGCTGCGTTGAACACCGAGTCCTTTGCCATGCTCCCCGCGGACTCGTTGAATCTCAGGCTGCCGTGCCCCTTCTCTTTCGCGATGAACGTGACCGCCTCGATCTCCAGGATCGAGCCGAGGTAGTTCCACACACCGAGGCCGAAGGTCTTTCCCACTACGGGCGGCCCGCCCGCCTTGTTGGGCACATTGGGCGCCAGCCGGCTGGCCTGGATCACCTGATGTATGTGGTCCTCCGTTATGCCCACGTACTTGCTCGAACTCTCGGCGCCACCCTGGTCGAACACTGCAATGGCATAAGCGTCGGCCAGTATGCCGACGGCCTTCCGGCCCTCGATGGTGTACTCGCTGATAATGTCGGCCACTGTACCGCTGAGCATGGCCCTGAGGCGCTTGGCCGCCCCTTTCACTATCGCCCTTATGTGGTCCGGGGTGAGAGGCTCGAAATACACCTCCGCGCAGCGCGACCGGAAGGCGGGACTGACGTCGTCAGGCTGAGCCGTCGTCGCCCCTATGAGGACGAAGTCCGCGGGAGCGCCGTCCTTGAAAAGCTTCCTGATGTATTTGGGCACCCCAGGCTGGTCCGGATCGTAATAGGAGGAGTCGAACATGACCCTCTTGTCTTCGAGCACTTTGAGCAGCTTGTTCTGAAGGATCGGATCGAGCTCACCGATCTCATCAATGAACAGCACGCCACCGTGGGCGTCGCTCACCAGGCCGAGCTTCGGCTCGGGGATTCCGATTTCGGCGAGGTCCCTGCGCGCTCCCTGGTATATCGGGTCGTGCACAGACCCCAGCAACGGGTTGGTCGCCTCCCTGGGGTCCCACCTCAGCGTGGCGCCGTCGACCTCAACGAACGGCGCGTCCTTTCCGAATACACTGCGCTCGATCCTCTTGGCCTCTTCCAGCACCAGCCTGGCGACAGTCGTCTTGCCGATACCCGGAGGCCCATAGAGGAGCACGTGCTGCGGATACGGCGACGCTATCTTGGCCAACAGGGCTCGAATGGCGCCGTCCTGGCCAACGACCTCCTTCAAGGACCTCGGACGCAGGTATTCGAGGGCCGACCTGGCGAGGCGTTTCGTTTCCATCTTCTCGAGCATCGCGTACTTCTTGAGTGTATGGGCGTTCTCGGGATCCGAGTCCTCCTTGAGGATCTGGCTCTTAATCTCCCTCACGTAGTCGTCATGACGGTCCTGCATTCGCTCGGCTATCTTCCGCTCTATCTTCTCCTCGACCCACTTGCGCGCGATCATGTCGGCCAGCTGATCCTGGACCTGCTCAATGACTTTCGGTATGTCCTTCTGGACGAGCGCCCCGTCTATGGTGGGGTCTTCGAACACAAGCTTCTGGAGGGCGACCACCTGCTCCTCGAGGACATCTGACCTCATCCCGGACAACGCCTCGAGCTTCCCGGCCTTGACCACGAGCTTGTCGGCGCCGTAGATGTTTGCCAGCAGATTGAAGAGCACTTTGACCTGGCGCCGCAGCAGGCCGTCCCGTTCGAGCCTCCCGCCCAGCGCTTCCTTCTTCACTCGATCCCGTTTCTGCGGTAGCCGTTTCAAACGGTTTCCCCTTTCCTTTCCTCCACCACGTTGACCCTTATTTCCGTGGAAATATCGTGAAACAGCTTCACGGGGACGAAATGGAGTCCCATCGCCTTGATATTCTCCGCGAGGGCGATCTTCTTCTTATCGAGTCTGATACGATGCTGCTTCCAGAGGGCATCGGAAATGTCCTGAGCCGTGACGGAACCAAACAGCCGGCCCCCTTCTCCAGCCCTCGCGGTGACAGTGACCATGACCCCGTCGATCCTCTCCCGCGTCTTCCTGGCCTCTTCCATCAAGCGTTCCATCCTGTTGCTGGCAGCCTCTTTCTCGAGGTGCAGCGACTTGAGCGTCCCTTCGGACGCTTGCTTGGCCAATTTCCGGGGAATGAGGTAGTTCCTCGCGTACCCCTCGGCCACCTCCACGATCGAACCCTTCTTACCCGTTCCCCTGACGTCCTCGGTAAGAACCACTTTCACCCCGCTCACCTCCCGAAACCGAGCTTCCTCCAGTCAAACGCGCAGTCCAGGACTCCAAGGAACATCACGATCTGTCCCAATAGCGGGTTGAACATCGCCATAATCAGCAAAAACACGCTCACCGGCTTAGACAATCGCCACCGGTTCTTCATGAACCAGTAGGCGACGGACATCCCGTACACGGTGAACAGCATCACGAAAACGACCTGGATATTGGCGCCGGCCATGAACACCCACCGCCAAACCCCGATGTCCAGCAAGGGGTCTCCAATGATCTCAATGCGCCTCAACTGCCCCATGCCCGGCCCCACGCGCCAGGGCCCATTGATGATGCCGAACAGGTACCCGGCAGCCAGCCCCAGCAGGGTGTGGCCCGGAACCCTCCAGGTCTCGAATGGGGGGACATTCTCGATCTTGTACCCCATCCTGTTCAGGATCCCCCTGGTAACCTGGAAATTCAGGAACGAGTTCATCAGCGAACCAGTCACGATCACGCCCGGGAAAACGTACCTCATGAGCCGCAGGGACGCCTCCCAGACCTGCCTGACCTCCCGCGCCTGCGACTCCGGTACGCCGAACCGCTGCCAGAGCTGATCCGCCTGCTGCAGGGCCTGGCTCATCTCGTTCAGCATTTGTCCCGGGGTTACCTTGAGGAATACGAACGACAGCGCAAGGCTGATGAGCATCGACCCCAGCATGGCCACACCGCCGACCAGCACGGTGCGGAAGGGAGAAACCTTCCTCTGAAAACACCAGCCAAGGGCGAGTCCCATCAAACCGAACGTGGAGACCATCCCGATGGCCTCTAGCGGCCCCACGAAAGTAGTGAGCGTGAGCCCCGCCACGATGACGCTCAGAATGCTGACCCTCAATCCGTGCCTCAGATGCACCAGCGCAATTGGAACCGGCCACAGCAGGGCGAGCCCGGCTCCAGCCGGAGGTACGTAGAAGGCCAACAGTGCGAGTACCACCGTTATGGCCGCGAGAAGCGCCCCTTCGATCAGCGGTTTCGATCCGATCTGACCCTGGTTCCTCGGCACCTCGGATTTCGCACCTCACTTGCTCCATCAGTTCTGATCCGGCGGCGGTAAACGTGAGATCCCCCGTCCGCCGTCTGGCGTTAACTGTAGCATTTTCGCTGCGTGACCGCAACTGCGGAATGAATCGGGTATTCTTCACCCCGGAGGCTAATCCTTGTGCCCAAAACCAAGCGGGCGCTTCACAACGCGCCCGCTCTCATCGCAACAACCGGCCCGCAACGGCCTGCTACTCGACAGTGAACGGCAGCAGGGCGATGTTCCTTGCCCTCTTGACGGCCACGGTGAGCTGCCTCTGATGCCGTGCGCAGTTGCCCGAAATCCGCCTGGGCAGGATCTTGCCGCGCTCGCTCATGTACTTACGCAGCCTGCCCACGTCCTTGTAGTCGATCTCGGCGATCTTGTCCACGCAGAACCCGCACACTTTTCTCTTCGGTTTGCGGCCCTTATCCCTTTTCACGAGCTGACCTCCCTATCGGCGGGTCAGAAGGGGTCCGTCAGAACGGGACTTCGTCCTCTTCCGGCTTGACCTCTGTGCCCAGACCGCCGAGCTCCCCCTCGTCCGTGCCCGCCCTCGGCTTGTCGAGGAACGAGACGTTGTCGGCGACGACCTCGGCCACCCTTCTCTTCTGGCCCTCCTGCGTTTCGTAGGAACGGATCTGCAACCTCCCCTCGACGCCGACAAGGCGTCCCTTCTGGAGGTGATTCGCCACTGTCTCAGCCAGTTTGCCCCAGACGACGATGTCGATGAAGTCTGCTTCCCTCTCGCCCTGCTGGTTGGCAAACCGCCGGTTCACCGCGATGGTGAACCCCGCGACCGCCTTCCCGCTCGGCGTGTATCTCAACTCGGGATCCCTGGCGAGCCGTCCGACCAGAACAATCCTGTTGAGCAATACCTTCCCGCCTTTCCTTGACTCCCTTTTTCGATGATTCCCTTTCCCGACGCCCTCCGGTTAGGCGCCCTTGCGAACGATGAGATGCCTGAGGACTTCTTCCGAGATCTTCATCACCCGGTCGAGCTCAGACGAAACAGCCGGTTCGCCAGAGAACTGGACCAGCACGTAGTTTCCCTCGCGCTGCCCCTTGAGTTCATAGGCTAACCGGCGCTTTCCCCACTTTTCGACGTTGGTGACCGTTCCACCGTTGGCCTGGATCAGGCCCGAATACTTCTCGACTGCCGCGGTTACTTTCTCCTCGTCGAGGTCCGGCTGGAGAATGTACATCACTTCGTACTCGCGCACGTCTTTCACCTCCTCCTGTGGACTGTGCGGCTCCACGGCTATGCCATGGAGCAGGGGAGTGATGGGGTTCACGATATGCCCTTGATCGTTCATTGGACGGCCTTCGACACCTGACCCATTATACCATCCGGATGGTTGAACGGCAAGCAACCGGGGCCGCCGGCAGTACCGGCGGCTTCGGGAGTACCAGGGCCGTGTGACCGGAGTCAGCTCGAAGCGCTGGAATACCGGCTGAGTCCCGCCCTGAATACTCGCGTGGCTACATAGAGCAGGACCATAGCCAGCGCAAGTCCGCCTCCCACCCGAGTAACACCACGCGCTCCAGTCAGCACTTCAGCGGGTACGGTCACAATGAACCCTACCGGAATGACCCATGTAAGGAGAAACCGAAGAGAGACGGGGTAGACACTGATCGGAAAACGACCCATCTGGATCACGCTCTCGTACACCCACGACATCGGGACTCCAAGATACCAGAAGGCCGCTGAGTTCAGTATGAGCAGGAGGGAGTACACGACGACGATGGAAACGAGAATGGACGCCACGAATAGCCCGAGGTTTCCGACCGTCGCCCCCGTCGCTGACCCCGCGACCCCAAGGCCCAGTATCGCGAGGCTGACTGCCAGTTGGAGGAGCGCCCACGGTGACCAGTTACGCAGGCTCACGAAAAACAGTGTGGAAACGGGTTTCAGAAGCGTGGAGTCGAAGTCCCCCGCCACAGTTCGCCGTCCATAACGGCCAGCGCAACCAGGCCACCCAGAAGAAAGACGCAAGCGTCCGTGAGGGCTAGGACGGAATCGATACGCTGGGTCCAGAACGCCAGCAGAGACAGGACGTAGGAAAACATGAATCTCAAGACCTGGGCCAGGAGGAGAGCGGCGAAGAATGCAGGAATCGCCCTGACCGGGATGATAGACCGAAAACGCAGCGCGGCGGCCAGAAGAACAGAAATCGCCAATACAAACGGCATGCAGACCACTTTGACGGCTATGTCGCTGGCGATTGCCTCGTATGCCGGCGGCAACGGCCTCAGCAGCCAGACCGACATCGTGCCGGCGCGGATGCCTTCGCCCACTACCCAGTGGGATGACGGGTAAGTGAGCTGGTTGACCAGAATCACGCACACATAGTAGAAGACGAATTCGCTGCGCCCGAATCCACCCACCGTGCCCTGACCGGCGGCGACGACCCATACGAAGAGATATACGAGAGGCCCCATCATCCATCCAACCGAAAGAACCCAGATAAATGTCCTGGAGGCAGTATAGACCATAAGCGACTTGCGGACCAGCGCGATGCCCCCACGCAGGTTCATTGCGTCACCCCCTCACGGTATACCTGATCGATCACCGCTTCGATCGGGGGTTCCTCGATGCTGAGGTCCCTTATGACCGAGGCACCGATGAGAGAGGTCGTGACCCGTACCACGTCCCCTTTTCTCACTCTGACCATCAGATTACATTCATCCACCTGCTCGATTATGTCCCCGGGGGAGACCAGGGATGACGGGGCGCTGCCAGCCGGAGAGCATTCCCTCTCGTCAAGGGTGATCCTGACTCGAACGGCGCCACGCTGCCGGCCAGTCTCGCCAGTTCGCCATCGTACATGAGCCAGCCGTGATTCATGAGGATTACGCGCGGGCACAGGCACACTATGTCCGCCATGTAGTGACTCGTGATGATGATCGTCGTCCGGTAGCGTCTGTTGTATTCCTTGACGAGACTCCTGAGGCTGAGCTGCATGGAAATGTCCAGCCCAAGCGTCGGTTCGTCCAGGAAAAGGACCTCGGGCTGATGCAAGAGAGCGGCCGCAAACTCACATCTGGCCCGTTCACCCAGCGAGAGATTCCTTGCCATCTTGGGCAACAATTGTCTCATGTCAAGGAGGCTCACCAGTTCATCCAGTCTCATGCGGAAGTCGGTACTGGAGATCCCATAGATGTCCTTGAGAACGTGAAAAGAATCCAGAATCGTGTTCTCCCACGTCAGCTGCGCCTTGTTTCCCACGACCATGCCGATCCGCCGTAGGAACCCGGCTCTTCGCTCGCAGGGTGTGAAGCCGGCTACGAGTGCACGACCGCTGGTGGGGTACAGGAGTCCGGCGAGCATCTTCAGAATAGTCGTCTTGCCTGCTCCGTTAGGTCCCAGGAGCCCTACTATCTCTCCAGGCTGAACCTCCTTGTGTGCGAATCCACACGCATTGTATAACCCTGGGGGATATTGGAGGGTTTTGGAGCAAGGCGCGACAAGCGCCCGCGGGGCCGCACTCAGGAGTGCTTCCTGAGCATCGATTCCGTCAGAGCGACGAGGTCCCTGGCCTTCGCCTCCAGATCCGCAAGGGCTGACAGCCATCGGTCTGCGGCATAGTAGACGTCCTCTTCAGGCGGAGGGGTGTCCAGCACGCTGCGCAGATCGCCCTTCTGCCCGCGGTCGAGGCGCAGCATGATCCGGAGTATGGACATGGTGCTGTAACGTGCCTGCCTCAACATCCGGATCACCCGCAAGCGATCGATTTCCGCGCTGCCGTACTCGCGATACCCGTTGTCCGGATCCCGTGGCACACGTATGAGGCCGTCGCGCTCCCAGCCGCGCAGCATATCCCGCGTTGCGCCCACAAGCTTCGCTACCTCGCCTATTCGAAGGCTGACGGCAGTCCCCGTGTGGGCCGGCTGCGTAGCCCATCGTTCGAGGAACTCCGCGGCCTCTTCCGCACGGGCCACCTCCTCACGCACGAGGACCAGCAGGTCTCGCGCTTTGCGGAGGGCTAGCGCGAGCCTCCCGGAACGGGACAGGGAGATTACGGCCAGCGCCGTCCGGCGGATGTCCCCGCCCAACCATGTGCAGCGCGTCGCAATCCAGACAAGACGTACTTGGTCGAGGTGGAACTCGCTGAACAGCCTGTACCCGTTGGGGCCACGGGGGACCGCCGGCAGAAAACCCATGCTTTCATACAGGCGCACAGTGTTGGGGTGGACTCCAACCGCCCTCGCGACGTCCGATGTCCTCAATGCCTTCATGGACTGCACTGACTTTTTCCCGGCCCTCCTTCGCCTTCGCTCACCGAGGTTCCGCAGGGTTCCCGAAGACCAGGCCTTCTATGCCAGCCTGCTGGCTATCTCCCGCGCAGTGGGCGTCACAGCCAGTCCCCCGCAGGCGGTCTCACGAAGTGATTCGGGAAGAGACCTCCCCACCGCCTTCATCGCGTCTATCACCTCATCCGCCGGGATCACGGACTCCACTCCCGCGATGGCCATCTCGATGGCGGCCATCGCGTTTGCCGCCGACAGGGCGTTCCTCTTGATGCACGGCACCTCGACCAGGCCGGCGACGGGATCGCACACCAGCCCCAGGGATCCCTTCATCGAGATTGCTACTGCCTGCGCGGCCTGCGAGGGAGTGCCGCCGCACAGCTCCACTCCCGCGGCGGCCGACATAGCGGCGGCAGACCCGCACTCGGCCTGGCACCCGCCCTCCGCACCCGCCACAGTGGCCCGCCCCGCTATCACTCCCCCCACGGCGGCCGCCGTGAACAGAGCCATGACCAGGTCTTCATCGCTCGATCCGCGCGCTTCGCCCAGCGCGATCAGGACGCCGGGGATCACCCCGCAGGACCCCGCGGTGGGCGCCGCCACGATCTTCCCCATGCATGCATTGACCTCGGCAACCGCAAGTGCCGCTGACACTGCGCGGGAGAAGACGTCGCCTGCGACGGCGCCTCGCTCCCTCCTTGACGTCTCGACCACCCGGCCCCAGCCTCCCACCATGCCGCTTCGGGAGCACAGGCGCTCGTTCAGACCCTTATGCATCGCCGCCTTCATGATTCCCAGGCGTCTGGACATCTCCTTGAAAGCCTTACGGCGCTCGTCTTCGTCCTCGTACGACCCCAGCACGAGATCAGAGATGCGGCTCCGCCGTTTCTCCGCCTCGACTACCAGGCTACTCAGCGAATTCCATTCCACAATCACCATCTCCATCCGGCTCAAGATGGGCTTGGGGGACTAGCCCGAGATGGGCTCAACAAGTCTAGCCGATATGACGTTGGGCACCGATGCGATGTCATTCAGCAAGCTCGCGGGGACCGGCTGATCCAACTCGATGACCATGGTTGCCGTCTTCATTCGTTCCTTGCGGGCCACAGTCATCGCAGCGATGTTGACACCATTGGCGGCGAGCCTGCCGGTGACCGAGGCGACTACCCCAGGGCGATCGAGTTGGAGGAGTACCAGCGTAGGGTATGTTCCAGTGAGGTTGACACAGAAACCATTCAGATGCGTGATGACGACGCTCCCGCCCCCTATCGACGAACCGGTGACCTCCGATTCCTCCCCGGAGTCATTCTTGACTCTGATCGTCACCGTGTTCGGGTGGACTCCGGCGTCGAGATCCGCTCCGCCGAGATCCACAATGCCGAATGTGACCTCGAGGCCCTCGTTCCCTGCAATGCTGAGGGCTTCAGGGATTCTCTCGTCATCCGTGTCCATGCCCAACAGGCCGGCCACGAGGGCCACGTCTGTTCCGTGCCCCTTGTACGTCTTCGCAAACGAACCGTGCAGCTTGATGCCGGCCTCCACCGGCCGGCCGCCAGCCACGCACCGGGTGATGCGTCCCAGCCTCACCGCTCCGGCTGTGTGAGAACTGGACGGTCCCACCATGACCGGCCCAATTATGTCGAATGGATTCATGCTTGTGGCCCCCTCGTCATACGGCAAACCGGAAGAAGACAACGTCGCCGTCCTGGATCTCGTAGTCTTTACCCTCGATCCTGAGCAGGCCCCGTTCGCGCGCGGCCGCGAACGAACCGGCCCTCTCAAGGTCCGCCATGCCCAGCACTTCGGCCTTTATGAACCCCTTCTCCATGTCCGTGTGAACCTTACCCGCCGCGCGGGGGGAGCGGGTGCCGCGCTTCAACGGCCAGGCGCGGGCTTCCTTCTCATTGAACGTGTAGAAGGTTATGTAGTCGAGGGCCTCATACGCGGCCCGTATCACCTTGTGGCTGCCGGGAACCCCGATTCCCAATTCCGTGAAGAACTCCTTGCGTTCGACCTCGCCCAGCTGCGCGACTTCCGCCTCGATCTTGGCGGACAGCCCCGTAACGGGGGATCCTTCCGCGGCCGCCGCATCCATCAGCTCCCTGTAGAGGGGGCTCGCCCCAGGATCGGAGGTCCCTTCCGGCAGGTTGCCCACGTACACGACCGGTTTCATCGTGATTAGAAACAATCCTGCGGCAATCGCTCGTTCTGCCGAGTCCAGCCCCGCCCGCCGCGCCGGCGTACCGCGTCTCAATGCCTCTTCGATCCTCGCCAGCACCCTGTCCTCTTCGGCCTCCTGCTTCTCTCCGTACCTCGCGGCCTTTCCGATGCGCTCCCGCCTGCGCTGCACCGTCTCGAGGTCGGCAAGGGCCAGCTCGAGGTTGACTATCCCCGCATCCCTCGCGGGGCTGACGGCCGGATCCGGATGAGGGACGCTGCCGTCGGAATGGCACCTCACCACGTGAATAATGGCATCGACTTCGCGGATGTGCCCCAGGAAGCGGTTCCCCAGCCCCTCGCCCCTGCTCGCCCCTTTCACCAGCCCGGCAATGTCCACGATCTCCAGGGACGCGGGCACCACGGCGCCCGGCCTGACGAGGCGGGCAAGCCTGTCGAGACGCTCATCTGGAACAGCGACAGTGCCGGTGTTGGGGTCTATAGTGGTGAACGCGTACGGCGCCGTAGCGGCGCCGCCTGAAGTGATGCAGTTGAATACGGTCGACTTGCCGGCGTTTGGCAGCCCCACGAGCCCGCAGGTGATGGCCATGTCACTCGCCTCCGCCCTCCGGCCCGGCTGGCCTGGTGATCTTGCGGACTAGCCTTTCGAATTTGGTCCTGGGGATCATCACGCGCCTGCCACATCCGAGACACTTGAGCCCGAAGTCGATCCCCGTCCGGGTTATCTCCCAGCTGTTCGAACCGCAGGGGTGCGCTTTCTTCAGGACCACGATATCGCCTATTTCGAACCTGTCCATTCGCCATCACCCGCCTGTCCGTGCGCCGTATCCGGCCCTGTGTCCAGCTCTGCGTCAGGCCCTGCGACCGGGCGGACATAGCATATATCCGGCGGGCGGATGTGGAGCCTCTGAAACACCTCCACCACCCTCTTCCGGATCTCCCTCTCCAGCGCCCACTGCTTCCCGGGCTCTGCCTTACCGGCCACCGCGTACACCACGCGGCGCCCGTCTAGGGCCGTGATGCCAAGGACGGATGGGCCCTCAACCGCGCCTGCGCCACTTTCGGCCACCACTCGGCACGCCTCCGCAAGCGCATCCGTGACGCGCTGCGGTTCTTCCTCGTGGGAAACTGGTATTTCCACCAACGCCCGTATCTTCCCGCGTGAATGGTTCGTCACCCTGTCGATCGTACCGTAGCGGATGAAGTGGAGGTCGCCGCTGAAACCCCTGACCCTGGCGACCGTCAAACCCATTTCCTCTACGACGCCCTCGATTCCGCCGGTCGTAACGTGATCCCCCACGTTGAACTGGTCTTCGTACAGGATGAATATCCCGGCAAGAACGTCGCGGATGAGGCTTTGAGACCCGAACCCGACGATGATGCCGAGTATCCCAGCGCCCGCGAGGACGGACCTCGTCTCGAAGCCCAGAAGGTCCAGGATTACCAGGATGACGACGGCGGCGATCATGAACCTGAGGATGCTCTTCAGCATCCCCCGGATTGTCCTGGCCCTCCGCCCCATCCTGTTGAATACGACCCCGTCAATGACCCTGCCTCCGAGGCGCACCAACGCATAGCCCAGTATGGCGACTAAGACGGACTTTACAAGGGGCGCTAGTATGGTGAGTGACGACAGCCCCGCCAGCAATCCGGTCAGTCTGTGGTTCACAGCGTTATCACCTTGCCGGCGGCGAGGAGGGCCTCAGTCATCTGGAACATGCTCGATCTGACGCCCACCAGCGGCTCAATCTTGAAAAAGTTGCACGAGGTGGAACAGCACAGTATTTCGGTACCCTGCTTCTCGATGGTTTCGAGCGCGTTGAGCACTGCGGACTCCGCGGCCGCGAGCTTCACGGCCTCGTTCACCAGGACTATGGCTTTGACCACGGGGGGCATCTCACACAGGCTCGTGAGAAGCATCGCCAGGAGTCGACCGCCCAGATCGCCCTGATCGCCGCCAGTATCACCAAGAGATTGGCCCCTGACAAGCAGCACGATGTTCGCGCCCTCTTCGAGCCCTTCCATCTTCGGCAGGTCGAGGTAGTACTCCTCGGGCTTCCCGTGCACCGCCACCCCCGGGAGTCCGGACTCCGATCTCGGTGTAGCCCTGGTCATCTACACACCTCCCATGAGGGAACGGCCCATCACCCACGGGGCGACCCGCGCGACAAGATCCCCTGCTAGACTCAAGAACACAGAGGACTGAATCGTGTCGGGACTCGTTACGCCGACCGCGGCGAGCAGCATCATTATCACCCAGAGGATGGCGACGTTCGCGAATCCCAGCACGCCGCCGAAGGCGGCTCCGGCCAGGCGATTGATGAGGGCCGCCGGACCGTGTTCAAAGGGGAACACCATAACGCGACTCACCGCCAATAGCACTATTCTAATGAGTATCAACAGTACGAAGAAACAGACAGCGGCCATCACCGCCCGCCCGAGGAGGTCGGCCGCAGGCTTGATGCCCGGTGAAAGATCCACGCGCATGGCGCCCAGGATGCCGGTCATCCGAGTCGCAGAGGGAAGGGACGTTCCAAGAACGCGCTGGATGTGAGAGGAAACCGCCGCAACCGCTCCGGTGTACTCGTCCAGTAGAGCGACGGCCGGCTTACACAGGGTCACCGCTCCGATGATAGAGAGCAGGCCTGCCGCTATCCCGAAGAAACACGCCGCCAGGCCTCTTCTCCAGCCGGATACCACGGAGTAGAGAAGGTAGATTCCTATGATAATGTCTATCCACGACATCAATGTTACCCCCCGGAAGCCTGCTTTCGCTGTTCCCGCCCGGGCATGATCGTCAACAATGCATGCGCCACCGCCCCGGGGAAGACCGGCTCCACGTTTCCGCCCAGGTACCTGCAGGCGGCCCATATCGCGGCCGCGGACACGACGGCGAGACCACTGTAGGTCGCCAGATCCCCGAGGATGTCCTCCAGATAGTGAGTCTCATCCTTTGCCAGCACCGCACGCAGGAGGTCTCCGGAGACTTTCATGCAGAGAAATACGAGCAGGGTGCGTGGCAGTACCGGCAACGCACCGCCACTCGTCCAGGTACAAACCAGGGCGGCGGTGACTGTCCCAACGATTATCTCGACCAGATCGGTCGCCTGGATTCTGCCCACTCGAACACCCTTCTCAAGCGGGGCCGAGACTATACGAGTAAAGCTCCCCCGCCTCGGTGCTGACGTAGAACTGATTCCCGCCGGGCGCAATCTCAAGACGTTTGACTGGCGAGGGCAGTTTCACTTCCCAGAGGATTCTACCCCCGTAATCCAGGGCAACCACGCCCGCCGATGTTCCTGCGAGGACCCCATTCCCGAAGCACCGTACGCAAGTGACGCCGGGCTTCAGGTCCACTTTCCACAAACGGGCCCCCTCTACATCATACATTGCCACGAAGTCCCCGACAAATAGACTCGCGAGGCCGTTCTCCGCCCTCTTCCGGACCGCGGCCAGCACACCGCCGGCGCCCACGCACACGTCCACAGGGGTTCCTCCCGGCTCGATACACCACTCCAGCTGGCCGCTGAGATCGTGAGCGTACACGGATGATCCCGATCCCACAACCACCAGTCCCGCTCCGGCAGCCACGCACTTCACCAGTCCAGGGACGGGCTTGGTCTCGGCCCATCCCGAATCGTTCCCGATGAACAGGGTGGTTGACGGGTACTCTTTGACCTGTAGCACGCCCGCTATGAACTGTCCTCCCTGAAAGACTCTCAGGAACAGCGGGATTCCAGCCGTGGCCTCCCGATCCCATAGCGCCCGCCCGCGTGTATCCAGCCGTTTTACTCTGAAGCCCGTTTTCCCGCCGGCGCTCGCTCCCGTCACGACCACAACAGCCTTCTGGCTGGCCGCGGCCATCACCGCACCCGGACTTCTCGTCGTCCAGGCCGGCGTAACGCCGGTCGCGTCAGTGGAATAGTGTCTGATGATCCCTGTAGCCCTGTCGGTCACCGATGCCGCGCCATCCCCGGCGCATATCACTCCATCTGCACAGACCAACGCCGAATCCACGCCGGCTCCGTTCAGCGGCACACGGCTCACACGTATGCCGTCGTCCCCACGCCAGAATGCGAGCACACTGGACGGTCCCGGGGCCAACACCGCGCCGGCCGCGATCCGGCCGGCGAAAAGCCGGCCCGGAGACGGACGCCGCCTCCCTGCCACCAGTCTCATGGTCCCGGCGATCCCCGCGGTCAGCAACGCGCCCGCCGCCAATACAACAGCAGCCCTCCTGATCCACAAGCGAGGGCCCGGCGACAGCACACGCCTCTTTCTGTCTGCGGCGGTCAAGTTAGTCATGGGGACGGCCTGCCCTGTAGGTCCTTCGTCAATTGCCGATCAACTATTCTTTACGCCCGGCCGCTATCCTCCGCCTCCACGCAGCCCATTCCATGAGGAAATGCATACCATTGACGGCACGGGCCATATACTTCTACCGTACCGCCGGCAAGACTACCCCGGGGGGTTGGGCCGTGGCAGGTGATCTCGAACAACGTATTGACGCCCGCCTACCCGAAGCGTCAAGAGCCATCGCTCTCGCAGTTCACAGGCTGCTCGAACCGGAGTGCAATCACCCCATATGCGTTCTGTGCATCGGAACCGACAGGTCAACAGGCGACTCACTGGGGCCTCTCGTGGGGACGGCCTTGAAGAAGGACCCGCTGCCCGGGGTCTTCGTGGTAGGTGATCTCGAAGAACCCCTTCATGCCGCGAACCTTGCGGACGAATTGAGCGGCCTCCTGAGCAAGTACCCCTCAGCCGTCATGATCGCCGTGGACGCATGCCTGGGCAGACACGACCATGTGGGCAGCGTACTCATTGGAAGGGGCCCGCTGAGACCGGGGGCAGGGGTCAACAAATCCCTGCCGCCGGTGGGTGATTTCTTTATAACGGGCACGGTGAACGTGAGCGGATTTATGGAGTATCTCGTCCTTCAGAATACGAGGCTCAACCTTGTCATGACGATGGCAAACGCCATAGCCCACGGGCTGAGGTCGGCTCTCATGGGTGTCCTCCCTGCAAGGCCATCCTGTCTTCCACTGTCTTCAGCACCTGTTCGGCCGTCAGTCCACTGGCGTCAATGACGGGCGCCCGGGTACTCACGTCCTGAACGTCCATGAAATCCCTATCCATTCCCTTGATGACGACCGCATTGGCCTCTCTCCACCGGGGATCGTCCATCCCAACCACCTGGTAGCCGGCTCTTTCAAGTGCGGCCACGACGTTCGAGAGCTCATCTTCCACGGCGATGGTCTTCTTCACGCGGAACACCTCCGCCCGGAAGTCTCCCCAGGTGGCAACTCACATATCCCGGTTGAGGATGGAGATGACTTCGTCGTCATCCACTTGATCGAAGCGGGCGTACCACTGCCCCACAGCGTAGAAAGGTTCGGGCGTAGCAAGGCACACGAGGTGATCGACCTCGGGCGCGAGACGCTCGACAGCCTCCGCTGGGGCAACGGGGACTGCGAGGACGACTGACGACGGCGACTGATTGCTCACGGACCGGAGCGCCGCGGTCATCGTGAGCCCAGTGGCGATGCCGTCGTCCACCACTATCACGTCCATCGAGCCGAGTCCGACGGCGGGGCGGTCCCCTCTGTACACCCACAGCCTGCGGTCTATCTCCGCAGTCTGCCTGCGCGCCTCCCTCTCGATGTACCCCCGTTCCACGCGGAGGGCCCTGACCATGGCCTCATCCAAGATCACGGTACCGTCCTGGGCGATCGCCCCGATGGCGAGCTCGGCGTTTGACGGAGCGCCGATCTTCCGGGGGATTATCACGTCGATCGGCGCCTCCAGCCCTCTCGCCACCTCAGCGGCGACCACGACGCCCCCGCGGGGAATGCCCAGAACAACAGGGCTGGCCAGGCCCAGGGCCTCCACCTCCCGGAGTAGCAGGCGCCCCGCCTCTTTCCTGTCCTTGAACACCACGGCCTCACCTCCTGTGCGACGACCGTGTGAGCACGTTGAGGGCGTGTGGGACGACCCTGAACGTCATCGGCAACCTTCCTACTACTGTACCGTCGGCCTGGACGGCCAGGGGCCTATCCGCCTCGACCGTCACCTCCGCCCCGGTATAGGTGAAGCATTTCTTGTGGCGAACGTGCCTTCCCGAGTACGTCAGGGGCAACACCCGCAACGCCTCCCACCGGCCGATCTCCTTCGCCACGAGCACGTGGAACAACCCATCGTTCACGCGGGCATCAGGCGCCATCTTGATGCCCCCACCATAGTATTTGCCATTGGCGATCGCCAGCACCAGTACTCGCCCTCGTACCTCCGTGCCGTCCACCCTTATTGTCATCGCAGGCGGCTCGTACCTGAGAACGGTCCTGACGGCAGAGATTAGGTACGTTATGGTACCGTTTATCACGACAGGGCGCCTGTTGACTTCCTCTACGATCTCCGTATCCACGCCGACCCCGGCGATGTTGACGAAGTATCTGCCATTCATCTGTCCCAGGTCTGCCGGTGTAGTTTCGTTCCCGGTGACCACGTCGATGATGTCATCGAGATCCCCTGGCAGGTTGAGTGTGCGGGCAAAATCATTGCCTGTGCCGGATGGTATGATGCCGAACCGCACGCTTGATCCGGCGAGGGCCCCTGCGACCTCCCGGACTGTGCCGTCACCGCCTACTGCGATGACGGTATCATATCCCTCACTTACCGCTTCTTCCGCAATGCCCGCCACTGTGTCCGGTCCGGGTGTGATCCTGGATTCGAAGGGCAGGCGCCGGCGTCTCAATCTCGCTTCAACATCCCGCCATATCCGCAGGGATTTCCCCTTCCCCGCCACCGGGTTGACTATGTACAAAGAAGGCGTGCTCATCACCTCGGGACCAAAAAAACAAATAACCCAATCTCGCGATTGGGTATGGTATCAGTCTTCATTGTTCAGGGTTTGGGGATCGGTAGTGGGGACATCTTGGGCATAGTGTCCTTGCTGTCCTTCTTCATATCGCTGGCCCCTCTGAACAGAGCACCGTCCTCCACGGTCAGGCTCGCCACCTTGATGTCTCCAGTGAGCCGGGCCGTAGTGGCGAGTTCGAGTTTTCCCTCGGTGTCGATATTCCCCTTGACCTCGCCGGCAAGCGTCACGTTTCGGCCCCTGATGTTGGCCATCACCGTGGCAGTCTCACCGATGATGACGTCGCCCTTGCAGTTTATTTCACCTTCGATCCGGCCGTCCACCCGGACGCCGCCCGACGATGTGATTGTCCCCTTGAATTCCGTATCCTGGCCGACAATGGTTTCGATCTTATCGCTTCTCTCGGGCCCGTCCTTTTTACCGAACATATTCCCAACCCCTTCAGCCAGTCTCTATTGTGCCTCGCTCACCTCGAGGAACTCCCGGGGATCTACGTACGTGCCGTCGACCGTGACCTGGTAATGGAGGTGCGGTCCGGTAGACAACCCACTGGAGCCCACGTATGCTATGACTCGACCCCGTGTCACCTTCTCCCCCTGGCGAACCAGGAGCTTGTAGCAATGCCCGTACCAGGTTTTGATCCCGTAGCCATGATCGATGATCACGGTTCTCCCGAGGCCGCCGTGATACCCGGAGAACGTCACGACACCGTCCCCCGAAGCCTTTACGGGCGCGCCGTACGGGGCGCCGATGTCCATACCCTCATGGAATTCGCTGCGCTTCGAAACCGGTGACCGGCGGTAGCCGAAGGGCGAGGTTATCGACCCCAGTGTAGGCATTATCGACGGCTTCGCCCTGAGGAACGCAATTGTGCTTGCGAGCCCGTCCTTCAAGGACAGCAGGCTCTGTTCGCGGATGGAAGCCTCCTCGATGAGCGCTGTGAACAGGCCCTGTCTCCGCACACCCAGGCCGCTGCGCGATACCTCGGCCACGGCCACCTTCTCTTCCCTGGGTTGCTGCGCCGGTCGCGATCCCCCGGACCTGGCCGATAACACAGCGGACTCCCTGTCTATCAGCTCTCGTATCTGCTTGTCCAGCGCATCGAGACGATCGAGCCGCGCGGCCGCCTCGGCGGCGTCCTTCTCGTAGTCTTCGAGGAGCGCCTTCTGGCTGGAGTTCTCTTCCCGCAGACGGTTGAGTTCCGAATGGTACTGCGTAGAGCTTATGCTCATTCTTGCGTACCTGACGCAGAAGATGCTCAGCGTCAGAAGGGCGACTGTAAGCACGGCCGCTCCCGCCCTGAGCCACGATATTCTCAGCCGGAACGAGATCGCTTTCTCGCCGGAGTGCGGAAGAACCATTATGGTGAAAGACCTGTCGTCCTTCTTGGCCGTGCCCGGCAAGCGCTCCACCACCATTTGCTGAATCCCTAGCACTTTCCCTGACACAACATAAACCAGCTCTAGACGATGCCGGTTTGTTATAAGTTCCACGCGCGGCGCAGTTTTCCTTCAGTTACATATATTTCTTCTGCACCTTTTATCGGAGGTTTCCTCGAGTCGATATAGCCTTCCCGCCACGATGCGCCGGCGCCTCACAGAGGTCCACCCTGTTCCCCTTCTCATCCAACATGTAGAGGCTGGAGGCCTTCCGATAGACTCGCGGCAACCTGGGGCTCAATCCGGTCAACACATCGTTCACAATCGTCCCGGCCAAAGCCGCGATATCCTCCCCGCTGGGGCCGGGTCCCCCCATCAGCACGATCTCATCACCCGCCCGTGCCCCGGGGATCCGGCTCAGATCCACCATGAACTGGTCCATACACACGCGGCCGGCGATGGGCGCCCTGACACCCATCGCGGACACCTCCCCTGAGTTCGACAGCTGTCTCCTGTACCCGTCAGCGTATCCGACCGGTACCGTTCCCACAACCATCTCGCTCGTCGCTCTGAACGTCCGGCCGTAGCCTACTGTCGCACCCGGGGATACCTGTTTGACATGGGACAACCTGGCCCTCAGCGTGAGGGGAACGTCCAGCCCCTCAGCCGGAACGGGTGGATAGCCGTAAACCGCGATCCCCGGCCTCACCATGTCCAGGTGGTAGCGAGGGTAGAGGAGCAGGGCCGCGCTGTTGCAGCAGTGGAGTATTCCTGGGAAGACCCCTTGCCCGCGGATCTGCTCAATAGCTCCCATGAATGTAGCGAACTGGTGTTCGGTGAACGCAGGGTCCGTATCCGCCGCGGGGAAATGCGTAAAGGCGCCGTCCACCTGATGGCACCCGGCACCCTTGATGGCGCGAACGACGGACGCCAGTTCCTCTCCCGGCCGCGCCCCTATCCGAGACATACCCGTATCGATCTTGAGGTGCATCCTGGCAGGCTTCCCCACGTTGCGGCCGGCCTCCAGCATCGCCGCCGCCATGGATGGTGTCCATACGGCCTGCGTGAGATCGTGAACCACCACCGACTCCGCCTGTTCCTCCGGGGTATAGCCCAGGATCAGGATCGGCGCCGTAATCTTCGCACGCCGGAGCTCGAGCGCCTCACTCAGCATCGCCACGCCCAGCCAGCCCGCGCCGGCCTCGAGCGATGCCCGCGCAACCTCCACCGCCCCGTGACCGTAGCCATTCGCCTTGACGACCGCCATGATCGAGACCCCATCCCCGGTCAGTCGCCTGAACCTCTGTATGTTACGCCCGATGGCGTCGAGATCCACCTCCACCCACGCGGGCCGGATCTGCGAAAGCGACATCATCGATTCCACCCCTCTTCCGTCACTGTGCCGCCAGCCTGCGAATCACAAAGCCGCTCTGACCAGCGCGATTATTGCGGCCAGAGGGATCGCCGGCAACAGATTCCCAACTGCCACTGTGGTCGCGCCAAGCATGTTCAGTCCGATTCCCATGAGGAGTATGCCCCCGGTACCACTCAGCTGCGCCACGGCGGCATCCGTCAAGAACCGCTGGGCCAGAGAGGCCAACAAAGCGATGCTCCCCTGGTAGAGCAACACCGGTATTGCGGAGAACGCCACCCCGATCCCGTGGGTCGACGACAGCATCATGGAGGTCACCCCATCGAGGATTGCCTTCGTGTACAGGATGTCGTGCCTGCCCTGCAGCCCGTCCTGTATCGCCCCTACTACCGCCATGGATCCGGTGCAGTAGATGAGGGTCGCGGTCATGAACCCGCGGGCGAACTCCCCGCGTCCCGCCGAGAACCTCGACCCCAACCGGCCCGCCAGGCCCTCCAACCGGCGCTCGATCCGGAGGCTCTCACCTATCACACCGCCGGCCACGAGACTCGAGAGCGCGATCAGGATGTCCGTGGATTTGAGCGCCATTCCGGCCCCAATTACCGTCACGGTCAATCCCATCGCGCCCGTCAGCGTCCGCCTGGTTTCCTCAGGAACCCATCTGAGCCCTCCCAGGCCCAGGAGACTTCCGGCAATCACCGCCCCGGTGTTTACTATCGTGCCAAGCAAAGCCGCTCACTCCTGCCGCCACTCATGTTTCCTCGAATGTTCCACGTGAAACACTCACTTCTCGTCCCTGCCCGCCGCTGCCTCCTCCGCCGGCCGCATCAGGATGTCCACCAGCCGCTGCAGGTCGTCCTTGCTGTAGTAGGATATCTCAATCCGGCCCTTTCTCCCATCGCCTTCGATCCTAACCTGCGTCCCGAGGATCTCCCTCAGCCGCGCTTCGGCATCAACCAGCTCGGCGGCCCTCCGGGCCACCCGCGCGCGCTTCGCGGGCTCTCCGCCGGTGGTCATCCGCCGTACAATCGCCTCCACCCCGCGCGCAGACAACCCCTTCCCCACCGCGGCCTCCGCCACTCGCACCTGCTCCACTCCCCGCAGGGCAAGAAGCGCTCGGGCATGCCCCATCGCCAGCGCCCCCGACCGCACCATATCCTGAACGGACTTGTGGAGTTGCAGGAGCCGGAGGGTGTTCGCTATGTGAGGGCGGCTCTTCCCAACCCGACTCGCGATCTCCTCCTGAGTCAGGTTGTACTCCCGACCCAGACGCTCAAACGCCTCCGCCTCCTCCATGGGGTTGAGGTCCTCCCTCTGGAGGTTCTCGATCAACGCAACCTCCATGGCGTCCGCATCGCTCAAATCCCGTACCATCGCGGGTATGCCCCGCAAGCCGGCCGCCTGGGCCGCCCGCCACCGCCTCTCGCCCGCGATCAGCTCGTACTTGTCCCCGCGTCTCCGCACGAGCACCGGCTGGACGACCCCGTGTTCCTTCACCGACTGCACGAGCTCTTGCATCTTCTCGTCATCGAATCTGCGCCGGGGTTGCAGGGCGTTCGGCATGATGTCCGCTATCGGGATCTCCAACGGCTCTTCCCCGCCCTCGACCCCCACGTCCGGGATCAGGGCCTCAAGCCCCCTACCTAGACCCCTCTTCGGCACGGCACACCACTTCCTTTGCGAGTTCCTTGTACACCTCGGCCCCGCGGGACCGGCTGTCGTACAGAGTGATTGGCTTTCCGTGACTCGGCGCCTCGCTGAGCCTCACGTTTCTCGGTATTACTGTCGCGTACACCTTCGACCGGAAGTATCTCTTCACTTCTTCCGCCACCTGAATGGACAGGTTCGTCCTGCCGTCGAACATCGTCAGGATCACACCCTCGATATCCAGCGAGGGATTCAGCCGCTGCTGGATCAGGGTGACCGTCTTCATCAGCTGTCCCAGGCCCTCCAGGGCGTAGTACTCGCATTGGATCGGCACCGCCACCGAATCCGCGCTCGTGAGTGCGTTGAGCGTGAGTAATCCCAGCGACGGCGGGCAGTCTACAAATACGTAGTCGTACCCCGCCCGCACACCATCGAGCGCCCTCTTCAACTGCCCCTCACGACCCATCATGGTGACAAGCTCGATCTCCGCTCCGGCCAGATCCATCGTGGACGGGGCAACGAACAGTCCCTTTATCGCCGAGGCGACGATCACTTCCTGGAGCGGCGTGCCGTTAATGAGCACGTCGTAGATAGAGCGCCTGATCTTCCGCCTATCCACTCCGAGGCCGCTCGTCGCATTCCCCTGCGGGTCGATGTCCACCACCAACACCCTTCGCCCCAGGTCCGCGACGCATGCCCCCAGATTGACGGCAGTGGTGGTCTTCCCGACCCCGCCTTTCTGGTTGGCGATGGCGATAACCCTTCCCAATTACATCACCCCGGCATTCACTGCGCCTCCTTCGCTCCTATTCGTCGCCATCTATCCAACCCCTTCCTGTTCCGACACGAACCGACAACACAAAGCGGGCGCTCTCGCGCCCGCACCGCGCCCATCACCGCCTTCGCCCCGCTCATCACGCCTTTCCCGCCCGTGCGCCCGCGCGTCTCCGCCTGAGTCCCACGTTAACCGCCGCCTTGGGTATTCTCATGGTCATCTCAATCTCCGTCTCAGATTCCCTTTCCTCCAGCGTCGCAGCTATCCCCGCCCGGCGCAGTGAATTGATCGCCGCCCTGAACGAATTCACGAACAGCCTCACGTCCTTGAAGACGCCCACCCTCATCCTCAGGCGCCTGCGCCCCCCCAGGGGCCCGCCGCCGCGATTGCCTGCCAATACCTCTTCTACCAGCGCTTCCGTCTCCCCAACGCTGAGTCCCCGTCTCAAGACGGTATCCAGCGCCCTCGCCTGCGCCTCAGACCCCTCCAGCCTCAGCAGGGCCCTCCCATGTCTCTCAGCGATCCTCCCTGACCGGAGTGCCGCCTTCACCTCGTCACATAGCTTCAGGAGGCGGATCTTATTCGCTACAGCCGCCTGGCTCAGGCCAACCGCGCGCGCCACCTCCCCCTGCGTAAGATGGAATTCCGCTGCCAGCCGCCTGTAAGCCTCGGCCTCGTCGAGGGGTTGCAGCCCCGCCCTCTGCACGTTCTCTATGAGCGCCGCAACCGCAGACGACCGGTCGTCGTAGTCCCTGACAATCGCGGGAATCCTTTCCATCCCGGCCATCTTGCATGCCCTCACCCTCCGCTCCCCCGCCACGAGTTCATACCCGGCCCCCGTGCGCCTCACAATAACCGGCTGGATGACGCCGTGGGCCTTGATAGACTCGCACAGTTCCTCAAGCCCATCCCCGGGTCCATCCCGCGGCTGGTACGGGCTGAAGAGAATGGAATCGACCGGGATCTCGCGAACCTCGCACTCGTCCGCCCGGGGCGCGGCCATTCCAGTCCGCTCTCTCTTGCCGAACCCCTTCAACCAGAGGGCACGTCTCAATGACAACACCGCCCTGCCATATTCTGGATCCTCCTCCAGATTTCGGCGGGCGGCGTCATCGATCCTTCATGGGCGAGCCAGCCACCCCTACACTCCGGCAATAGCCCTCGGTGACCTGGGCCCGCAGCCTCCCAGTCTAGCCTACGTGACGCGCTCGCATATGCCTCCCAGCGGCTTCTTTGCCGGAATCCCGGCCTTCCTGGGGTACCGTCCCGGGACGGCCCTTACCTTGTCTATCACCACAAGCGACCTCTTCCCCATGCCCCAGGGCAGCTCGTATTCATCGACGCGGGAGATCCGCCCTCCGAGAGCGCCGATCGCCTCCTGCGCATGATCCGCCTCCGGCCCGCCCTCGGGCCCCTTCATGGCCACAACCACACCACCCACGCGGCATAGCGGTAGGCAGTACTCAGCGAGTACCGGCATCGCCGCTACAGCCCGCGACACAACTGCATCGAACATTTCTCTGAGGGACGGGTCTCTTCCCGCATCCTCCGCCCTCTTCCACACGACCGCAGCCTCCAGTCCCAGGGCCCTCACGACGGACTCGAGGAACTCACACTTCTTCCGGACTGATTCCAGAAGCCACACCCTCGCACGCGGCCTCACGATCGCCAGCGGTATCCCGGGAAATCCGCCCCCGCTCCCCACGTCCACAAGGGAAGACCACCCGGGATGACCCCCGGCTACTCCGTCCCGCTCCTGTCCGCCTCCTGGCTCCAGGCCCCTGAGACAAAGCAGGGAGTCGACGAAGTGCTTTATCACGACGTCCTCGTCCTCCGTGAGCGACGTCAGGTTGATGCGGGTATTCCACGACAGCAGCTCGTCCCGGAACACCCGGAATGCCCGCATCTGTTCCTCCGTCAGCCTGAAACCCGCTTCAGAGGCACTCCTCTCTAGCAGTCCGATCCACCCCGGCCGGTCCATTTAGACCCCTTCCCCGCCGCCTCTCCTCCAGATGGATCAGCAGCGCAGTCACGTCCGCCGGCGACACCCCCGGTATCCTCATGGCCTGCCCGACGGACAACGGGCGCGTCCTCGACAGCCTCAGCCTGCCTTCCGTCGACACTCCGGGCACAGACAGATAGTCCACGTCCCGCGGCAGCGCCTTTCCTTCGAGCCTCCTGAACCGCTCGACCTGAGCAGCCTGCCTGGCGAGATACCCCGCGTACCTGAAACCCAGTTCGACCTGCTCGACCACTTCAGCCGGGAACGCCGGGAGGTACCGGTCCATCCTTCGCAGGTCCTCGTACCGGATCTCCGGCCGCCTGAGCAGCGCCTCGAGCGCAACAGCACCGTGCAGCTCCGACGACCCCCTCTCCCTGAGCACAGCGTTCACATACGCCGATGGCTGCATCACCCTTTTCAACAAACCGAGCATCTCCTGGATAAGGCCCTTCTTTCTCCTGAAAGCCTCGTACCTCTCCGGAGTCACCAACCCGACCTGCCGCCCGAGCTCCGTAAGGCGCAGGTCGGCATTGTCCTGTCTGAGGAGGAGCCTGTATTCCGACCTCGAGGTCATCATCCTGTAAGGCTCGTCGGGCACCTTCGTGACAAGGTCGTCGACGAGCACCCCGATATACGCCTCCGACCTCCCGATCGTGACTAGCGCCGCGCCCTTCACAAATCTGGCCGCATTGATGCCGGCCAGGATCCCCTGCGCCGCGGCCTCCTCGTAACCGGAACTACCGTTCACCTGCCCGGCTGCGAACAACCCACGTACCTTCTTCGCCTGCAGCGTCGCCTCCATCTCGGACGGCACGATGTAATCGTACTCAATGGCGTACCCCGGTCGCAGGATCTCGGCATTCTCGAGGCCCGGCACGGTGCGCACCATTTCCACTTGGACATCCTCGGGCAGGCTTGTGGACAGCCCCAGGACGTACATCTCGTTCGTCTCCCACCCCTCGGGTTCCAGAAAAACCGGATGATGGTCCTTCTCCGCGAACCTCACGACCTTGTCTTCTATAGACGGGCAGTACCTCGGTCCCTTCCCCTTGATCGAACCGTTGTAGAGCGGAGCGCGGTGGAGATTGCGCCTTATCAACTCGTGGGTCCGGGGCGTCGTGTGAGTCAGGTAGCAGGGCAGCTGAGGTCCGGCCGCCGGCTGCGTCATGAATGAGAAGGCAAGCGGTCGCTCATCGCCCGGCTGGGGCGTCATCCTGGAGAAATCGACGCTACGCCCCTCAACCCTGGGAGGCGTTCCGGTCTTGAACCTCCCCGTCTCCAGTCCGAGGCTCCGGATGCATGCGGACAGGCCCAGCGACGGGAGGTACCCCGCAGGACCGGAGCTTACCGAGTACTCTCCCGTGATGACCCTGCTCTCCATATAGACGCCCGTGGTCACCACGACGGCCCGTGCCGCGTAGGTCATCCCAGTGCCGGTCGTAACACCCGCGACCCTGCCGTCCCGGACAAGTATCCCGGTTATCGCTCCCTGCTTCACG
This sequence comes from Ignavibacteriales bacterium, assembly GCA_050260105.1. GTDB lineage: Bacteria > Bacillota > Sulfobacillia > JABLXB01 > JABLXB01 > SM1-B181. The sequence continues at coordinate 4,304 of JBLNBR010000007.1, read as the reverse complement.
TGCAGGTTCTGTTGACATTCCAGCACCTTTCTCATATTCGCCTGGTACAACCTCTTATCGCACTGCGCCCGCAGCGCCTGCACCGCCGGGCCTTTGCCGGTGTTCAACATCTTGATCTGGAGGAGAGACCTGTCCGTGTTGCGCGCCATCTCGCCGCCCAGTGCGTCGATCTCCCGCACCAGATGCGCCTTCCCGGGCCCCCCTATCGCCGGGTTGCACGGCATCAGTGCTATCCCATCCAGGCTGATCGTGAATACGGCTGTGATGCATCCCATGCGCGCAGCCGCCAGCGCAGCCTCGCAGCCCGCGTGTCCCGCTCCGACCACAATGACGTCATACTCGCCGCTCAACGGCATATTCGCATCGCCCACCGTACTCCGACCCCCCTTCCCGCACGCCCGCCGTACTACTTCCCCACGCAGAACTCGCTGAATATCTTGTCTATCACCTGGTCAGACGCCGTCTCCCCCGTGATCTCCCCCAGTGCGTCGACGGCGTCGCGCAGCGCCGCCGAGGCCAGGTCCAAGGGGAGCCCGCCTTCAACGATGCCCAGCGATTCCCGGAGGGCGGCCCTTGCGCGCTCCAGCGCCTCGAGGTGGCGCAGGCGCGTGACCACGACTCCGCCTTGACCCTCGATCGCGCCCCCCGCTGCCGCGGAAAGAATCGCGTGCTCCAGGCCTTCCAACCCCTCGCCCGTCCTGGCGGAGACCCGGACGACCCCCTTCACCGTGTGCCGCTGCCCCAACAACCCCTCGACGTCCCTCTCCCCGATGCCGCCGTGACCCAGGTCCACCTTATTGACCGCGATCACCACGGGCTGCGGCCCCGCGCATACCTCCCGGACCACGCGCTCGTCCCCGGGCGTCACGCCCTCCGAATCATCGAGCACAACTACAACCACGCCGGCCCCCGCTATCTCGGACCGCGCCCTTTCCACGCCGATGCGCTCGATGGTGTCGCAAGTCTCCCTGACGCCCGCCATATCCACGAGCACCACCGGAACCCCCGAGATGTCCGCCGACTCCTCTATGACATCCCTCGTCGTCCCGGGAATATCCGTCACGATCGCCCGCTCCTCACGCAACAGCGCGTTGAGCAGCGATGACTTCCCCACGTTGGGGCGACCCGCGAGCGCAACCCGCAAGCCTTCTCTCAGGACCCGGCCCTTCTCGCCGGTCTTCAGCAGCCGTTCTATACAGCCGATCGCATCCGCCAGGCGCCGCCCTATCTCCTGGGCCGGGGGATCCCCAACCTCATCCGGAAAGTCGATACCCGCCTCAATCCACGCCGCCATATCCACTATCCCCAGGCGAACGTCCCTGACCTCCGACGAAAGCCCCCCGCGCACCTGCGACAGCGCCGCGGCGGCCGCGGAACCCGTCCTGGAACGAACCAGATCCAGCACGGCCTCCGCCTGGGAGAGATCGATCCTGCCATGCAGAAACGCCCTCGCTGTGAATTCACCCGGTCCCGCCGCCCGCGCACCTGCTCGCATCACCGCACGAAGCACCCGCCTGGCGACCACGGCGCCCCCGTGGCAGCCGATCTCAACGACGTCCTCCCTCGTGTACGATCTGGGCGCCCTGAACACCGTCAAGAGCACCTCGTCCAGGGTCTCTCCAGACGACGGATCGGCCACATGGCCATACGCCACGGAGTGACTCTCCGCGGGGAAGACCCCGCGGAACACCCTTCCGGCCACTTCGAGAGCCTCCGGTCCACTGATCCTTATCACCGATATACCGGCCTCACCCGCCGGGGTGGATATTGCCGCGATTGTGTCTCCCTGGACGAACTCCATGTCACACTCCCCACGACGATTCGGCAATCCCGAATACCCGAAATAGCAGAAGCGCGACGGCAGTGAACCCTCGCGCAACAGTCCTGAACCGCTTATCGTTTTCCCTCTTGCTTTCCCCGGGCGTCGTGCTCGCGAGAATCGCCGGCGCACTGTAGCCGCCTTTTCATTGCCTCGCCGAGATGATTATCTTCCTGAACGGCTCCTCTCCCTCACTGTGTGTTTCGACGGAATCATCCTGCTGCAGCGCAAGGTGGACGATCCGGCGCTCGTGCGACGGCATGGCTTCGAGCGTCACCGGCCTTCCGGTTCGTTTCACTCTCTCCGCCGCTCTCTCAGCCAGGCGCCTGAGGGAGTCCTCCCGCCGTTTCCGGTATCCCTCTATGTCGAGGATGACGCGCCGCCGGTCATCGGTCACCCTTTGAGCCGCAAGACCCAGGATGTACTGCAGACTGTCAAGGGCCTGCCCGTGCCTCCCGATCAGCATCCCCGCCTCGCTGCCGGTGATGTCCACGAAGATGTACTCGTCGCTCTCCGTTATCTTCGGGAACAGGCCAATGTTGAGCGCTCTGGCGATTTCCTCGATAAGATCCCTGATTATGGGGACCTTCCTCGCCTTGACGGTCACCCTGACTCTTGCGTCCTTGGAGCCGAGCAGCCCGAAGAGTCCCTTGCTGCCTTCCTCCAGGATCTCCACCACGACGTTATCGCGATCCTCGCCGAGCTCTTCGAGGGCAAGCGCGATCGCCTCTTCCGCAGTCTTTCCCTTCTTCTCTACCGACTTCATGTCTGCCGACTTCATGTCGTTCCGCCCGCCTCCCCTTTCCGGACAGGCACTTTAGGGATCACAAACCTCTCGCCGATGCTCCAGATGTTGCTCACAACCCAATACAGGGACAGGGCGGCCGCGAATCTCGTCGCCATCCATCCTATCAGTATCGGGAAAACGAACATCATGGAGGATTGGCTGGCGTCCGCGCCAGCCGGCGTCGTCACCTTCACCTGCAAGAACGTGGTCACGGCCGCAAGCACGGGAAGAATGAACTTGTCGGGCTGGCCCAGGTGCCAGATGAGGAACGTAGCTGTCTTGAGCGGCGCATATCTGTCGAGGGCCTGGAAGAATGCTATTAGGAATGGGAACTGTAGCAGCAAGAGCAAGCACCCGGACAGAGGATTGACTTTGTGCTTCTTCCACAGCTCCATCGTTTCCTTGTTGAGCCTTTCCGGCTCGCTCTTGTACTTTTTCTGGAGTGCGTTGAGCTGCGGCTGCAGTTCCTGCATTTTCATGGTAGACTTGGTCTGCATCAGCGTGAACGGGAACAGCACTATCCTGACAATGATTGTCAGCAGGATTATCGCCAGTCCGTAGCTGCCGGTCTGCCCGTAGAGGTATGCTATCCCCTCCTGCATGATTCCTGAAAGCCAGCTCAAACGATTGCCCTCCCTTTCGTGCCTATCCCTGGATCATTCCCCGGAACCTGGAAGCAAAACCCCGCTATGGTACGGGGTCGTAGCCCCCACGTCCGAACGGATGGCACCGCGCCAGGCGGCGCAGTCCCAGGGCGATCCCCTTCGCCGCGCCGTATTTCCGGACGGCCTCGCTCATGTATTCTGAACAGGTTGGATAATACCTGCAAGTCCGTCCAATGTAAGGTGATAGTGCCTTCTGATAAAGGCTGATGACCGCCACAACGGCCCTTGCCGCGAGTGTCAACCATGTCCACCCCGCTCCCGGCCCGCAAGGATCCCCGCCCTCTCCAGGAGCCCGCGCACCTCGGCGCTGACATCCCGGAACGACGCCTCGCGAGCCCCTTTCCTGCCCACGAACACGAGGTGAACCCCGTCGGACAGCAAGGGGTATACGGCCCTCACGGCCTCCCGGACAAGCCTGCGGAGACGGTTCCTGGCAACAGCCCCGCCGATCTTTTTCGAGGCAACCACTCCCGCCTTCCTGCCCTTGCCGCAAGGCAGCGCATAGAGCCTCAGCAGATCCCCGGAGAAAACCCTGCCCTGGCGGTATACCGCCTTGAAGTCGGCGGGCTTGCGCAACCTGTCAGCTCGCTTCAGCATACTGCCACGGCCTCCACAACCCCCAGTGAAAACAAACGCGGTCCGCAATCCGCCGACCGCATTCCTCGCATCAATCGAGCCCCAGCGGGCTATGCCGTGAGCGTCTTCCGCCCAACGAGCCTCCTCCGCTTGATGACCTTGCGGCCACCTGCGGTGCGCATCCTCGCCATGAACCCGTGAGTCCTCTTGTGCTTCCTCACCTTTGGTTGATACGTTCTCTTCAAGGAATTGTGCCTCCCGACGCTGTCCCGCGCAAAGGTTCAGGGTGAATTATATCCGATGGCGGTTGGAGGTGTCAAGAAATCGCCCTTACCAGGCAGAGGTTCCGCAAGACTACCCCAAGACCAAGCCTATCCGCTGTTGAAGCGCTGAGGAGAGGGCCTTCACCCCCGGGGCCTGTTTGGAGGTGAAGATATCCCGTTAGGGTCCTCCCCTG
>JBLNBR010000006.1:0-113414 GCA_050260105.1 Ignavibacteriales bacterium | reverse complement strand
TCTTGTCCCAAGCGGTAAGCGCAAAGGTCATATGGGATCGTCAGTTCGCTCAACCTCTCGGGCTATGAAAAGGGCTGAAATCGGGAGATTGAGAGAGCTAGGAATACAACAAGGAGATAGGGAGGAACCCTGTTTTGTGGAACCAAGAGACAGAAGCTATGAGGTGAGCATTGCCGGTCATGGGTGGGCCTACGAACTTGAACACGTGGCTACCGAAGCAGATTTGATACAATTCGCCTTCAAAGTGACCAGTGTTGGACCGGGGGGCACAAGGCCGCCAAGGTTGCGAATCACTGAAACGGCTTCGAAGGTGAGCCTGTTGTTCGAAGACCTGTCTAGCAGTTCATCTGTTCTTGATTGCGGATTCCGGAAAAGATCGACCACCTGTTCCGGAAAGTCTCGGACACCGATTCCGGTAATTCCCGTCCACCTGTTCCGATAAATCCCGTCCATCGATTCCGATAAGTCTCGACCACCCCGCCAGCGTAGCGGCGCCGGGCGACTCCAGAGGTACAGGACGTGGGCCACCGTATTCCCGAGTTGTGCTCAAACTCGGGAGAGGTGGCGGTAGGTTTGGACAGGAGGAAGCTCAGCGTGCGCAAGACCAGGGAAATCATACGACTGCGATTCGAACTCGGGCTCAGCATACGGCAGATCGCCCGCAGCCTGTCGGTTTCACACAGCACTGTGGGCGACGTAGTCCGCAAGGCGCAGGCGGCGAACATGGGATGGCCCCTCCCGGAGGACATCGATGACGTCGAACTCGACCGGCGCATGTATCCATGCCCCGCGGGGCGCCCAGTCAACCGCCCGGCCCCGGACATGGAGACGATACACGCCGAACTCCGTAAGAAGGGCGTGACCCTGGAGCTAATGTGGCTGGAATACAAGCGGGAACACCCTGATGGATATCAGTATAGCCAGTTCTGCGAGCGCTACCGGCAGTGGGTGAAGAAACTCGACGTAGTATTACGGCAGACGCACCGCGCCGGCGAGAAGATGTTCGTGGACTTCGCGGGTCCCACGATACCCGTAATCGATCCGGAAACCGGCGCGGTGAGACATGCTCACGTGTTCGTAGCCGTTCTTGGGGCTAGCAACTACACGTACGTCGAACCATGCTGGTCAGAGGAACTGCGCCCGTGGATCGAGGCCCACTGCAACGCCTTCGAGTACTTCAAGGGGGTCCCCGAGATCGTAGTGCCCGACAATTTAGGGTCGGGTGTGACAAGGGCATGCCGGTATGACCCCGATATCAACGCCACATACCTTGAGATGGCCACACACTACGGGACGGTGATCATCCCGGCGCGTCCTCGAAAGCCACGCGACAAGGCGAAAGTAGAGGCCGGAGTCCAGATGGTGGAAAGACACATCATGGCGCCCTTGCGTAAGCGGACGTTCTTCAGCCTGGTGGAAGCAAAGTCGGCATTCCTCGAGAGACTCCAGGAACTGAATGCTAGGCCATTTCAGAAGCTCGAGGGAAGCAGGCGATTCCTGTACGAGACGATGGACAGGCCGGCGCTCAAGCCGTTGCCACCTCACCGTTACGAGATAGGCGAATGGACGAAGGCCAGGGTCAACATCGATTACCACGTGGAGGTTGATCGCAATCTCTACAGCGTGCCCTATCAGTTAGTCCACCGGGAGGTGGACGTGAGGCTCACCTCCAGGACGGTCGAGATACTGCACAAGGGCCATCGCGTGGCAAGTCATGCCCGCCAGTTTGGCAGGGGTCGCTGCTCTACGAACCCCGAGCACAGGCCGGCTTCCCATGCCCGGCATCTGGAGTGGACCCCATCGAAGATAATCGACTGGGCGGAAGGGACTGGAGCCGCCACGGTAGCCCTGGTAAGTCACATCCTGAAGTCGAAACCACATCCTGAACAGGGGTACCGCGCCTGCCTTGGGGTCTTGAGACTGGGTAACCGATACGGCAGGGACCGGCTCGAAGCCGCGGCCAAACGCGCTGTGGCCATAGGCGCCTGCTCCTACCGCAGCGTGAAGTCGATTCTGGAGAACGGACTTGACCGGATGCCGGTGGAGGCGCCGGAAGAACAAAAGCCTGTAGCACCCCACGAACACCTGAGGGGGCCGGGCTACTACGGGAGGCAGTAAGATGCTTGACCAGCATACAGTGCAGAGACTTCGCGAAATGCACCTGACGGGGATGGCCGACGCCTTCGTGGCGCAGGCGGGTCAGCCCGATGTTCAGTCTCTGACCTTCGAAGAGCGATTCGGTCTTCTCGTCGATAGCGAATGGACCTACAGGCAGAGCAGGAAACTCAGGCGCCTGCTGAAGGAAGCCAAGTTGAGGCTGCCGGCGTGTATCGAGGATATCGACTACGACCAGCCCAGGGGCCTCGACAAGGCATTCATCCGCACCCTTGGGACGGGACACTGGATCTCTTCACATCAGAACGTCCTGATTGATGGCCCGACCGGTTCCGGCAAAACGTTTCTTTCCTGCGCCCTGGCCAACGCCGCGTGCCGCCAGGGGTTCAGCGCCCGGTACTATCGCTTGCCGAGGCTTCTCTCCGAGTTGCCGGTCGCGCGGGGCGACGGCTCATACCCGCGTCTCCTTGGTAGGCTCGCCAAGACGGACGTCCTCATACTTGACGACTGGGGCCTGGCGCCTTTCACCGCGACCGAAAGCAGGGATATACTCGAGGTGCTGGAGGACCGCTCCCAGGCTCGCTCAACAATAATCGCCAGCCAACTGCCTGTCGACCGGTGGCATGACACAATCGCCGATCCGTCCGTGGCCGACGCGATCCTGGACCGCCTCGTGCACAACGCCCACCGTCTGACGCTGAAGGGGGAATCCATGCGGAAGGTGAACAATAACCTCGGCCAGCCAAGTACGCTTGGACCGTGACCGGAAGACCCCCGCCGTCGCTACGCTCCGACTGGTCGGGACTTTCCGGACTAAGTGGACGACACTTTCCGGACTGGGTGGATGAGACTTACCGGAATCGGTGGACGACATCGCCGGAATACGCAAGTAAGGATTGGCCTTGAGTGACTGCACGGCTGCTGACAGTCCTGCCGAGGCAGCAAGCATATCAGCGCACAACCGTCTGAACAGGGAGTTGCGCTCCGATCTAATCTTGTTTTGTAGGTCTCTGAGGGCTGGCTCCAAAGTCGTCTGAATTATCTTACCCAAGTATTGCTCGTACTCCCTGAGGAAACCACCAGAGGGCATGGTATGCACGAGAGTCGTCATTGCCTCAACAAATGCAAGACGCTCATCACGAGTTCGGCGTCTAACCTCCATTATCTCGTCAGGCTTCAACTCGCCAAAGCTGGGCACGAAGTGGGATACCGCCTTGGCAGCCAGCATCTTTCCGAGCACTTCGGGCGAAGCGAGGTTCTCCGTTTTTCCAGACTCCAGGCTTGATAGGAGTACGTCGGAAAGAGGGGGGTGATCCGTAAACGGGATCATCCCGTATGTAAAGGCGAAAGAAAGACCGGCAAGTGCCTGGTGGATACGGTGGTAGAGGAAGAATCCCTCATCAACGTATCCGGGTGGAATCAGTCTGTGCTGCTTGGCCCAGCTTGCGGCTCCAAAGAAGCCCTTTCCCGTATCAGACTGCAGGAAGAGAAGAGGGGACGTCCAGGTCGGAGGCTTCTGCTGAATGCCGATTGGCAACAGCACACCCTCATTTCTAAGTACTCTGTTTGCCTCCCAGAAAAGGATTACAGAGAGTTTCATATCGGACTGTGCGGTCTCAGAACAGTTGCGTGACCACAGGTGCTTCTTGGAATCTACGATTCTGCTCTTGACCATCGCTTCTGCAGGAGCCCGCTCTCTTATCTTTGCCAGACCTTCCTCCAAGGTGTTCGCGTAATAGTTCGGGTCAAGGTAGAAGGTGAAGACTCTCTCGAAGAGCAAAGATAAGATTGCCAGTGTCTTCGGACTGGCAATGAAGCCGTCAGTATAATAAAGAATATCGCCGCGAGCAGGGTCTTCGAAACGCTCCAAGAAAACCACCCCAAGCACATAGAGACAGTGAGCAGGTCTTTACCTAAGGAGACTTCCTAGATGGTCTTCGGATTGCGGTGTTGTCCTAGGTCTACACCATCTCTCCTCTCTCGTTCTGCAGGAGTGGCCCCCTCTGATCCGCCTACGACACAGTCTTTATGACCTTATCGACTTGTCGAACTAGCTCTTCCACTTCGTCTTTGGTAGGCTCACGGTCCCGGGCGTGGCAGCACAGGTTGCGCAGGTCGGCCAAGCGCTGTATGAGTCTCCACTGAGACACGTCATACACCTCCGCGTTCTTCAAGGCATCATTGTAATCGGAGATGCTAGGGTTCTTCCCTCTTGTCTTGACGGTATGCATGTGGGCAATTGTCTTGAGATGCTGCTCCAACACTACTCCTGCCACTGTTCCTGCTGCCCGGAGGTGGCCGTTTCTAAGCAGGTCCTTCGCGGCATCGACTTCATTGTCGAAGAGGTCTGCTTGTAGGGTCCCTTTGACGTTCGCCAGTATGTCATTCAGTCGGGTCGTTGCCGAAAGGAGGATGCAAAACTGTTGTTGCAGCTTGGAGTAGGCCAAGGATGGTTCCTGTCCCTGGATATCGACTAAGGTGAATACGTAGCCTTCCAGATAGTCCCGAATTCCGTACGTTTGGGGTGCTATCTCCTTTCTGCGTTCGTCTCTGTAGAGCTGTTGGAACTCAGCCAAGCGATCAGGCATGAGACTTCGAACCGCACCCAGGGCGCGCGTGTACCACTTCTGATACTCAATCCTCATGACAGGTTTGTTCTCAGCAAAGGACTTCATTACGTCTCTTGCGTCATCTATTAGCCTTTTCAGCTCGTTTTCGAAGTCCGGTTTACTCATTGTTCCTCCTGCCCAATAAAGTTGGGTAATGCTTCATGCTGCATCAGTGGTCGGTCGCAATAGCATCGACTATGCACTGTCCCACGCTTCTCCGCTACCCATGGATTCTCGCGGAATTTCACTACAATTGCGCCTACATGAGGGAAAAAGCGACAGGGCAGTGATCAGTCACCTTGGTCTCTCTTTGAGATCCTCGTGAATCTTCCATAGGACGCCCGCAACATCATACTGGCTGATTAAGGCAGGAGCGTAAGCCCTGAAATCCAGCACTACGGCGTCTCGGTACGTGCCGCCCAAACCCGAGTATTCCATAGGCACCGTCACCGTCCCGAGCGCCTTCAGTGGCTCAAAACGGCCTGGCTGACAGAGAGCATACATAATGGATTGCCCGGGAGCCAGCATGAGTGCTCCGCTGGCAAGGGTGGATACGACCGCTTCCTTCAGCACCTCTTCTGTTGCATCAATAATGCTGCTTGGCAGCGCGATTCTGATATTCACGGCAGCAGTGAGTCCACGATTTTGGACAGCCAACACGGGGAGTCCGTCTGCTCTGTCTTGAATACTCAGAGAAACGTATGGCCTGTTCTGTTCAACCCGCGCCTGCCTCAGCTCTTCAACTGAACGTCTCGTCTCTCTTACGAGGAGGCACGTGGCAACTGCATATAAAAGGGTCAGGACTCCAAGAATGAAACCCTCGTGCTTATCCATGAATTCTGCGAGGGATAGGAGGTGATTCACTGGACAGACCCTCCTTTCGCTCTCTCAGGTTGCTTGCATCGTCACCTTTTTCCCTTATTCCATTTCACGCCGCGCATTCCTGCGGAAGTGCGCGATAATTGCGGCGACGCGAAGGAGGGAGAAGGTGGTAAGGAGAAGACGTACCATTGGAGGCTCATCGTCCCCGTCACGATAGACCGTTGGGCCTGTCTTTCAGCGAAGACTTGTGTAATCGTCAGCAGGAGGTGCCGCAAACGTGCTCCCGTTCGAGTCAGATCACGAAGGCTTCATTAGCCGTGTGCTGTCAAATCCAGACGAGGCTGTGGCGGTAAGGGCTGGTTTGCTTCAACACCTGTCTTCTTGCGGCGGAGACGAAGAGGGATCCTATCGATTAGCCTCTCTATTGCCCTACGTGTTGTCACCCGACGACACTCGGCTCCTGTACGAACCATCGGTGGTTCGTGACACTGCGTTGCTCGCTCGGGTCATCTGGGCATTGGGTGAGCTGCACAATAGCGGTGTTGCTCCACATCTTCGACAGTTCCTTGAGTACGAAGATGACCACGTCGTGGGCGTGGCGTTGACAGCAATTGCCAAGTGCGACCCGTATGCTGGGGATGAACTGAAACACTTTAAGAAGGATAGGCGCAGGTTAGTTCGGAAGCGTTACGTAGAAGGATTTCAGAGTCAGGATCGGTCCGTTTGGGAGATACCAAGGGTCACATTCGTGCGGGTCGAGGACGCCGCAATGCTTGGTGCAGAATCCGGCGAGTATGCATCCGAACTTGCAGCCCTAGGTCTCGATTTGGAGGTTCACTGGCACCACGAACCGGCTGCGGTAGGATCTTGGGCCGGCCTTTGGGCTACTTGGGTCCTCCCTTTCGCGATGGGCATTGCCGTGAACTGGGCCTACGACCAGATTAGGGCCGGATACTCCAGGTTGATGAGGTTGAAGCAAAAGGGACAGGTGCTAAGAATCAACAGTGGATACGCGAGGGTAATCGCGGAGGCCGAAATCATAGCGGAAAGTAGTAACCAACCTTATAGACTTGCGAAAGCCGTCATCAAGCGCGAAGGTGCTGACGACATTGGGATGGATGCCCCTTCCGCTTTCTTCTTTGAATTTGATTTGGAGGGCAAACGCATCGGTCTCATGATACACAGCAGCGGTAACATAGAAAGGCTCAATGTCATCAAGCCTCGTCCAACCGCAGAGTGAGGGAGAAACCCACTTCTCCGGGAAAGTCCGTAGACCTCAGTGCGATTTATCCGCTGGACCACCCTCAGGAGTCACTGGCACACGTTGTTGCTCCTCAATAGACACCCCCTTCGGGGCCCTACGTCGTCAGACATACCGGTGCAACATGGCAATGAAATCCCTCACAAAGACGAGTTGGCGGGGGTTGCAGTCCTCAAGTAGCCCTAAGACTTCATTCATGAGGGCGTTCCTCTTATCCGGACTGAACTGGCCTTCACTGACTGGCGAATGCGGAGTCGTCGACGGCGAATCTTCGTCCATTGCCCCCACGACAAACGACGGCTGGACCCCTAGGGCCGTGGCAAGGCGCTCAACGGTGGCGAGGCTTGGGGACCTATCACCCGCCTCCATCTTAGCGATGTGGGTAGGGTGAAGGCCTACCTTCTCGGCAAGTTCCTCCTGGGTCATGCGCTTACTCTGTCTGATATTCCGTAGCCTTTCCCCAAGGCGTCGCCGCTTGTCATCCATGGATCTAGCCTCCCGTCTTCCTAGAACCATTATTCTTGGCCTCAGGACAGGGAGGAATAGACACTGTGCCAGTCGAGCTAGACACATAGTCAAGGTCATGGCCTCGGAGTCTGGATCCTCTGCTGGTGAGTTCCAGACTGTAAGAGAAGAGTCCACTCAAATGGTCACGTAGGTCCATCACCGGCTGACGCCAGCGATAGTTGACGTGTAAAAAGGAGGTTACATGATGAGTCGACGACTCTCGCGAGCAGTGCTTGCCCTATGGGTGACGGTCATTCTCGTTCTGGCTCCGGGGCGATATGGCGTTGCGGCGGCCGCGCCGACGCTCAAGATCACGCCAGTCAAGGTTGCGAACGAGATCGGCTCCTCAGACAAGTGGAGCAACACCAGGACGGGTCTCCAGGGAATCTGGTTGCACGCCGAAGGTTGGGGCTTCAAGGCGGGTTCACCGGTCAAGTTGGTGCCCCTTCCCGGCTCTGAGGCGTTCTGGTCCAACGCGTCCCTGAACGGCATCAACGGAGAAGGCTATACCCCGGGGCCTGACGGAACCTTTCGTACGTACAACCTCGATATCGCGATCCCTTCGCCGGTTGGCAGGTACGGCCTCAAGGCCATCCAGGGTAACCTTCACACTGAAGCGTACGTGGAAGTCCGCCCGGCGACCCCGATCAACGTTCAGGTTACCCCCGACAGCGCCTACCCGGGCCAGGTGGTGACAGTCAACATCACTGGTCTCTGGCCGGACCAAGACCCCGCCACCGTAGCAGTGTACACGATGTTCGGCGAGATGACCCCGCCGGATAGCGATAGCGGGTTCAGCGTTTCGTATGGAGTGGCGAGCCAGTCCAAAGTGATGGAAGTGCCTCCTGACGGCTCCGTTAGCCTCACCTGGGCCGTGGGGACTGTCGACGGAACCCTGGAATCGCGCTTCAGATCGGGACTCGATGAGCGCCCGTGCACGTTCGTGGTGGAGCAGGCAGGTAGAAAGGCAGCGACCGCTCCAGTCAGATTGAGGAGCGGGTCCCCCAGCCTCAGAGTAGATCTCGAATCCATCCCAAATGGCGGTTGCGTGACTGTCCTGGGTAAGGATTTCACGCCCGGCCTACCGGTCACTCTTGAGGCGGAAGACGCGGCAAGTGGCGTCGGTGTTGACATCGAGTACGCCGAAACCCCGACCTCCACCTATTATGCTGGCACTATTGAAGTGGTGCCTTCAGAGAATGGCGCATTCAACCGGCGCATAAACCCTCGTCCGGCTGGAGACTCCGGAGTGGTCAAAATCGTGGCGAAGCAGATGAGCCGACCGGCGGCGTATGCCTATGTCACCATCACGGAGTCCCAGGGGCAGATCCCGTCACAGGAGCCTACTTCGGAGTCTCCGGGGCAGACCCCGCCACAGCAGCCTGCTTCGGAGTCTCCGCAAATGCTAGGGATACTTGACGGAGGTGTTCGAAGCGACGCCCAGTCGATCACCGTCTCGTGGTTGCCCCCCGATCCTGTCTCGGGTAAGGCCTTGCTAGGCTACTATGTGTACCGTTCAATGACGCTCGGAGGGACTTCGACGGCTGGCCGGATACACGACTTCCCGATAACGGAGACAACGTTCGTTGACTCCTCCGTGAACGCTGGCAAGACCTACTTCTACGCAGTACGGGCAGTATACGCCGATGGGTCGCTCAGCGCGCTCTCTGATGAAGTCGCCGCCAGCCTCAAGACCGCTTCTACCACAATTACGTTCCAGATTGGCAATAGGATTGCTGCGGTGAACGGAGTGGAGCAGGAGCTGTTGGCAGCGCCGACGCTGCGCGAGGATCGCGCCTGTGTGCCACTCCGGTTCATAGGTGAGGCGATGGGAGCGACCCTCGATTGGGACGGGGCTGAGAGGAAGGTGACCTACACCTTCGGTGACCGCCGGGTCGTGCTGTGGGTCGATCGCACGCGGGTGGTTGTCAACGGGATAGAGCAGGAATACGCACCCGCTCCGTTCATAGTTGACGGCACGACCCTGGTCCCTGTGCGGCTGGTCGCGGAGGCCCTTGGGTTCAGCGTGTCGTGGGACCCTGCGACAAGAACCGTCACGATTACGAGATAGCGGAGAAGGCCCTGCCTATAGAAGCGGAGGGGTGGGGCCAGTATCTTCGCAGAGGACCCTTGGGCGATGACGAAGAAGTGAGATATGATAGGCACAGAAGACGGGCAGTCCCTCACTGTCAAGGTGAGCGGGCTGCCTTTGCCTGTGTCGGAAGCCGAAGCATCAACGGAGGCGATACCTGTGGATTTTCGGAGGATCCGTACCGACTTCGTGAGAAGAAAACTCAGGGAGACCCCTTGGGAAGACAGGCAATACATTGATGCCTTAATGCTGCTGGAGGATGCCATTGTCGACGGCATCACGGGCTTCGCTCACGGCATGTGGTGGCATCAGATGAAGAAAGCGTACGAGTTCGAGATTGCGGCCATCAAGCGAGAACTGGCGCTTGGGCGACCGTTGACGGACAAGGACCTCGATGAGATCACGGCGGAATTGAAGCGTGAGAAGGATCAGCAGCACTGGAAGAGGCGGCAGGAAATCAGGGAGGACCAGGAGGAGGAAGAACGCATGAAGGAGATTGAGATGGAATCCTGGCGCGAAATGGGAGGCAAGGTGGAGACCTCGGGAGAGGGTTGAAGCTATGTTGCGTCGAGCCTGTGCGCCGCCGACTGGGGGCAGCCAGATTCATTGCAGCAGTCAGGGACGGAGGACCGTCGGGAAGCGAAAGGCTGCGAGAGAAAACGCTGGGGTCAGGGCTGCAGCACGGGCGGTGATGTCTCTGCCCAGACAGGTCCCCAGAATACTCCTAGACTAACGTCGTTGTCGGCGACGCCTCCACAGCCATGTCTCTGGGCCTGTCCCCACACTCTTCCAGACATCACAGACTGGATGACAGGCTGGGCGCTGCAGACTGGAGACCCATCTGGGGCGTGGAGTCTGGAGCGCTGCAATGGAGACGGCCCCCAGACAGCACGAGACGTCGGCAACGCGAGTCTCCCTCAAGACTTCCTCCGCCCAGACTCGATCCCAGTGAGGGGGATCCTCACCGGCCGAATCCGAGAGCAGCCAGTGCGATACGGGTTACGGCCGCTGTCAGCATTCCCAGCGCCACCATCATTAGAGCAAAGGCCAGTCCGTCCGACCAGTTCCTGATGCGCATTTCGACCCCTCCTTTGAGAGTTCTAATGACCAGAACGCCCAGCCATTTCATTGTCACCACCGTCACCATGCGCCAGAACTGGGCTTCTTTGGTGACGATGATGTTGCCTCAGGCACCCGCGACAGTCACGCTATCGTCACCGTCCGTAATCGAGTTTCTAGCAGGGGATCTTGTCTGAAGGTGACGCGGTGACAGCCGTGACGGTGTCTTGCGCAACCAATCCTATAGAAATCAAGCGTTTGTGAGCCTGGCGCGAGAACTTGATGCTTGTCCCCAGACGCCGCAAGTCAGGGGCAAGCCTTCGCAAGGCATCTCCCATGGCCTGTGGTGATCGCGGCAACGATCGCGACGTCGACGTGTTCCACTCATCCATCAATGACAGACTGTCGACCAGTTCGGTGGCTGTGCCGGTCCAACCGCCAGTCTGAGCGAGCCGGATTACTTCCTGGGCCAGAGGATCGTCCGCGACACCGACCTCTGCCGACTCCTGGCGATTTGCCTCGTATGCCTTAAGGAACTCGCCGTGCGCCCATGGTAGGGCTGGTTCAGCAGCTACGACCCAACGGGCGAAATCTGCCATGCGAGGGTGGCGGAGTAGGTTGACCCGCTCAAGGTAGCACAAGGCGAATACGACTGCGTTACAGAAGGCCCCGAGCAGTGCGGGATGGTCTCTCCCGAAGTCTGCCAGGAGGCGCGACTCCGCACGGCGTTTGGTGTCGGCAATCGAGGGCAGAGTCAAAACGATCGCGCGATCCCGGAGATCTGGTCGGCTGGCGATGTCGTCGATTCCGTTCAAGATGATAGGCCGCTGGACCTGGACCAGCACCTCATCTGCGTCCGTGTACAACTGCCGCGTGCTAAAGCCGCCACCGGTCGCCAGCCTGCACAAGGCGTCTGATAGTCGGTTGGGCAAGCCACTGAGGTTATCGAACGAGACGATCCACCCGTTGCGGGCGGAAATCATGAGATCCTGGATCTTCTGGGGAGGGGCACGGTGCCAAGTCACGTTTGGGTCGATAAGTGACCGGATAATTCGGGCGGCAAATGACTTGCCGGTGCCCTGCTCAGCCTGAAGGACAAGGATAGGATACGGCCCAGCCGGGTTCAATGCCCCCACGATCCAGGACACGAGCAGCAGGAACGACGCGTCATCAGGGACGTTCACATACTCACGCAGTAGTTCGGGTGAACCACCGTCCACTGGGTCCGGAAGCGGGAGCATTCCCACCGCCCGGCGGAACCGAACAGGGGGGTTCTCGACAATACGCCATCCATCGGCGTCGATCTCAATTGCTCGCCACTCGTCATCGGCAAGGTCAAGGTAGACACGCTCTCTGTATCTTGCCACTCGCACAAAAACGGGGTGCTTCTCACCGATGAAAACGGCTTCTCCCTCAAGAACGTCGAGTGCGCTCTGTACGGCCTGACTAGCCGGAACCTTCCCCTCGGCCTCAAAGTACCTTCGGACCAGCCAATTCTTGAAGGCGCTGCCTCTGAGAGCCAGGTTCTCCCGGTGATTCCCGACCATTACGGTGGCAAAGGCCTCATTCTCAGGGGTGCACCACAATTCCGCAGTCCTTCCCATTGACGCGAGAAGGTCTGCCTGAGAGTCTTTCCCCTTGTCGTCGCCGAGCCTCTCGATTAGCCCAGAATCAATGCCGTTCGCTTTCAGCTGCTTTCGATATCTCTTGGCCAGCTTCAACGCTGTGCGAAGGTCTCTCTCATCGAATTCTTGCCCCTTCCTGACCTTACCGGCCAGCGCGTGGCCAACGTCGGCATCATTCTTGTTGAACCCGGCTCCGTCGCGAGCTTGTGCACCGTCGCAGCCTTTAGCGAGAACTAGGATTGCGAGCCTGAGAAGCACCATCTCTCCAGTTTGTCTCTTGCCCAACAAGTCGTCGTTGAGTTCGATTGCCCCGGTCATTGTCAGGAGCAAGATGGACGCGTCAGGCCAGGTTGACCACCAAGACTGGATATCCTGTTCGGTGGGTCGGGAGGTACGCAATCTCTCCACCTCGGGTTCTTTCACGAGGAGCCGCCCTGTCCCCGGCTCCCCCGGTACGACTGCCAATCCGTAACCCCATAGCCGGAGGGCGGCGACCAACTGCTTGTTCTCGCAATAAGAATCGGGCAATGTCACCTTCCGTTCCTCCTGACAGGGTTGACCCATGCTGAATTCTCACGGCCATGACGGTGCGAAAGGCTATGCCCGTCAGGAACGGAAGACGAATCGGAATGCTTTTCGAGCCACGTCCTTAGCGCTTCCCGGGGAATGCGGATGACCCTGCCAACCTTGATGGCGGGGAAATCCCGGGTATGGCAGAGCGCATACACGCAGGCCCTGCCACGCCTTAGGATGCGGGCCGCCTCGGCCACAGTCAGCACTACAGGGAGTTCGTTCCAGTTCGTCTCCAATCGCGTCACCCCATCTGCCAGAGTGTTGTATCGACTCAAATGATATGATATTATCGTCCCAAGAATCAAAGTGTAGAGCTAATGGGACGTCATCATTTACCCTGGGAGGCGGGGATTTTGAAAAACGCTGAAAATCTGGAGAGTTCGTGGGACTTCAGGCTGATGATTTTGGAGGATGGAACGGAGATCTTGCAGGGGCCGAATGGGGAAGAGGAGGTTCCGCTGCTGTCCATATGCAGCCGTTTCACGCGCGCGCTCTGGAATGCCAGCACACAATGGAAGGGAGTGCCTAAGGAAGGTCGGCCTCCGAGGGCGGAATTCCTTCGTCCATTGATCGACTCGATCAATTCGGATGAGAAGCCTGTGGAACTGCCATCGGAGATACAGATCGACTTCATGGGAGACATTGAGACTGAAATACGGTCGCTAGTAGTAGGAGTAAAGGCCTGGTTGCAGGTGAAACCACCCGAGACGCCCCAATCGGCATTTGTTGCAGCGAGTCTGGCATGGGGACACAGACTGTCTGAGGCAGACAAACTTGACCCGTTGAGCGACGATCTGGCGGAGTATGAGATCGACATGCATTACGGACTTGCCGAAGGGATTCTGCGCCGTAGACTCCAGGAGATTAGATCGGAACCCGTCGCAATTGGCGCTGTCGTGACTGACCAGCACAGCGCCGCAGGGTTACTGCCATTGGCTTGGTGCGAACTTCGCTGGTGTCTTCAACACAATCAGAGAGCCAAGGTATGCGCCGAGTGCCGCGGGGTGTTCCCTGTCGGCAGCCAGTTAACCAAGATAACCTGTGACGACCCGGCATGTAGGAAAGCTCACCTGCGGACGAAGAAGGGCGGAGTCGAAGCGTGGAGAGAGTACGAGCGTGCTAGAAAGGCAAAGCAAAGGGCAGCGAAAAGGGCCAGAGAGAGGTCTGGGGAAACCTGTCCGTCGCGAAAGAAATCGGTGTGACAAAAACATGACATGAAAACCCGTATCCAGGTCGCAACACCACGTGCTATGCTAGATTGTCTCGCTGTCCCCATCTGATAGAATGCGATCCCTTGTCTCTGTATGCGAGATCTGGCCCCGGGGATTCGGTTGACGCCGAAGTTGTCTCTGGACACTGTGCGGACCCTGAAGATCGAGTAGTCCGGGGCGGCCAGGGAGGACTGTTTACATTGCATGGGTGCGCTTATCGAGGTTCGCTATGGTGGAGTACAGGTGACTCTCCGAACAGTGGCTGCCAGTCACGATACGCGGCGTTTCGCGCCGCTAGCGGCTGGCAGGGTCAACGCACGACAACTCTGTCCAATAGTTGTGTTGTCCAATCTTGAATGGTCTGTTCCACCTGATTATTCCCAGTGGCACTTGTTTGCGTCAAAATAGCCTGCTAGCCGAGAATACCTACATGATAGCTTTGTTAGGCCCTCTTTAGTGAACTTGTCCAGCTGTCCTCTGACATATGAGAACGCGTCCCAGAAGGCCTTGGTACTGAGCCTGTCATCGAACTGATCTCGCACAGCCTTGCCCAGGAAATCGAGCATGAATTGCCCGTCTGCCCGCACTATTAGGTTCCTACACTTCTTAGCTGTCTCTCTGGCAACCGTACCCAGGCGGGTTGCCGGTTCTTGATTTGCCACGTAGTTCAGGTACTCCATCAATTCATGTCCAACAACAAACCGTGGGTACTCAGCCTCCTTGGACTCAAGGTCAAAAGCTGTCAGCAGTGCTGGACCATAGATTTCGTGCTCGCCTATTTGTGTGGCTAATCCCACCTCAACGCCAGCCCGTAGAGGGATACCATGTGACAGCAAGAAGAGTCCGAGTCCACACAACGCCAGGAGCGTTGAGCGTACTCCATTCATTGCAGTGCAGAACTCGTCATCGCCCGTTAGAGGAACAGCGATGACTAGTGAATCAGAAATCGAATAGGAAATAACACGTGTTCTCTGAGCAGCGATAAATTCCTCGCGATGTTCCGGCTTAACTAGGGACACGTCAGGTTCATAGGACTCTACATGCTTGAAGAACTCAGTGAACGCGTCCCTCACAAGCAACACCTTGCCCAGAGAGTCCTTGACTTGCTGGATGAACTCATCTGTCTCCGATGGGTTCGACGGAATACTACCGATTCTGCGCAAGCTCTCGCTTTGACCGAGAAGGTCAAGGTAAACCACAAGGTAGTACTGCCACACCATGCCTTCACTTGCCATCCTGCTCACCCGCCATTTCGACAACGCATCGGACGTTCAGATTCTATCAGCAGCCTCAAGAGCCAGCGTATGAGACCGGCACCACCAATAGGAGGGCTTTCACTTCAGGTAAGTCTCGTCTCAATGCGTGGCGTAAGTCTCAAGAGTCAATAGCACTTGCTGCCACTGGCGGTTTCTGCAGATCCAAGAGCCAACTCTCGTGCAAAGATGAAGCCCCCCAAAACACAGCCAAGGGAACCTTCTCACTCTATGTCTTGAATCCCAACTAGGGCCACGATAGTGATCCATGTAGGCATACTTATGCCTGAGAAGTGGGTATCGGTGTCTCATGCCAAAGAAGCTTACGGTGTCTTGACATCGTCTGCCTATCAGCGTAAAGGCATCAGTCCCAATTCTGCCTATTCCTTGCCCAGACCTCGATGACAGGCCGTAGGAACCCTTCGGAAAGTGGGCGCACCTCGCTTGCCTTACCTGGGAAGACCCGCCCCAAGGCTCTTCTGAACGGAATGACTATGGACAAGCGATGGCCTTCTGAATCAGCAGCGTCTATAGTGACGGCCTCTCTACGCCTCTTTGACTCCGACGGCTTCTGATGTGGGGTAGTCCTGATTCCTTTCGCGGGTGCCATCCACACTTCGGTAATTAGAATCACGGCATTGATCCCTTCGGTAATTGCCTTCTCAGCGATATCATGCCAGAAGGCGTACTTAGCAGCCTGATCTTCACATTGAACTGCATGCAGTTCCCAACGGTTCTGATGTCGTCGTATAAACAGGATAGGACGGTGGTAGCCATCTTTCTTTAGGACTGTGATGACAAGTGGTACCAACGAGCGTGCAAGAGATATAATATCGTCGGGGGACTCCATCTTGGGCAGCAGACTGTCACTCAGTCTGTATCTAGCCTTAGCCAGCGACTCCATCTGGCGCAACTTGATGTATGGCACGGTCGTCTCCGTGAATTCGTACTCTTCACAAGTAACAGGATCAATTCGCAGTGTGGCGTCTTCAGCACCCAACTCCATAGGCTCTGCGGACACTGTACCATTCAGAACATCTTGGGGCGAAGCCAGTGTTCCTTCTAAGTGCCAGCGGTGAAGATCTACCCGCAGTGCGTTGAGAATACGAAAAGCCACTGCTAGAGTTGCCAACACTTCTGGTCCAGGTAGGTCGTCAATAACCCATCGCCGGGTGATTTCGAGGATGCAGTCGTGAGCGAGACCATTGGGAATCGATTTAGAGACTATGTCTGCAATTTCCGCAGTACTCAGTAGAGGTGGCAGACTCAGTTCAGATGCAATTGGCCTGAGATACGAGTTAACCAGTCTGACCCGTGCGATGCTCTTGGACTGAAGCCCTTGCTTATGAACCAGAGTCCTTCTCGCCTCATTAACCCACTTCATCACTGGATCGTTCGCTATATATCGTTGCCACGGTTCATACCACGCCTCAAAACCCGGTAGTTCGCTCTTCAGTGACTGTGCCCTGAACGTTACGTTTCGAAGCGCTTGCACCAAGGCGTTGAGATTGGCCGTGAATCTTTCAGGTTCGTGATAATGTTCTCGACACTGGTGCCAGAAGAGAGAGGCATCTTTGAGTGCCTCGTCTATGGGAGAAAGATCCGCGCTAGCCACGCACACATCACCCGTTCCTTCACCCAGATGGTCGCCAAATGTAAGATGTGCCTAGCTGACGCAAGGTGCTGCGATAGACTCTTCCAGTTTGTGTGTTCCTGTCGAGACCTACGCTCAATATACCACGCGGGAGGAAACGGAGCACTAGGGCACTTCGGTCTTCAGAGTGGTGCCATTTTGGTGCCGTAAATGCCGAGAGAGACTGAGATAACCTGAGACCAACTGCGACGAAACAGCACGTCGGGGCCAGTTTGCTTACCCGGCCCCCTGCTCCCGAAACCGCCATTGCAGGACTTAGGATCCTGTGGGTTCACGCCCTTGTGGGTTCAAATCCCACCGCCCGCACCATTGTGCTGCAGGAACTTCCTTCCTGCAACCCCCTTGTCAACCGTCACGAATTGGCCCAGTTGATGCGATTCCAATGCAGTTTGGCGTTGCCCCACTCTATCGGCAGGCTGTGCCATCTCAGCAGAACAGAGACCCCCGGAGCCCTCTTGTGTCCGGGGGGTTGCGTTGCTGCACGGGATGATGATTACGCATTTCCCACCGTTGGCTGGAATCTATCGGCTAAGGAGGAATCCTTTGCCTACCGTCAAATGTCTGAACCGTGCGACATAATCAGCCAACATCCACATTTGCACCGACGAGGTGAGACTAGGTGACTGTCATGGACCGGCACACGGCGGCGAAATCCCTTGTGGGCTACCTATGGCAGGTGGATCAGGCCTTAGCATGGCTAGTAAATGCTCCT
Organism: Ignavibacteriales bacterium; assembly: GCA_050260105.1. Classification (GTDB taxonomy): domain Bacteria; phylum Bacillota; class Sulfobacillia; order JABLXB01; family JABLXB01; genus SM1-B181. The sequence continues at coordinate 95,921 of JBLNBR010000006.1, read as the reverse complement.
CCCAGGGGATGTGCTGGGATTGAAGTAGTAGACGATATTCACATAGATGATGAATCTAAATCAACAACCTCATTGATCCAAACGAAATACTGCGCTGACGGTGGCAATAGACTGAGTGACCGAAGCATATCTCTCTGGAACACCTTGGCAATCTGGGCTGAAGCCGTCCGGGCGGGCGATCTTGCCCTAAAGAATACGCAGTTCTACCTGGTAACCAATGGCATTGTCCAGGACGGATTGATAAGGCAGATCTCCGAAGCCTCAACAGATGAGGAGGCGTCTCAAGTTGTCCAGACCATAAGACAATTCAATTCGGACAACAAGGAGGTGATGAATCATGTCGCCGAGGTCAATCTGTTGACGGAGAGCAGCCTAGTCGAGCTGATTCGCTCGATCAAATTGGTGGATGGTTCGGAAGCAAATCAATCCAGAGCATTTCCGGAGGCATTGGAAAAGCACTACGAAATTGACTCCGCCGAAGCAGACCTTATTGCCGAACCCGTTCGCGGTTGGCTTTGGAGGAGGATACTGGAGGCGGTACCGACTGGACAGCAGATCCTTATTGGTCGGAAAGACTTATTCGGCAAGATCGATATTGAACGCGACAGCCTTCACAAAATGAGGTTTCGTGAGGCCGTCGAGTACTTGGCCACCGAAAAAGATGTGGATGGACAAAAGACAAAACGGTACGTCGCCCAGCTTCGTGCAATTGAGTGTAGCGAGGAAACGGTAAACGATTCGATAATGGATTTCCTTAAGGCTAGAGCCCAAGAGATCGCTTGGAGCAAGTCGGGAAGCCTTCCGGAATCCGCACTCGATCTCTTTTATCGAAATCTACGAATACGCTGGAAGACGATTTTTAACAGACTTATCCGTAGTTGCGGCAGTGACTCAACTGAACAGATTGCGGTAGGCCAAGAAATCTTTGATCAAACAATGGATCATAGGGAAAGGCTCGCAGGTCAGGAGACTGATGAGTACTTCACAACCCGTGGGCGATACCACATGCTTGCCGATGAGATGGCCGTGGGCTGGCATCCACACTTTAAGGAACTGTTGTCAGAAGGGAAGCGGTAGGCGTGCAAGATACCGATGACGGAATCAAGGTTGGAGGCGATTACGATCTCGTACAGAATCCTGCACTCGGCGCCATTTCGCTATGGGCTTTCGTGAGGGAGTTCACGCTATGTACCAAGGACGCAACTGGCCCCACATTGCCGCTAATGATGCTTGTCTTGCCAATAGTATTTCACCAGAAAACGCTAGAATCGATAGAGGGACGCCATTTGGAAAAGGGCTTATACCTTGCACTCGCTGATGACAGATCCATACCCGTTGGACTTCAGGAACGGATGATGGCCATGTCCACGAGAACCTTTCGATCTATCGGCATAGCGGTGGGATCTGGTCTCCTCACATTTGACGTGAATAGCGCCGAGTTCTTTCCGGGTCACCGAACAGATCCCTCGGGAACAAGACGTTCAGATATCTCCATGATGCTAAGGGGTGCTAAGCGGCTCGGCCATTGGGCAGCGTCGACGAGCCATGAACACTTATTTAGCTTACTGCGAGTGAGGTTCTAGGCATGCAAACGAAGATCCGTAAGATCATTCTGTGGCCAAGGAATCCGGAATTCAATCGACGCGAAATCGAATTTGCCGAACGGGGGATTAGTGTAATCACCGGCTGGAGCCTTACGGGGAAATCGGCTCTCATCCCCATTATTGATTACTGTCTAGGTTCCGGTAGATGCAGCATTCCGGTCGGCGTCATTAGACAGGCTGTTTCGTGGTATGGCCTTTTGCTTGAGGTTGACGAAATCCCAGTGCTGTGTGCTCGCCGGGAGCCTGGTGATCATGATTCCTCAGGCGATATGATGTTGATTGAAGGGAAGGACGTAGAAATCCCAGTTGAACCCCGGGCAAATTGCCCCGTCGAGGCCGCAAAAGAGCGCTTCTCCCAACTTGCTGGCCTTCCCGCCCTTGACCTCGCGAAAGACGAAAACAAACGGGGATTTGAAGATCGGCCGAGTTTCCGAGATATGATGGCATTTGTTTTTCAGCCCCAACATGTTGTGGCTAATCCCTATACCCTTTTCTATAAGGCGGATTCATATGAACACCGGGAGAAGCTGAGGGCCGTCTTCCCACTTGTCCTTGGAGCCATTAGTCCGGAGCACCTCGCTCTCAGGAAGCAGCTTTCCGTGCTGGAAAAGGACCTCGAAAGCAAGAGACGTGAACTTGAGAACGTCAAGAGGGCAGCTGATGTCTGGCTATCGAATCTGCGAGCTCATTATTCCGAAGCGAGAGAACTTGGCCTTCTGCCACCTGGGGCCCCTCCTACCTGTAAGTCCTCGCATGAGTTCATCAATATGCTATCAGAGGTCTTGTCGAGACATGAGGCCAACAGCCCACGGACACTTAGCACGGAAAAGACAAGCAATGCGGTCGAGGAGATCATGGAGCTCCACCAAGAGGAATACGATATTGCGGAACGCGTTGCAGCATTGAGGCATAGACTCGCTGCGTTTGAGGCAATCGCCTCAACTACGAGGCAGTTCAGCTCTGCTCTTGCAACCCAGACAGGCCGCCTGTCTGAGGTTGGTTGGCTCAAGAAACGAATCGAAAAGAATCCCCGGACATGTCCAATTTGTGGTGGGGCGTTCACACGCGCGTTGGAAGAACTAGGGATGATGGCAAAGGCCATCGAAATGATATCGGCCGAGAGCGAGATCGCTGCGCAGGTTGAACCGATGTATGACAAAGAGACCGAAGAGGTTCGAAAAGAGCTTCGAATCTTAGAGGAGCGACTGAATGTTATCCGACACCACCGCCGGTCTTTAGAGGAGGAGTCTGAGGAGTCTCGTCGGCTAAGGCAGACCGAGGAGAACGCGTATCGTTTCATCGGAAGACTCGAACAGTCTTTGAGGAACTTCGACCTATCAAGAGATGACCAAGGGTTGGCCCGCGAAATCAAAGACCTCGAAGATAAGGCCCTGTCACTGCGCAAGATTCTGGATCCTGGACAGCAAAAACAGAGACTCAAAAGTGCGATTGAGCGTATTACGGTTTTTGCTTATCCCTACCTTGAAGCACTAGGAGTGGAAAAGCCAGAAGACCCAATGATCTTGGATCCAAACAATCTATCGATTAGAGTAGACGTTGGTGCTGCTAGGACTCCCTTCTTGTGGGAGATAGGGAGTGGTGTTAATTGGCTCGGGTATCACATCGCGTGTCTATTAGCATTGCACGAGTTCCTTTTAGGCATGGATCGGTCGCCAGTCCCCAGCGTCCTCGTGTTGGATCAACCAAGCCAAGTGTTCTTTCCTGACAAATGGCCTACAGATCCCAGGTTCAAGGGCCGTAAGCAAGATCTGGAGACTAGATCTAGTGGGAAGGTCCAAGATCTTGCCGAATGGGCTGACGATATCCGCGGGGTTCATCGAGTGTTTGAGGCTTTGGATATGGCGGTAAAGAAGACTGGTCAAAAACTGCAGGTGATCGTGATAGACCATGCGGATGAGATAACTTGGTTTGGGTTGGAGAGCGTCAGTGTAGTTGCGCGCTGGAGGAGCCAGGACGAGAAACTGATACCGAGTTCGTGGATTCGACACCTATCTAACGATTGACTCGGCCTCAATGAAGCCCTACGTCAATGGGGAATGGCATGGTCCTCTTGCGGTCGGCTACCAAGCCATTGAGACTTGATGCTGCTGATTCCTGCATGCCCGGGGCCAGGTGGGAATACAGATCAAGGGTCATGGCAATGCTGCTCTTGTCTGAGCCTTCGGCTATACCTGATAGTGAGGGAAACGGGGGGATTCTCATCTACTGCAATCCTTACTGCAATCGGACGGAGAAAAGGTGAGATGAAATGGGGGCAGATGAAGAATTGCCCCCACATTTGTGCACCTACAGCAACATTTGAAGGCGAACTGAGACTGACTAAAACATAGATTTCATAATTCGGGACCATGAGGTCGGTGGTTCAAGTCCACTCGCCCCGACCATTATTTTGCCTTGGTCCGGTCGGACTGGTAGTCATGGCCTGTTCAGTTGAGGGAGAGCCTTGCCGGTGCAAGCCTGAAAACGATGCCATTTCGGGGTGCACCGTCAACGTCAGGAATGTGGGTCCAGTAGTGGTCCACGCAGTCCATGTAGCCGAGGAATCGGTGTTGCGTGCGACTCTCACCCAGGAAGAGCATTAACCTCTTGCCGGTCACTCCGTGTTCAGCGATCGCTTTGTTCCCTTTGGTCAGTCTCATATCACCGCGTTGGCCCTCGCCAACGTAACGGAAGAAACCATCATTCTTCCACTTGTCTTCGTAGCCTAAATCGGTGTCCCGGCTCATCGCTGAACAGTAACACGACCGGGAACCTGGAGGGAGTGCTAATCCCACCCTGTCGTTGACCTCCGAAGGCTTCATGGATCTCGCGCCTCGTGTATAGCCCGCCAGGCTGAAAACGCGAGAACAGTTCGGGCATCGGTCCATTGCCACCTCCCGTACGGGATACCGCAGCTTATTTGGTGGTTAAGGGGAAGAAGTTCTTAAGGCACCCGACTACGGTACGCGTCCTGCCGTCAAACCCCTGTGTCTCGAAAACCGTCAGAACGATGTAGTTATGGGCGGTTGTGGTGCTGTCAATGTAGGCCGAAGACAACAACGCAACTGCAGCCTTGGACAATACGTTTTGGGCTTGAGCCATCTGTCGCTCCTTTGCCCACGCAACATACTCGGCCTTGGTCGGATTCGTCGACGCCAATCCCCACACCAAGAGGGCCAGAACCACAAGGTTGAAGAATCTGCGCAAGGCAACACCACTCTCCTTGACGCGCCCCCGCTGCAAGAAGAATCTGCCATGAGGACCACAGCGGTGTGTGTATTCGGGGCATGTTTGTTGATGTCACACCCTGGTGGATATTTCCGTGGTTGGCGGGCTTGTTCCTGCGTTCCCTGCGCCTAGTGCGTCGTCCCTCCTTGAACGTGGCACGAGGGTAACGCATCAGTGCAGATCGTGCCGCGCCATCTTCGCATACAACGCAGACCTCGGTATCCCGAGGAGTCTCGAAGCCCTCACCCTGTTCCCGTTGCACGCCTTCAGCGCTTCGGAGATTGCCTGCCTCTCCGCGCGTTCGATGATACTCCTTAGGGTCACAGAACCCCCACGGACCTTGGGCACATGCAGACTGCCCGCGATCTGCGATCACCCGCGAACAACTCGCGACGATGAAGCCGGCGTTCAAGAAGGACGGCACGGTGACCGCCGGCAACGCCTCGGGGATCAATGACGGCGCCGCGGCTGTCGTCGTGATGTCTGAGAAGCGAGCGTCGGAGATGGGGGTCGAGCCGCTGGCCACCATAGTCGGGTGGGCCACGGCCGGCGTGGATCCTTCAATAATGGGGATCGGGCCGGCGTTTTCCACGAAGAGACTCCTCGAGAAGACTGGATTCAGTCTCAATGACGTGGACCTCATGGAGGCGAATGAGGCGTTCGCGGCCCAGTCGTTGGCAGTGGCCAGGGAACTGAAATGGGATTCTTCCAGGGTAAACGTCAACGGCGGGGCCATGGCGCTCGGCCACCCCGTTGGGGCGAGCGGCGCCAGGATATTGATCACTCTGCTGTACGAGATGAAGAAGCGCAAAGCGAAGCGCGGCATCGCCATGCTGTGCATCGGCGGCGGCATGGGCATATCCATGATGGTCGAGATGTAGTCGACGAACGCCGGTGGAGAGGTGACGCGCGCAGAGAACAGGGGGGTACTCCGTGGAAATCCGAAGGATCATGATCCTGGGAGCAGGGCACATGGGTTCGGGCATTGCCCAGGTCGCGGCGCAGGCAGCGTTCCCTGTAGTCGTGAGGGATGTCACACAGCAGCTGGTTGACAGGGGACTCAAGGCCATCGAGAAGAACCTCGGGAAGAACGTGGAAAAAGGCAGGATAACCGGCGCAGAACGGGATGCGACGCTATCAAGGATCAAGGGGACGCTCAGTCTCGAACCGGCGGCAGATGCCGACCTGGTGATAGAGGCCATCGTCGAGAACGCACAGATGAAGAAAGAGGTCTTTTCTGAGCTGGAGAAGATCGCGCCGCCCGGCAGCATCTTCGCCTCCAACACCTCGTCGATCTCCATCACGGAACTGGCGTCCGCAACCGGCAGACCGGACAGATTCGTGGGCATGCACTTCTTCAACCCCGTGCCCGTCATGAAACTGGTGGAGATTATCAAGGGCCTGGCTACTTCCCCGGAGACGTTCGAGGCTGCCAGGTCAGTGGCGCTGAAAATGGACAAGACCCCCGTCACCGTGCAGGATTTCCCCGGCTTCTGCGGCAACAGGATCCTGTTTCCGATGCTGAACGAGGCGTTCTACTGCCTCATGGAGGGCGTGGCTTCCGCCGAGGACATTGACACTCTCATGAAACTGGGAATGAACCACCCGATGGGCCCGCTTGCGATGGCCGATCTGATCGGCCTGGACACATGCCTGTCCATACTGGAAGTACTGTACGACGGCTTCGGCGACCCCAAGTACCGGCCGTGCCCGCTATTGAGGAAGATGGTGAAGGCAGGGTATCTCGGAAGAAAGACGGGCTAGGGATTCTACAGCTACCGGTGATGGGCTGTTGAGAACCCGGGCCCGGCGACCGAGCCGGGCCCGTCCCTATTGATGTTGTGCCACGTACGCGTTCCGGCCAGCAGCCTACGTTATGCCCCCCTGGATAGTCTAAGGGGCAACCTTGGTGGACCGAAGGAGGTACTGGTGAAAGAAGTACTCAAATACGGCCACGATCACAGCGAAGAGCACAATGGAAGTGGCTGTAGTAACGAAAGCCGGGATTATGAGGTCGAAGATGTACGCGGTTACGGCAGACACCCCGCCGTCCGCGATCGAGGCAACCAGGTTGCTAGTATTGTTGAGGATCACCAGGTCGCCCAGCACGTAGTTCAGCACCGTTCCGAGTACGGCGAGGAGGAACACAGTTCCGGGGGCGTTGCGTTCAACCATGCTGAAGGCAATCAACGCGGAAATGAACGTCGCCGCCAATTTCACCAGCAGAGCTACCGTCGTCTTGCTCACAGGCCCCACCCCCCACAGCTGATCATCCCACGGGGTGATCCAGCTTATTCTTCTTCTGCTAGGACGCTCTGATCTCGGCCCCTCTGCGCGATCGCCCTCCCAGTCCCCAGAATGGCGGTGTTGGGCTGCATCCTTCTGCCGATGACTGTCCTTTTTGCTCGACAATCAGCCGAGACAATGACCTTCGCGGCCAGTTCCAGCCTGGTGATTCTTTGAACGGGTCCGGAGGTGGCGTGCGTGAGCGCCATCGTAATCTGCAAAGATGCCTGCCGGCACCACGGCACATCATGCCGGAACGGCACAATGTGCCGTGTCTTCGTTCTGGCAGGGTGGGACAGGTAGCTCTGACTGCGGTTTTCCCGCCCTGATCTTGTCACGCCTGCGACCACGATACGTCCCATATCCGCTGAACCGGCACATGGTGCCGTCTTGACCCTTGCGGGCCGGCTCGAGCAGGTGGTCCGTAGAGCCCGAAAGCCCTGCATCCCGCACACCCGCTCATGGCACGTTTATTGCTTTCACTGGTGACCGGGTCTTTGTACTAGTCCACCAAACTGGGAGGGGTCAGAGTGAGGAGCACGGGAGACGGTCGTAAGGGCGTGATCAGACTCGTATGTGCGCTTACCATTGTGTCTGTACTGGCGTTTGTGGTGGCCGGTTGCGGCCAGGGAGCGGCGCCGGGCGGAGGCGCCTCCAAGCCGGGCGCCCAGGAGCAACCGAAACCGGCCGAGGCGCCGAAGAAGAAGCTCTCCATGGCTACGGGCGGCGTCACGGGGACCTACTACCCGATCGGCGCCGCGATTGCGAAGGTGATTTCGTCGAAGGTCCCGGGACTGGAGGTCACCGCGGAGGCAACCGGCGCTTCGGTGGCAAACCTCAAAATGATGAGGTCGGGCGAGGTGGACCTCATAATGTCCGCTTCGAACACTGCGTTTGGGGCGTACCAGGGCCAAGAGCCATTCAATGATGGCGCCGTGAAGAACATGCGCGCAATCATGGCGCTCTACCCCGAGGTGTTTCAGTTCGTCGTCAGGCAAGACTCGGGCCTCAGATCCATCGCCGACCTGAAGGGAAAGAAAGTCGTTGTGGGGGCGCCGGGCAGCGGGACTGAGCGGACCGCGCAGATGATACTGGCTGCTTACGGCCTCAGCTACAACGATATAAAGCCGGAGTTTCTCAGCTTCGCCGAGGGCGTCACCGCGATGAAGGACAAGTTGGCTGACGTGGTAATCATCGGCGCAGGTATCCCGACGTCTGCTGTCGTGGACGCCTCCAGCTCTCTACCCATCAGCCTCATATCACTAGACGAGGCGAAGCTCGCCGACCTGTTCAAGAAGGAGACGTACTTGACGGGAGTGACCATACCGGCCAACACATACAAGGGAGTGGACAAGGACGTCTTCTCCGTGGCCAGCCCGGCCCTTCTCCTCGTCCGCGAAAACATGGATGAGCAGACAGTATACGACATCACAAAAGCCATCTTCGAAAACCTCCAGTCAATAGCGGACTCTCATGTTCAGGGGAAGACGATCAGTCTTCAGAACGCTGTGAAGGGTGTCTCAATCGAGTACCATCCGGGGGCGAAGAAGTATCTGCAGGAGAAGGGTGCGCTCAAGTAGTGAATCCGGAGGGACGGCATGGGCGCCGGCAGAAATCAGCGGGCCGGCGCCCGCCCGTCTCACGCCTGCCTGCCGGCTGCGGACTCGCGCGATCGCGGGGTTCACGGCGCTGGTGGTTCTGGGAGTCCTGATGACCCTGGTTCACCTGTGTTCGCCGGTTCCGATCCTGTGCGTGGTGGAAGCCGGTGGCGCCGGGACGTTGTTCGAGACGCCCGTTGCGGCCGGATACAGGTTTTCCACATTCATCATCCACTCGGTCCAGTTGACTCCCGTAACCGAGTACTTCGAGGTTGACTCTGTGGGGCGCATTGTGGCTACGGGGATGGATCACGCCGACCTCGGATGGGGCCTGCCATCCACGGTTGACGGGAGCACGGAGGTAGCCGGGGATGTCATCCGGGTTCGCGGGTACCAGGTCATACTCCCGGAACTCCGGTTCCGGGTCAGCTACATTAATCGACCCAGGCTGGTCTTTGAGACTGATCACAAGGAATTGTCGTTGGCGTGCCTGGTACCTGACGGCGCTACGGTGATCGTTCGCGTCGAATTCAGGCCGCGCTATGCGTGTTACTTCGGAGGTGGGAATGATGCTACCGTTCCTGTCGCGGAAGAGGCAGCCCCGTGACGAGTCTGAACGTGGGCTGACGGCCGAAGAACGGTTGGAACGAATGAAAGAGGTCATGGAGAATGAACGCTCACTTACCGGTTTGACCGCAAGGATCGCAGCTGCGATAGCTATCGGATTCTCGCTGTTCCAGATCTCGTCGGTTGCCCACAAGATGCTCCCCGCCATGCAGCATCGCGCAATCCATGTTTCATTTGCGCTGGCCCTCGCATTCCTGCTGTACCCGGCGTCTAAGAAGACTCGCGGTCGCGTAACCGCGATGGACGTGGTATTTGCGCTGCTGGGCATCATTGTTGGCGCTTACATTGTCATCGATTACCACGACATCATTTACCGGATCGGAGCGCCCACAAGAATGGACGTCATCATGGGCGCTGTCGCAATAGTGGTGGCGATGGAGGCGTGCCGGCGCAGCATGGGGCCGGCCCTCGTAATAGTCGCCGGCGCATTCGTGGCCTATGCGCTCTTCGGGCACCTCCTCCCGGGATCACTGTCCCACAAGGCATACAGCCTGTCGCGGGTCATCGAGCACATGTATCTGACTTCCGAAGGGATATACGGAGTCGCAATCTACGTAACCGCGACATTCGTCTTCACGTTCTTCTTGTTCGGATCGTTCCTTCACCAGTCCGGTGGGGCGAAGGCCTTCATAGACATCGCGTTCGCCCTAACAGGCCGGTTCAGGGGTGGCCCGGCGAAGGCCGCGGTCGTGGCGAGCGGCCTGATGGGGACGATCTCGGGGAGCTCGTTCGCGAATGTGGTCGGCACGGGCACGTTCACCATCCCGCTCATGAAGAAGGTCGGGTACAGGCCCGAGTTCGCCGGCGGCACGGAGGCCGCGGCGTCGTCGGGCGGGCAGATCATGCCCCCGGTGATGGGCGCTGCGGCGTTCATAATGGCTGAGATGACTGGGATCAAGTACAGGGACATCGTAGTCTATGCGGCTATTCCAGCCATCCTCTACTACATAGCGGTGTTCCTGATGGTGGATCTCGAGGCCGCACGGACCAACCTGAGGGGCCTGAGACCGCATGAGATGCCCGACCTCCGGGAATCGTTGAGCAGAGGTTTCCTGCTGCTAATCCCGCCGGCCGGCATAGTCTACTTCCTCATGGTAGGCTACACAGAGATCAAGGCCTCATTCTACGCGATAATCCTGGTTATCATCGTCAGCATGTTACGTAGGGACACGAGGCTCGACTCGAGGAAGGTCATGGCCGCTCTCGAGGGTGCTGCCAAAGGCGCTGTGAGCCTGGTTGCGGCGTGCGCTGTTGCCGGCCTCATCGTTGGCACAGTGACCCTCACCGGGCTGGGTCTCAAATTCGCGGACCTGGTTGTAAGCATCTCGGGCAACAACCTGTACCTGGCCCTCTTCATGACCATGTTGGCTTCAATCGTCATGGGAATGGGGATGCCGACCGCTGCGCTCTACATAATTCTCGCAGCCATGGTGGCCCCGGCGCTCGAAAAAATGGGGGTTCCCGTAGTCGCCGCGCACCTGTTCATCTTCTATTATGGCTGTTTCGCAGCGGTCACGCCACCCGTTGCCCTGAGCTCCTATGTCGCGGCAGCCATCGCCAGGGCGGACCCGTTCAAGACGGCATTCACCGGATGGAAGCTTGCCGCGAGCGCCTTCATAATGCCCTTCATCTTCGCGGTCTACCCGCAGATGTTGCTGCTAGACGGCTGGACCGGTGATACTACGCTGATCCTCGGACTGACCGTGGTCGCGGTCATTACCGCCTCGACCGCTCTCGAGGGATATCTGCTGCTACCAATGACTGTGGTCGAACGCGCGTTGATGCTTGCGGCCACCTTATCACTGATACGCCCCGGTGTACTTACCGGGTCAATAGCGCTTCTGGCATGCGCATCTGTCGTAACGCTGCAATCAAGGCGACTCAGGGCAAAGTCGCGAACCGCGCCGCCGCAGGCGGCGAGTTCGTAAGGGCCGGCGCCGGGGGAGGGGTGACGGGATGGACGTAGCTGTGCTGGGGGCGGGTCACGGTGGTACGGCGATGGCGGCCCACCTCATGATGAACGGTCATTGTGTCAGGCTGTACGATAAGTTCACCGAAGTGGTCAGGCCGATGAGGGAGGCCGGAGACATTCGGATTGCCGGGATACTGGGGGAGGGGCGGTACCGTCCCGCCGTAATCTCGGAGTTATTGGGGGATGTGGTTCCGGGCGCCGAGGTCATTATGGTCGTAACCCCGGCTTTTGCTCACGGGGACATTGCCAGGGAGGTATATTCATACCTGGAGAACGGCCAGGTGATCATACTTCACCCCGGACGCACGGGCGGGGCGCTGGAGTTTCGCCAGGTGCTGCACTCGGCGGGATTCTCCAGGAATGTGTACATTGCGGAGGCGGGAACGCTTCTGTACGCGTGCAGGAAGACAGGGCCCGCCGAGGTCAGGGTCATGGGCCTCAAGCAGAAGGTGCGGCTGGCAGCCCTTCCTGCAGCGGACACGCCACACGTGCTCGGCAGAGTGAAAAGCCTGTTTCCGCAGTTGGTGGCGGCCAGGAACGTCCTGGAGACCAGCCTCATGAACATCGGCGCCGTGTTTCACCCCGCGCCCACGCTGCTGAACGCGGGCAGGATCGAGGATACCGAGGGGGATTTTCTCTACTATCACCAGGGTATCACCCGGGGAGTCGCCCGCATCGCAGAGATGGTGGACCTCGAAAGGGTCGGCGTCGCCCGGGCCCTCGGCGTTGACGCAGTGCCGGCCATGGATTGGCTGGCGGAGGCGTACGGGGTCGGGGGCGACACACTGTACGATCGCATTCAGAATAACGCTGCCTATGCTGGTGTGAAGGCCCCTCGTGAACTCAATGTCCGGTACATCACGGAAGACGTCCCGACCGGACTCGTGCCAATATCCTCGCTGGGGCGCCTGGCGGGGGTGGCGACTCCCGTTATGGACGCGCTTATCGAGCTGGCATCGTCGTTGCACGACAGGGACTACAGGGCGACCGGTCGAAATGAGTCTGTACTGGGTATCAGCAGTCTGAAACCCGAAGGGTTGCGGAGGCTTGTCGACGAAGGTCGCTGGAACTGAGGGGCGCCGGAGGCAGGGGGCCCGTCGGACGCGGGGCGCGCTCGTGGTTGTGGTCGCGGCCCTGGCCCTGCTGATGTCAATTCCGCGTCACGGGTTGGCTTCACCAGTGCCCTCCCAGCGTCCGGGTACTATCAGGCTGGGCGCCAGCAAACAGCTTCCCCCTTTCGAATTCCTCAACGAATACGACATGTTCAAGGGGTTCAACGTGGACCTCTTGAACGCCCTGGCGATAGAGACAAACCAGGACATCGAGGTATACCCCATGTCGTGGGCCCTGGCCCGCGTCTCCCTGGACAGGGGATATGTGGATGGCCTGCAGGGAATGGCCCGGACACCCGACAGGGTGACCCGGTACGAATTCACCGACCCCTACCTGAGTGTTCAGGGCAGGATCGTGGTCCGGCGCGAATCGTCAAATATCGTAGACACCGAGGACCTGAAAGGCTTCAGGGTGGCGGTGGAAAAGGACAGCGCCGCCCTTGAAGCGCTCACCAGGTATAACGCCGTCGACCTGGTGGTCCTGAACAGCCAGGTTGAGGCGATCGAAGCGCTCCTTAGTGGTGAAGTGGAGGCCGCGGTAGCGTACGAGGCCACGGCGCACTATGTGGCGGAGAAATGGCGGAAGACCGACGAGATCAAGATCACGGGGGACCCTGTGTTCGAGTATCCGTACTGCATTGCCGTGGTGAAGGGCAATCCCCAACTAATCGCTACCCTCAACGGCGGCCTGCGTTCCCTCAAGCGGAAAGGAATCTATCAGCGGATATACGAGAAATGGTTCGGCCGCCCTGTCTACTCCGGGAGTTACCTGTCACAAAGATATCTGTATCCCGTGATCTACGCGCTCGGCGCCGTGGCGCTGGTGGCTCTGTTCTCGCTTGGCTGGAACTATGTCCTGAAGCGTCAGGTCAGGATTCGTACAGTCGAGCTCAAGAAGACCAACACGCAGCTCGAGGAGCAACGGAAGGCCGTCGCGGAGAGGGATGCGTTCAAGGAACAGATCCTGAACAGCGTCGGCAGTGGCATTGTAACACTCGACAAAGGCGGCCGGATCGTGACGTTGAACGAGGCCGCTGTCCGGTACCTGTTCCCGGGCAGGGAGGCCGGGGAGGAAACCGGCGCCACCGGCTTGCCCTACCAGGAGACCCCCCTTGTCACATTCGTAGACCCCTCGCTGATTGGGGAGTGTGTAGCCGGTTCGCGGGCCGTGATCGGAGCGGACAGGGATGTCACGCTGCCGGACGGGCGGCGCCTGTACTTCCGCACAAACGCCTACCCGCTCGTCAATGTGGACGGGCAGGTAAACGGGACAATCGTCGTGTTCACCGACGACACGGAGAGAAGGAGACTGGAGGAACAGGTCCACAGGCAGAACAAGCTTCAGGCGCTCGGCCAGATGCTCGCCGGCGCCGCGCACGAGATTAAGAACCCCCTGAGCTGTATCAAGAACTTTACGGACCTTCTCCCCAGGAAATACGACGTACCATCGTTTCGCGACGAGTTCCTCCGCCATGTCCCCTCGGAAGTCGCGAGGTTGGACCGCATCGTATGTGATCTGCTGGACTTCGCGCGACCGAGGGCGCCCTCGCCCGAGGTGTCCTGCGTCAGGTCTCTCGTGGAATCGGCCCTGGCATCGTGCCGCAAGGCGTTTGACCGGAAGGGGGCGCAGATTGACGTGAATGTGGGGGACGAGACGATATACGCCGACCTGAACCAGATGAAGCAGGTCATGATCAACATACTCTTGAACTCCGTGGATTGGATCAGGGAGGGTGGCCGGATCGCCATATCCTCCTGGGCCGGCGACGGCGCCACGTTTATCAGGGTCACGGATGACGGAAAGGGAATACCCGAGAACATACAGGGGGACGTATTCAACCCGTTTTTCAGCACACGACAGGGGGGTACCGGCCTGGGTCTCACGCTCAGTCACCAGTATGTAACGGACAACGGAGGCTCAATCGACATTGAGAGCGTCTACGGGAGCGGGACCACGGTGACTCTTCGGCTTCCACCAACCGTGCCGCAGGGAGAGCCGGCTGTATGAACCGCAGGAGAATCCTGATCCTCGATGACGAACCGGGCATCTGCTCGTCGCTCAAGTTTCACTTCGAGGACGAGTACGATGTGTTCCAGACCCTGGACCCGTCGGAGTGTCTCGACATCCTCCGGAACCGGGAAGTGGACGTATTGCTCCTGGACCTGATGCTCGGCGACGCACACGGACTCCAGGTGTTGCGCGAGGCCAGGCGGCTGCACCCCGACCTCGTGGTAATAATAATGACGGCGTACGGGACTATTCCGTCCACTGTCGAAAGCATCAAGATGGGGGCGTTCTCGTACCTTACAAAGCCGGTCGACCTTGATGAGCTCGGCGCTGCGGTGAAGAAGGGCCTGGAATACGCCGATCTCCACAGGAGCATCAGATCGGCTGACGACAAGTCGGTTGATAAGTATGCCCGTATGGGCATTGTCGGAAAGAGCCTCGCCATGCGCCGGGTCATCGCGTTGATAGAGAAGGTCAAGGACATTGACAGCAGTGTTCTCGTTACAGGCGAGAGCGGGACCGGAAAGGAACTCGTAACGCGCGCAATCCACTATGGTGGGAAGAGGCGTGACGGCAGATTCGAGGCCATCAATTGCGCCGCGATCCCCAGAGACCTCATGGAAAGCGAGTTGTTCGGGTACGAAAAGGGGGCGTTTACCGGCGCTGTCCAGAGCAAGCCCGGGCGGTTCATGCTGGCGCACGGCGGGACACTGTTCCTCGACGAGGTGAGCGAACTCGATCTGTCGGTTCAGTCCAAGCTGCTCCGGGTGCTGCAGGAAAGAGAGGTCTTGCCCCTGGGGGGAACGGCGAGCCACCGCGTGGACGTCAGGATTATGGCTGCCACGAATAAGGACCTCGCGAGCCTCGTAAAGGCGCACCAGTTCCGGGACGATCTCTTCTACAGGCTGAACGTGATCAACATCGACCTGCCGTCGCTCCGGGAGCGACTCGAAGACCTGCCGGTCCTCGTCAGTCATTTCCTGAGGAAGCAGGCGCGGCTGCTGGGCAAGCGAGTGACGGGGATGGAGCCCGCGGCATACGCGGTTCTGCAGTCGTACTCATTTCCCGGAAACGTCAGGGAACTCGAGAACCTCATCGAGCGTGCCGTGGCCCTGGCGGAGGGTGACGTGATACGCGTCAGGGACTTACCCGCTCATCTCTTCGAGCGGGATTCCGCCGTGTCAGGGAACTACCTTCTCAGGGTATCACTGGGAGAATCCCTGGACGAGGTGGAGAAGAGGGTCATAATGGCGACTCTCAAGAGACTGAACGGCAGCCGGAAAGAAACATGTCGCGTGCTGGGAATAAGCGAAAGGGGGCTGCGCAACAAGCTGGCGCGGTACCGGTTGACCCGGAAATATGCCGCAGTTGATGGGAGCGGCGGCCGGGACGGCGCGGGTGATTCGTGATGACGCGATGGAGAGACTGGTGTCATGACGTGTGTGTGAACCTCGTAGAGCGAGTGACTGCCCAAGCGGCGCGCACAGTGTGGGCAGTAGTGTGTGCGGCCGTCATTGCCGCGGTGGGCGTGGTTGGCTCCGGGTGCTTGCCGGGCGATCGAGACAACGGCGGGGACGTCACCGGGAATGGTCCAGGATCCGCAGAATACGCGCTGCCGGGGCGGTCGTTGACCATTGCCACCGGCGAGATATCCGGCGCATACAACAGGGTCGGGAGCGTGCTGGCAGGCCTCTGGTCGCGCGGCATCGATTCGCTACAAGTCAACACGCGATCCACTGGCGGATCGATGGCGAACCTCACAATGTTGTCGAGGGGCGAAGTCGACCTTGCATTCGCCGCCTCCAACTCCACGTACAGGGCATTTGCCGGCCAAGCGCCATTCAAAGAGCCTGTTCGGGGATTGAAGGCGATCGCGGCGCTCTATCCTGAAGTATTCCAGTTCATCGCCCGAAGGGATTCGCCGGCCAAGTCGATCCTGGACCTCAAAGGGTTGCGCGTGGCGGTCGGGAGCAAGTCCGGTGGGACGCATCTCACGTTCATTGAGCTGCTGGAGGCTCACCATCTGCGCCCGGAGGACATTCACATCGAATACCTCTCGTTTTCCGAAGCAGTATTCGCCCTGCAAGCCAATATGGTCGACGTCGCGGTAATCGGCGCCGGAATCCCGACGCCTGCGGTCGAGGACATGGCTGCGATGTTCGACATCAAACTGCTAGCGGTTGATGTTGACAAGACACGCAGTTTCGTAAAAACGCAGCCGTATCTTGCCGAATACCGGATCCCTGCGGGGACCTATCGGGGGGTCGGATCCGACGTATCCACCATTGCCTCTCCGGCCCTGCTCGTCACCACCGACAGGGTCCCGGACGGAGTAGTATACGAGATCACCAGATCCATGTTCGAGAATGTCGAGGTGCTGAGGGGGCACCCTCACTGCCAGAACATCCAGATTGACGCCGCCACCAGGGGCTTATCCATACCGCTTCACCCGGGGGCTGAGCGGTACTACCAGGAGGTGGAGGATATCGAATAGGTAGGGGCCTGCCGGTGTGTGGTGGCGTGTGCTTGGTTTGACAGATTGTGCCCTCCCCTGGATGATCTTCTACGCCTCCTTCCCTTCCCAAATCCATCATGGCCGTGTGACCCGTATCCCTGTCTGTCCGTGGAAGAGGAATTCCCCATGCATCCGTCGAATGCGTGACCGAAACCGGTCACAATGGACGGTAACGGCCAAAGGAGTGGGGCACACGTGACTGCAAACGGTCATGCTTCAGCCGACAGGCGGGAGCGAATTCTCAGCTTCGTGAAGTCCAGGGGTCACGCGACTGTTGCAGAGCTCGTAAGCGCCTTGGATGTGTCTGAATCCACGATCAAGCGCGATCTCAAGGCTCTGGACGCGAGACACATGTTGGTACGGACGAGGGGGGGCGCGTTTCTTCCAGCCGACGGGCAGGTACTACTGCCTTTCGAGATAAGGCTCCAAGAACGATACAGCGAGAAGCTGAGGATCGCCCGTGAGGCAGCCGGCTTCGTTAGCGATAATGACAGCGTGTTCATAGAGGCTGGGTCAACCACATATCTGGTGTTTAAGAGTATCACTGCGCGGGATGTCACGGTCATCACCAACTCGATACCGATCCTGACCTCCCTTGATCGCCTGTCGGGCCTCAGGGTTCACGTCATCGAAGGCGAGTACATTCCGGACAGCATGTCGATTCACGGTGCGGCAGCTGTAAGGTCGGCCGAGGGTATTCTGCCCAAGAAACTCATCGTTGGCAGCGCGTTTATACACCCGGAGCTGGGATTGACGACCAATGAGGCGCAAGACAAGCCACTCAAAAGCACATTAATCGAACGCGCGCAGACCGTGATCCTGGTGGCGGATTCCTCCAAGATAGGCAAGAGTGGTGCCTGGCGCGTGGCCTCATTCGAGAAGATAGGCATATTCGTCACAGACTCAGGCATCTCGGAAGAAGCGCGACGGCAGATATCGGCGTATGGAACCCGGGTCATTGTGGCGTAGTTGAGCAGGCGTTGTACATCACCAAGCATGGGACGGGGGATGAATCGCTTGAGGACGGTACGGATACTTGTCTCCTGTGGGTCCGGGGTCGCAACGTCAATGCACGTGGCAGTGAAGCTTCGCGAAGAAGCGACCAAGGCTGGGCTGAGAGTCTCGGTTGACGGGTGCAGCGTCAATGAACTTCCGTATCGCTCCGGTAGCTACGACGTGATCGTCAGCACTGCACAAGTCCCTTTTGATCTGGCAAAACCGGTGTTCAATGCCGTACCGTTCTTGACCGGACTGGGGGAAGAGCCTCTCCTTGTGAGGATCCTGAACACCGTCAGGGAAATCGCAGGCAAGCAGTAGCGTGTCCACGGAGCTGGCTTGGATCGAGAGGGATTCGTCCGATAGGGGGGTGAGGCCGTACACTGTCTCAGAGTGGTCTTGACCCAAAATAGGGAGATCAACCGAGAGGAAGGGGGGCTTTTCTATGAACCTCGTTCAGATGATCAAGACCATCTCCGACTTCCTGACAGGCTTGGGCGCTCCTGTGCTCCTTCCCATCATCGTATTCTTGATGGGTCTCGTGTTCGGCCAGAAACCACGGAAAGCAATCGTTTGCGGCTTGACCCTGGGCGCTGGATTCATCGGACTGAACCTTGTAATCGGACTGCTGATCAACCAGCTTGCGCCGGCTGTCAACGCGATGGTTGAGACAGTCGGAGTGAAGCGGGACATTCTTGACGTCGGGTGGGGAGTGGCGGCCGGAATCGCGTTCGGGACGACCGCGGGTGCGCTGATCGTGCCGGTATCCCTTAGTGTGAACGTTCTAATGCTCGTGTTCCGATTGACCAGGACACTCAACGTAGATATATGGAACTTCTGGAACCACGCGTTCACAGCCTCAGTCGTATTCCTCGCATCAGGGAACCTGGCCCTCGGTCTTGTCGCGGGCGCGATCCACGCGGCGCTGTGTCTCATAATTGCGGACCTGGGCGCCAAACGCGTCCAGGAGTTCTATGAACTCCCCGGCATATCGATCCCCCACGGCTGGGCGGTAACCAGCGTTCCCATAATCGCTGCAGTCAATTGGGTCTTGGACCGGATACCCTACGTGAAGGATATCACCTGGGATGAGGGAACCATCCGCGACAGATGGGGCATCATTGGAAATCCTCTGGTTCTTGGGACTACACTGGGCGTCATAGTGGGCTTGTTTGCGGGCTACTGGAGAGATCTGTCCAAACTCCTGAACCTGGGCGTGTCCGTTGGCGCGGTCATGATCCTCATACCCAAAGTCATCGGGCTTTTCATGGAGGCCCTTACAGGGGTGTCTGAATCGGCCAAGGACTTCATGAAGCGCCGTTTCGGCGGGCGGGAGTTCTACATCGGCCTTGACTCGGCCATACTCATCGGCCATCCTGTCACGGTCGCGGCGGCCGTCATCCTCGTCCCGATTGTCCTGGCGTTGTCCTTCGTCTTGCCGGGCAACCGTGTGCTTGCCTTCGGAGACCTGGCAGCGCTGGCGTACTTCGTGTCAATGGTGCCGGCGTTCTCGAAGGGCAATCTGTTCCGGTCGGTGGTATCAGGGATTGTCATCATGTCGGTGGTTCTCTGGGTCTGCAGTTCTTTCGGGTCCTCTCTGACCCAGATGGCCCTGTCCATTGGCTACAAGATGCCGGAAGGCGCGGTGGATATCACTGCGATGTCCGCAGGCAACTGGATTACCTGGGTCCTGTTCCAGGTAGGTAGGTTGATCGGAGGCTAGGCCGGTGAGGGTGGCCGTCTACCACAACAACAGCGATGTACGCATCGAAGAGCGCCCCGCGCCCTCCGCGGGCGTGGGCGAGATCGTGGTCCAGACAAGGGCTTGCGGGGTATGCGTGGCTGACACCATGGAATGGTATCTGACTCCGCGCGCGCCTCTGACGCTGGGACACGAGGCCACCGGTGTCATTTCTCACGTGGGCCGGGGAGTGGTGGGTCTGAAAGAAGGCGACCGGGTATTTGTCCATCACCACGTGCCATGCCTCACGTGTGACCACTGCAGGCGTGGCAACTTCACCATGTGCGCCACCTTCAGGAAGACTCGTCTCGAACCCGGCGGGTTTTCGGAACACTTCCTTGCATCGCCCGCTCACGTGACGCGCGACACCCTGGTCCTGCCCAAGGATCTCTCCTTTGAGGCGGCCACCCTCATAGAACCGCTTGCGTGCGTGCTCCACGCCATCCGCAAAGCGGAGGTGAGGCCGGAAGACTCGGTAGCGCTGATCGGCGCTGGCGTCATGGGTATCCTGTTCATCGAGGCTCTAATCGGCTTTGGAATCACTCGCCTGGTCGTCTACGAAGCCATCCAGTGGCGGCGGGAACGGGCGGAGAAGGCCGGGGCTCCGGTGGTCCTGGAGCCGTTGCCGGACGCGCGGGAAGAGGCGACGCGTCTCAACCGAGTGCTTTCGACGCGCGGCGTGGACAGGGTTTTCGTTGCCGCCGGCAACACTGTGGCGATTGAGATGGGGCTGAGTTTTGTCAAGGAAGGTGGAACCCTTTGCGTTTTCGCTACGCCTCACCCCAGCGAAAGACTACAGATATCGCCCAGCGATATGTTCTTCAGGGAATGCAGAATCATGGGGAGCTATTCGGCTGACCACCTCGATACGCGGCTGGCCCTGGACCTGCTCGAGGGAGGGCGCATAGCCGGTGATGCCATCATTACGCACCGGTTCCGCCTTGAGGAATTATCGTCGGCCATTCTTCAAACCGCAATACCTGGAGAACACTTGAAGAGCGTCATTTGTATGTGACAGCAGCAAAACGGCGGCAGGGGACGGAGTCTGCAATAGTACTCCCTGGGAGTGGGATGAATGTCATACGAGATCGACATGACAGGCCAAGTCGCAATTGTCACCGGAGGAGGCAGAGGGATTGGCGCCGCTACCGCCGGGGTGCTCGCCCAGGCCGGTGCCCAGGTTGTCGTAGCCGACCTGGCAGGCGCCGGGATGGCCACCGAGGTGCCGGACCGCACAGGACGTGATTCGCTGCAACCCCTGTGCCTGCAGGAAGATGTATCGAGCGAAGACGGGGCGCGGCGAGTAGTCGAGAGAGCAGTGAAGGAATTCGGCCGGGTGGACGTCCTGGTGAACAATGCTGGTGTTGTGGCTGATTGGGATCGGAGCTGGGCGGTCCACGTCAAAGCGTCGTTCTACTGCTCCGAGGCGGCGAAAAAGGTAATGGCTCAGAACGCGTACGGGCGTATTGTCCTGATATCGTCCACGGCCGCGTTCACCGGCAGCACGGGCATCCCGGAGTACGTCTCTTCGAAGGGAGGGGCGGTCGCGCTTACGAGGTACCTGGCCCGCCAGTACGCTCCTCTAGGCATACTGGTGAATGCCATCGCGCCTGCCGTGATCAAGAGCGATATGTTAATGGCAAGGTACCACGACGAGCAGGAGATGCTCAGGCATTACATTCCGCAGATGCCCATCGGACGAATCGGATACCCCATCGATATCGCACGGGTAGTGCTTTTCTTGTGTTCGGAACTATCGAGCTACGTGTGCGGGCAGATCATAGTCGCCGATGGGGGAAGGATGCACCTGGCATGATGTACCTTGCATGCTGCGCCTGGCATGAGGGAGCTCAGCGGCATAACGATTTGGTGGTGACTCTGGAATGAGAGACGTATTTGAGGAGCTGGAATACCTGACCGGGATACCGGCTCCATCGGGACATGAAGACAGGATCATTTCGGACGTTAAGGAGCGCATTGGCGCTCTTGCGGATGAGACGTGCATCGATCGGCTCGGCAACCTATCAGCCACGTTTGGCGGCCGGGAAAAAGACACTGCCGGGCTACTGGTATTCGCGCACGTGGACGAGATCGGACTGATCGTGCGCTTCATAGAAAAAGATGGGTACCTGCGATTCGAGCGGGTGGGCGGCGTCCCGGAGAAAACCCTTCGCGGGCAAGTGGTGGATGTACATTGTGTTGACGGCGAAGGGTGGGTGACCGGCACCATCGGCACCGTGTCTCATCATCTCACACCTCCATCGGCGAAGATGGTCGTCCCCGAGACCTGCGACATGTACATAGACACGGGACTCAGCACGGAGGAGTTGCGGGCTGCGGGGATCGACGTCGGAAGCATGGTCACTTACCATCCCAATTTCCGCCGGGCGGCGCCTCATCGAATCGTGAGTAAAGCCCTGGACAACCGCACAGGTGTGTACCTACTGCTGCATCTCGCCGAACACCTCTTTTCACACCGGCCTCGTGTCCCGACTCACCTCGTGTTCTCCGTGCAGGAGGAGTTCAACGTCAGGGGCTTGTTGCCGGTCTTCGAGCGCCTCAGGCCCACTGCTGCGATCTGCCTTGACATCACTCCGGCAAGTGACACCCCGGACCTGAGGGGGATCTCGGCCATCGCCCTGGGCAATGGCCCCGCTGTGATGCACATGAACTTCCATGGCCGCGGGACGCTCGGGGGACTCCTTCCCAATCCGAAGTTGCGCAGAATGATCGAGGAGACGGCCCGGTCCGCTGGGATACCGTTCCAGCGAGAAGTCGTTCTAGGAGTCATAACGGACGACTCCTTCTCGCAGCTGACTGGTGACTGGGGTGTTGCCATGGCGCACCTCTCCATACCGATACGGTACACGCATTCACCGATCGAGACTGCGGATGTCCGGGACATAGAGGGTGCCGTGTCGTTGCTTGAAGAAGTCGTGAGCACATTCGGATCGGATATTGATCTCAGCCGTGGCTGTTAGCAGGCATACTGCAAGTATGTTGATGGAGGGATGAGACTCGTGGACTCCACTTTGTTCTTCGGAGTGCCCAAGCCCATTATTGGCATGTGCCATCTGCGCGCCATGCCCGGCGACCCACATTATGACAAGCAGGGAGGCATGCATGAAGTCGTCAAGGCGGCCCGGCTTGATCTAAACGCCCTGCAGGAAGGCGGAGTGGACGCCATATTGTTCTCCAATGAATTCAGCCTCCCCTACTTGACGAAATCCCATATGGAGACCGTGGCCAGCATGGCCCGTGTCCTGGGTGAACTGATGGCTGAGATCAAGGTGCCGTTTGGGGTCGATGTACTCTGGGATCCCATGGCGTCGATTAGTCTTGCTGCTGCGACAGGGGCCAAATTCGTTCGCGAGGTGTTCACGGGGGTATATGCGGGAGACTTCGGTTTGTGGAACACGAACTGTGGTGAGGTCGTGCGGTACCAGCACTCGATCGGCGCCGACAGTGTGAGACTGTTCTTTAATATTGTGCCCGAAGCGGCCCAATACCTGGCTCAACGGGATGTGGAGCAGACTGCCAAGAGCACTGTCTTCAACACCAGACCGGACGCATTATGCGTATCAGGACTCACAGCAGGCAGGGAGACAGACATTCAGATGTTGAAGATCGTCAAAGATGCTGTCCCTGGGGTCCCCGTCTTCGCAAACACTGGGGTGCGCCTGGAGAACATCGAGTCACAATTGTCGATCGCTGACGGGGCAATAGTAGGTACAACATTTAAGGCCGGCGGGGTATTCAGTAACCCGGTGGATGTGGAGCGGGTGCGAAAGATCATGGACCGCGTCCGCCAAATACGCCGCGCCGGTGTGGCACAGAGAGGGTGACCGGGATAGAAATCGTGCCTTCTCTCGCTTCCGCGAACCAGGCCTGCTTGGGAGGGGAAATCAAGAGGCTTGGGGATTCGGCCAAGATCATACATCTTGATGTGGAAGACGGGAATTTCACTCCGAATATCACGTTTGGCCTCAAGACGATTCGCGATCTAAGACAGGTCACGGAGTTGCCCTTTTCGATCCATCTCATGGTCACCAATCCGGAGGACTACCTGCCAGAGATATCGGAAATACCCTCGGCCTCCGTGGCGGTTCACGTTGAGGCTTGCCGGTATCCGGGCCGGATAGTGAACATGGCGAAACATCTGGGCACGCCCATAGGGATGGCGTTGAACCCCAAGACGCAGGTTCAGGAAATTGAGTACTTGCTCGGACAACTCGATTTCGTCCTCGTGATGACTTCGGAAGAAGACTACGAATCACAGCGGTTCTTGCCGGGGATGCTGGGGAAGGTCCGCGTTTTGTCAGCCGCAGGGCTGAAGGGACGGCGCCTGTGGGTAGATGGAGGGATCAAGAGGGAGCACCTCTACGACATCTGGGAAAGTGGCGCCGGCGCCGTTGTCATGGGTCGTGCGGTTTTCGGCGCTGACAATCCAGCGGAGGAAATACGCCAGATCGAGAACATCGTCAACGCATTCTCCCAAGGGGGACGACAGAGATGAGCCTTGTTTCTCTACTGGACAGAGATCTCTGTTTCGCGCGACTACGAATCGGCACCGACGAATCCGTCCTCAGATACCTATCCGCGGCACTACTCGCAAGAGGGTATGTGGAGAACGGATTCGAGCAAGCGCTTCTCAAGAGGGAACGGGAGTTTCCCACCGCGTTGCCGACGGACGGTCTCAAGGTCGCAATTCCACACACGGACTCGGAACACGTGAGGAAATCCGCGGTGGCTGTTGCTTCTGTCGACCCTCCTGTGTCATTCCATGTCATGGGGAACCCTGAGGAGATCCTCCCAGTCAGTGTGGTGTTCTTGCTGGTCATCAAGGACCGGGACAGGCAGGTTGAGATCCTGCGAGAGCTCGTCGGAGGAGTCATCAGGATTCCATCGCTGGTTGAGAAGGTGTTCGACGCGACCACGGGGCACGACATCTATGAGGTGATGATTCAGGGTCTAGAGTGCGATTCTCGGACGTAGACCTACACTCTCAGCACCCCGGTGACGCCGAGGATACCGGCGAACAGGCCCATAAGCCCAAGAATACCCGAATAGCGCAGCGGTTTCCACTTGAGACCGAAGTAGGAAAAGAAGCCAAAGAAGGGCGAAGTGAAACAGGAGTAGGGGTTCGTGCAACACGAATGCCTGTGCCCCTCGCAAGCCCAGCAAACCAAGGAATCCTAGCAGCCACCTGCTCTTGTCGGCGCCAAGTCCGGTACCCAACGCCCACACCCCCGCATCGTATCCTCCCGCAGCAGAGTCAACTGCTAGAGAGCCCGGTCAATTGCTTCAACATCCCGGGGCGTCTTCCTCTTCTTGGCCGCAGTGGGGTAGTTGTGACTCCGCGGTGCTGTGAGTCCTCCCACATATGCAGGACAACAGCCGGGCTGTGTGTGCCCGGTTCTAACGTAACGCAACTCAATCATGTTACAATGAGCATGTACGGAACACACGTCGAACCGGAAAAGAAGGGCTGCCCGTGCCGTTGGTGGACGAGTTCCTGGAGGCCCCTGCGGATACACCCCGTCATTCCCTCTATCCGGCGCCGCGAGGCCATTCCTGCAGCCCTGGCCAGCAGGGCACGGGCGGTCCTCGTTTCATCGGGCAACATATTCAACGTCTGCGACTGCTGCCTGCAGCTGAGGGAACACGGCAAGATTGTCCTCGTCCACATAGACCTCATAGGGGGTCTGGGGAGGGACCAGGCCGCTGTACGGTTTCTCAAGGAGAAAGCACAGGCCCAGGGGATAGTCTCGCCATCCGGACAGGTCGTCACCGCCGGCCGCAAGGAAGGCCTGATCACGATCCACAGGCTTTTCGCGCTCGATTCTCCTTCGCTTGACACTGGACTGAAGGTGCTGGCCCAGTCGCGTGCAGATTTCATAGAGGTCTTGCCAGGAGTCGCCCTGTCGCAGGTCGCCGGCGTTCTCCGGCGTCACCTTACCCAGCCGCTCATCGCAGCCGGGCTCATCAGGACCGTCAGGGACGTGAAGGCGGCGCTGCGTGCGGGGTCAGTTGCGGTGGACACAAGCGCCGAGCATCTGTGGGACGTCAGTTTTCGCGAGGGAGACATCGCTTAAGGGCTTTGTAAGGAGGGACGGGCAGTAGTATAATGATACCAGGAAGTCCGTAGATGCCCACAACCGACAACTTGACGGGACGAGAGTACAGAGTAATGTCCCACCCTTCGGGTACCGAGTGAGGTTACCCAGGGTGGGCTTTGTTTTTGAGGAGCGAGGGGGTGGTCACACCGCGCTGTCGAGGCGGCCTATGGTCGAGCGTCCTACAGCCGAGACTCACGACCGCCTATGGCGCCAGCGCGCTTCCGATTGTTTAGCGGCGTCCGTAACGGCCAGACTAACGTCAGTCCGGTTCAATCGGTGAGGAGGTAGATGATGTCGGCCTTAGACATGCTTGCCATACCCGAACAGATCCAGGAGGAAAGGGGGTACGTCATCGCCACCTATTTCCTGGAGACAGGGGCGCGAACCGATGTGCTCAACAAGATCAGCGCAATCGCTGTGGAGCAGAGCACAGGAACGTGGGTTCCTGTGCCTGAAGAGACGCCCGAGGTTCGTGCGAGACACGTGGCCAGAGTAGTCGGGGTTCACGAGGTCCCCGCCCATGAATTCGAGGTGCCCCCTGAGCGTTCCACGAGACAGTTCGTCTTCCATCTCGCGTTCCCAGCGGTCAACTTCGGCCCTCAGATACCAATGCTCCTGAGTACGGTAATCGGAAACATTTCGATGGCGGGGAAGCTGAAGCTTCTCGACCTGTCCTTCCCCCGGGATTTCCTGGCCTCGTTCAAGGGGCCGAAGTTCGGGGTGCGAGGGGTCAGGGAGCTCCTCGGAGTCCAGGATAGACCGCTTCTGAACAACATGATCAAGCCTTGCACGGGCTATACCCCTGAGGTGGGCTGCAAGCTGTTCACCCATGCGGCTCTCGGCGGCGTGGATATCGTGAAAGACGACGAGCTCATCGCCGACCCGGCGTTCTGCCCGATGGTGGAGCGCGTGAGGCTATACATGGAGAGCGCCAGGCGGGTGTACGATGACACCGGTCATAAGGTCCTCTACTGCGTCAACGTCACTGACCGCGCGGACAGGGTCAAGGACAACGCCAGAAGAGCGATCGACGCGGGCGCCAACGCGATAATGCTCAACTACCTTACGGTCGGGATTTCGGCGCTCCAGGCGCTAGCGGAAGACCCCGAGATCGCTGTCCCGATCCTGGCCCACCTGGATTTCGCGGGAACTATGTATGAGTCGCCGTTCTCGGGTATGAGTTCTCACCTCGTGCTCGGGAAGCTGGCGCGCCTGGCTGGCGCGGACATCGTAGTCTACCCCAGCCCCTACGGCAAGTTCCCGTTTCTGCGCGAGCGTTACCTCCAGATCGGGAATCACCTGCTGGGTGAGTGGCTGCACTTGAAGCGCGTATTCCCGATGCCGGGCGGGGGGGTCATGCCCGCGGTGGTGCCCCAGATAGTGAGTGATCTCGGGCGCGACTGCATCCTGGGCGCGGGAGGGGCAATCCACGGGCATCCGATGGGCCCGGTCGCCGGTGGCAAGGCGATGCGCTATGCTATTGACGCCGCGATGGCGGGCGTTCCCCTCCGCGAATTCGCGAAGAACCGCCCGGAGTTGCAGGCCGCGATCGATGCCTGGGGCCTGGTCGAGGACGAGGAGCAGAGTCTGTTTGGCCTGAAAGAATAGGATTCCACGAAAGGAGTTGCGTCCGAAATGGCAAGGCAGTACACGAGGGAGGAAGTACTTACGCGCCTCCGCGGGACCATCGGAGAGGGGAAACCCGTGATCATCGCCGGCGCCGGAACGGGGATCTCCGGCAAGTTCGCCGAGCGTGGCGGGGTCGACCTGGTGGGCGTGTACAACTCCGGCCTGTACCGCATGGACGGAAACGGCTCCCTGGCGGGCCTCATGCCCTACGGGAACGCAAACGACATCGTGATCCAGCTGGCCGATCGCGTCTTCCCGCAGATCAAGGAGGCCCCGATGATCGCGGGAATTTGCGGGAGCGACCCCACGAGGGAGATGAAGCCGTATCTGAAGCACCTCTGGGACCTGGGATTCTCGGGGATCATGAACTTCCCCACCGTGGGCCTCATCGACGGCCGTTTTCGTCGCGAACTTGAGGACACGGGCATGGGCTACGGCAAGGAGATCGAGGCCTTGAAGCTTGCGTCCCAGTTGGGCTTCTTCACCCTCGGATACGCCTTCAACGTGGAGGAAGCGGCCCTTGTCGGCGGCGCCCGGCTCGATGTACTCATATGTCACATGGGATTGACCAGGGGTGGCGCCATCGGCTCCAAGGTGGCCGAGGGAATGTCGCTTGAACAGGCTGCGGGGCTCGTCCGGGAGATGACCAGCGCGGCAAGGTCCAAGTACGCGGACATTCTCATCTTCGCCCACGGCGGTCCCATCTCGTACCCGGAAGACACAGCCTACATCTACGAACACACCGATGCCGTGGGCTTCCTGGGGGCATCCAGCATCGAGCGCATCCCCGTGGAACGTCCCATCGAGGAGGCCGTTCAGAAGTTCAAGGGCATCGCCCTCCCGAAGAAGTAGCATCGGGGCGGGGGCCAATGGAAACGGGTGGGATGGGATGACCCGGCTGATGATCGATGTGGCGCTGACCCCTGCCGAGGCACGGACAGTCGTCACCGGAGAGACCGTTTGCATAGTCGTCGACGTGCTGCGCGCGACCTCCACGATTGTCGCGTTATTGGAGAGGGGTTGCGAGAGGGTCTATCCGGTGGCGGGCATCGATGAGGCGCGGCAGCTCGCCCGCAAGAACGGTTTCCTGCTGGCAGGAGAACGGGACGGGCTGCCCCTGCCGGATTTCGACTTCGGCAACTCCCCATGCGAGATTCAGCATCTGGACTTGAGAGGGAAGATCGTCGCCATCACCACGACGAACGGCACCCAGGCGATTGAGCACGTGAGACGGGCGGCGGCCGTTGTGGCCGGTAGTCTCCTCGACGCCACGGCCGCCTGCGCTCACGCGGTGAGTCTGTGCGGGGAAGCCGGAGGCAGCGTGGTAGTCGTGTGCGCAGGGGAGAAGGGCAGATTCGTCCTGGATGACGCGGTTTGTTCCGGCTTTCTGGTGAAGAAGTTGGCAGGGGTGGCGCGCGGGTGTGGAATGGTCGTCGTGCTGTCGGATTCAGCGCGGGCCACCGTACGACTGCACGACAGTTACCCCGACGTATTAGAGGCATTTGAGGATTCAGCTAGCGGGAAGCGCCTTGTTGAAATCGACCGTGAGGACGACCTGGTTTTTTGCAGTAGGACCGACGTTTTCGAGACGGCGCCGGTCCTCGCCGGGGACGGTCTCGTCTGGTTTGAGCCGTACCGGTCGGGAGGACGCAAGTGATCGTGAGCAAGTGATCGTGACCCAATCGATTGTGACGCAATCGATCATGAGGAGGTCCCGCATATGTCAGAGAAGCCGAGAATCGTGGTGGCTGGGATCCTCGACACCAAGGGGCAGGAGATCAAGTTCCTCGCAAATTGCGTGGAATCCGCGGGCGGGAAGGCAACCGTTCTTGAGTTGAGCGTCGGGCGCGAGGTGGGGTGGGCGGACATCAGTGTGGGGCAGGTGATATCCGAGGCAGGGAAGGCCAAAGAGGAGGTGTTCTCCCTCGACAGGGGCAAGGCGTGCGATATCGTCGCGGAGGGGGCCGTCAAAGTAGTCAAGAGGCTGCACCAGGACGGCCAACTCGACGGAATCGTCGCATTCGGCGGATCGATGGGCACGAGCATTGCCACGCGAGTCATGCAATCGCTGCCCATCGGAGTCCCGAAACTCATGCTGTCGACCATGACTTCCGGGAACGTCGCTCCTTACGTAGGTACCAAGGACATATGCATGATGTATCCCATCGCGGAGGCCGGGCTCAATAAGGTGACGCGCCGCATCTTGAACAACGCTGCGGCCGCCGTGGTGGGCATGGCCGGCGCCCCCAGACCCCGGGACATCGCCGAGAAACCTCTGGTCGGCTGCATGATGTTCGGAGTCACCACCCCGTGCGTACTGCGCGCCTCCAGGTATTTTGAATCGAGGGGCTACGACGTGATGATCAACCACGCCGTGGGGAGCGGCGGGCGGTCCATGGAGGAGCTCATTCGCGACGGATACATCGTGGGCATGCTCGACATCACCACCCACGAGATAGGCGACCACCTGTTGGGCGGCGTTCTGAGCGCCGGCCCCGATCGGCTGACGGCCGCGGGCGAGAAGGGTATCCCCCAGGTGGTGGCCCCTGGCGGCCTGGACCTCATCAACTTCGGGCCGAGGGACACGGTGCCCGAGAGACTCATCAAGGAAACGCACCTTCCCGGTAGGGGGCTCTACGTGCACAACCCTACGGTCACCTGTGTCGGGGTGTCCTCTGACGAAGCCTTCGCAGTGGGAGAACACATTGCGGCCAAGCTGAACGCCGCCAAGGGCCCGACCGCCCTCTGCGTCCCGCTGCGCGGCTGGGGCGCGTGTGACCTGCCCGCCCCAAACAAGGATCTGGGATGGGCCGGCCCGGGGGCAGGACCGGTCTGGGCCTCGGACCCTCAACACCCTGAATGGTCTCTCCGCTGCATGCGTTTCGTTGATGCCCTGCGGAAGAACATAGACAGGAGCAAGTCCAACCTGGACGTAGTCCTGGTCGACCGTCATTTGAACGAGCCCGAATTCGCCGACCTGCTTGTCGAGCTCCTGGAAGAGATGCTGAACGGCAAATGGCGCAAGGGGAGTCACCAGGACTTGCCGTATGCCGTCCCGTTCTAGCGTGACGGCTGACAGGGGGGAGTCTCTTTGGGCAGGAGATACACAAGACGCCAGGTCATCGAACGCCTATCCGCTGAGGTTCAGGCGAAGAGGCCTATCATCATGTTCGGCGCGGGGATCGGGCTCACGGCGCGATGCGCCGAGCTCGGAGGGGCGGACCTCATCGGACTGTACTCAACGGCGCTACACCGGATGAGGGGGAAGCCGTCCCTCCTGGCGTGGCTACCGTATTCCGATGTCAACGCCGACGTCCGGGAAATGGCCCGCGAGATGCTGTGGGCGGTCAAGGAGACGCCGTGTATTGCGGGGATCGGGGCTCACGACCCGGCGCTCGATCTGGGCCGCCTTCTTGACGAGACGATGGCCCTTGGGTTCTCGGGGATAACCAACGAGCCATTCGTGGGGCTCTATGGCGCGGAGTTCGCCTCCCAACTCGAGGCGGCGGGAATAGGGTTCTCCAGGGAAGTCGCCCTGATAGAAACTGCGCACCGGAAGGATATATTCACGGTCGCATGGACGTTCACGCCGGAAGAAGCTCGAAGGATGGTCATTGCGGGAGCGGATTGCATCGGCGCGATGGTGGGGGTCACGGCCGGGGGTCTCACGGGCGCCAAGGCAACCCTCACCCTGGAGGAGGCCGCCGCCCAGATGGAGGCCATATGCAGGGCGGCGAAGGAAATCAACCCCGGCGTGTTCGTTCTGACCCACGGCGGGCCCTTCAAGGACCCCGGCACGGCCGAGTACTCCATCGTTCATTCGGGTGCCGCGGGCTATGCGGCCGGATCCAGCGGCGAGCGTATCCCGGCCGAGAAAGCCATCGTAGAGACTGTCAGGCAGTACAAGGCCATGAAGACCGAGTGATCACAGCAAGACAGTTGCCCTGACGGCAGGTCGCGAGGTCATAGTGCCGGGCGGCAGGTAAGCCTGTCGCCCGGCAGGCGGCTATTGGCGGCCGAAGTCAGGACTGCGCCGCTCTTACGAAGTGCGGCATGTCGAAAGGGACCTGCATCGAGAGTTCGACCATTCCGCCGAATTCGTTGTTCTCGTCATACCACGGCGTCTGGTAGATCAGTTTCTTGACCCCTGCCTTCTCCATCGTGTAGCAGTTGGTGGCGCGGGTTTCGAGCATCTTCTTCAGCTTGCCCCTCGCGGGTTCAGGATGGCAATCGAGGACGTTCTTGCCGACCAGGTTCCGGCCGCCATCCTTTTCGAAGGTCTTGCACGATTTCTCGTTCATGTAGACAATTGTGCCCCGGCTGTCGCAAACGGTGACGGCCACGGGAAGATTCCTGGCCCAGTCGGTCTGCATATTCGGCTGCGCTCCCTTCCAGAGGTTCCCATCACTTCACGGCATCTTTGATGCTGCTCTGGATCTTTCGCCTCCTGCCCGATGGTCTCCTCGTTCAGGACGGCCTTCTTCTTCATTCCTCCAAGTGCGCAATCCCACCGAGCTCCAGAACGGTCCGCACGCGATCAGGCCTTGGGTCACGGAAGCCATGGCGAGTGACCGCGCATTTCGGAGGGGACATCATCGGCATGGCCCGAGGAAGGCGTTTGCGCCTCTGCGGAAGGGCAAATGCCCTGGATGGCGAAGCGTATGGATGGGTGGGGTGATGCGGCTGGTGAGGAGCAAGAGCTTGCGTGACAGGGCAACCATTACCCTGGGCTCGGTCTTGGGCCGGGGACAAACAAGGATAGAAGCACGCACAGGGCGGACTATCGCCTCCGCCTTGTCAGGAGTCGCGTGGTTCGACCTGCCCTGTGGTGGAACCGGAAGGTGTGGCAGGTGCATGGTCAAGGCCGGTGGAGGATTGACTCCACCGGACGAGGCGGAAGCCCGGGTCCTTGGGCCCGAGGCGCTGGCGGCGGGGTTCAGGCTCGCTTGCCGTGCGGTCGTGGTGGGAGACGCGACCGTCACGCTACAACGAGGGCAGGCGACAGCCGCCGCGTCGGAGCCGGGTAAGGCGTCCCTCCAGATGGTGGACGCCCTGTCACTTCTGGATGGGGTTCCAGGAGCAGCGGCCGGGGGCGAGGCTGGTGACGAATCCAGTGACAACGCCGGAAGCCCGGCGTGGCGACCCGCGCGGCCCTACAGGCTGGCGCCGTTCGCCGGGACCCTCCTGTTGACGGTGGAATCTCCATCCATCGAATCGCAAAGGGACGATCTCTCGAGGCTTCGTGATTCGCTAGCCGCCGTGAATGGGGAGAGGAAGCATGATTTCGCCCTTGAGGTGGTCAGGGATCTCCCCCGGGCGGTGCGGGAATGCGACGGGGGCCTGTCCGTAGTGTACACGGGGGATAGGATCATCTCCGTAGAGGCTTCCGCGAGGGGTTCCGCGAGGGGGGCGGCGGACGGCCCGCGCACGTTCGGGATTGCGATGGACGCCGGCACCACGACCCTCGCGGCTTACCTCCTGGACCTCGGGAACGGCGGACGTCCGGAGGTGGTCGGCGCCTTGTCTACGACCAACCCGCAGGTGTGCCGCGGGGCGGACGTCGTTTCCAGGATTGCCCATGCCGCTTCGTCTGACGACGGGGTCCGGGAGATGACAGGCCTAATCCTCGATGGGTTCAACAGGCTCGTAATGGGGCTATGCCTGGGGGCCGGGATAGAGCCCGCCAATGTGGCCTGCGCTGCGGCGGTGGGGAACACGTGTATGACATCGTTCCTGGTCGGGGCCGATCCCCGGTTTCTCGGCAGGGCGCCGTACGTTCCCCCGTTCAGGCAGGCGCTCACCATTAGGGCTGAAGAGATGGGGCTGGCGATCCACCCCGGCGCCGCCGTATGGATAGCGCCTGGAATCGCCGGGTATGTGGGGGGCGACACGGTCGCTGTAGGCGCTGTGGCCATGGCGCTCAACCCTCACGGGACCTGGCTCGCGGTGGACATAGGTACGAACGGTGAGGTGCTCCTCAACTCAAGGGGGCGGCTGCTCGCATGCTCGACGGCCGCGGGACCCGCGTTTGAGGGCAGGGAGATAGCGTGTGGCATGAGAGCCGGGCCCGGGGCGATATCCGACGTGCGTATTTCGTGGGACTCGGGTACTCCGGTGGTGACTCCAACCGTGATAGGCGGTGGCGAACCCTCCGGCCTGTGTGGTTCCGGGCTCATCCGGACTATCGCCGAGATGCTCTCCCTGGGGATGATCGAGCCCGGCGGGCGACTGGACAGCGACGCGGCGCCATCCAGGGAACTCATCCTCGGGTATGGTCCGGCGGGGGTTCCGGTCAGACTGACACAGAAGGACATCAGGGCGCTCCAACTCGCCAAGGCGGCCTTGAGGACAGGGATCGACACGCTCCTGGAGGAAGCGGGGGTCGAACCCGGCGAGATCGAGGAGATATACCTTGCAGGCGCTTTTGGCAATCACATCCGACCGGAGGATGCTATCGACATAGGATTACTCCCGCCTGTGGAGTTGTCCAGGGTGAAGCCCGTGGGCAATGCGGCGGGGACCGGAGCTCAGTTGTTCCTCCTGTCGAGTGAGGCCCGGGAGACGGCATGCTCCATCGCCGGACGGGCGGAACACGTCGAGCTCAATACTAGAAGGTCATTTCAGGATGTGTTCCTGTCCAACTTCGAATTCCCCCGGCCGGCGGCGCGCGGCGTGAGGAAGGGGCCCGGCCGTTGAACAGTCGCGAGCGGGTGTACAAGGCGATATCGCTCGAGGGTGAACCGGACGTCGTTCCCTGGGGCGAGATGGGCGTGCGGCCGGTCGAGCCCGGCGCGGGGGTGGCCTCCTCATTCCCGCAGGTTCCCGGCATTGAGGAGGAGACCGCGGTTCTCCTGGATCTCGGGCTGGACATCGCTCCAGTGGACTCGTCTGCCCTGGGCTTTGAGGAACGCATCCGCCACTACCGCCTGCGGACCGACCTGTTCGTGATGTGCATCGTGGGCGGCGGTTTCTACGAGTGCATGGAGCAGTCTGGATTCATGGAATTCCTCACGATTGTGGGGAAGGAGAAGGGCCGGGCCCTCCGCCTCATGAAAGCGGCGGTGGAGAAGAACACCGCGATTGCGCGTCGGGCCGCTGCAGCAGGGGCCCACGGCATCATGGTCGGGGACGACATCGCCCATTCAGGAGGGACTATGGCATCCCCTTCAGACCTCAGGCATCTTCTGTTCCCCCTTCTCGCGAAAGAGGCGGCCGCCATCAGCGAGGCTGGTTGCGTGCCCATGTTCCACTCGGACGGCGACCTACGCGCGGTGTTCGGAGACCTCATTGAGGCCGGGTTCAGGGTCATCCATTCGCTCCAACCGTCAGCAGGCATGGATCTGGCTCATCTCAAGAAGGAGTTCGGATCCAGGGTCTGCCTGATGGGTAACATCGAACTCGACGCCCTGGTGTGCGGTCCGGAGGACCAGGTTGCAGTCGCCGTGCGTGACGCGATGAACGCCGGCGCCCCCGGCGGTGGCTTCATCATATCCACTTCCAGCGGAGTGATCGGGCGCGGAGTGCCCCCCGGGCACATCCGGGTGTTGCGGGAAGCCATCAGGGCTTACGGTGGCCGGTAGTCCGCACGCAGGGCGAGACATGTGCTTCGGAGGGATTTGGCGGGATGTACGATTTGATAGACTCACTTGCTGTTCACCTGAAATCGGGAGGAAGGGCGGCCCTTGCCACTATCGTCGGGGTGCGCGGCTCGACCCCGCGATCGACCGGCGCCCGCATGATTGTCACGGATACGGGGGGTTGCCACGGCACCATCGGGGGAGGCGCCAGCGAGGGTATGGTGATCTCGGCGGCGCGCGAAATACTGGCATCGGGCCTCCCGCGGATAGTCGTCGCGGACCTCACAGAACCGGTGACGGAATCGAGCGAGGCGCCCTGCGGCGGCGTGATGGAGGTGCTGGTCGTCCCCTGGGACGCCGGTCTCCTTCCCGTCTTGGAGGCTTTGCAGCGATGGGAACGGGAGCGGCGCAAGGTCAGGCTACTCACGTGCCTCGAGCCGGCGGAGCGCCGGGGCGCCGTAGTCGCCGTGTCGGACGGTGTCCTGGCCTCGGCGGGGATTCCCGCTTCAGAAGCGGCGATGCTCGCCGGCATGGCGGGCGGAGCGGGCGAATCTGGCGGAGCGGAAAACGCGTGCGATGCGACAAATGCAGGCTGCAAAGGCCCATCGACTGCGGGCAGGATCATGGCTGACATGGAGGGGCGCCGCTGGACGCTCTTGTGCGAGACTTTGACCGTTCCCGCAGCGATCATCATCTGCGGGGGAGGGCACATCGCCCTTCCTCTCAGCTGGATGGCCAGTATCGCCGGTTTCCGGGTAACCATCATCGATGACAGGCCGGAATACGCCTCGAAGGGGCGATTCCCGTGGGCGACACAGGTCGTGTGCGGGTCATTCGGCGAGGCGCTGGACGCATGCCCGATCGATGAGGACACGTCCATAGCGATAGCCACTCACGGCCACTCACACGACCTGGAGTGCGTGAAGAGAGCGCTTGCACGCAATGCTGCGTACACAGGATTGGTGAGCAGCCGCAGGCGTCTTGCGGGACTGCTCCAACTGCTGGTCGATGCGGGGGTGGATCAGTTGGACCTGGGCCGCCTGAGATCGCCAGCAGGCCTGGACATTGCGGCGGAGACACCGGAGGAGATAGCAGTAGCGATCCTGGCGGAGATTATCATGCTCCGAAGGGGGGGCCGGGGCGGCCCGCTCGTAATGGATCTCAAGCAGGGAGGCCGATAATCGTGGGAGGAGTAGCGGCGATCGTTGTGGCGGCGGGAACATCATCGAGGATGGGGACCCCAAAACAACTGCTGTCGTGGCATGGGGAACCGCTCCTCAAGTCTCTGGTCAGGCAGGTGCTTGCAGCCAGGGTTGATCCGGTGATCGTCGTACTCGGGCACAGGCAAGAGGAGATCTCCGGGGTCCTGGAACCCCTGATCCAGGCTGCGGGCGGGCGGCTGAAGACCGTCTTCAACGCGGGCTACCTTGACGGCGGGCAGGCCTCGTCTGTACGGACGGGTGCGCGGGCCTTGCCCGCGGATGCCGCGGGAGCAGTGCTGCTGCCCTCGGACATGCCCCTCATAGGCGCGACGCATGTCGATGCCCTGGTTTCGACGTACGAAGAAGCGCGCAAGACCCGGGGTGACTATCTGGTCGTCGTGGCCACCTACGGCAGCCGTCGCGGGCACCCCGTGCTATTCGGGTCGGCCCTCTTGGAGGATCTTGCCCGGGCACCGGAGGATCAGGGTGCGCGCGTGCTGGTGTACGGCCATCCCGAGAGGGTCATAGAGGTACCCGCAGGTGAAGAGGTAGTGCTGGACATAGACACCTGGGAGGACTACGAGAGGCTCAAAGCGCGTTGAACACCACCCCTTGAATCGGATTCCCTGCTATCATCACTGTGAGTCGGCTTTCCGTTGAACGGCCAAACCCGGCTACGAGGTGGCAGGAGAAGGGCCCTTTCGGCGATGGGACAGCTGTCCAGAGATCTTTGGCTGTTTGAGTAGCCGAATTGGAAACGGGGGTGATCGCTGTCACCCGTGTCGTGCCGCAGGTTGCGCTATTAAATCAGGGCTTCAGGTACCGTTCGAGGATGTAATGCTGGCTCAACTCGATGTGTCTTGCGAGGGCATCGGCAAGCCGGTCCGCCTGGCGTTCCCGCATGATGCTCAATATTTCAAGATGCTGCTGGGTTGTGGTTCTCGCATTGGCGAGTGAACGAGCAGCCAGGGACTGATACCTGGCAATATGGGAATTCAGGATCCTCGCGATGGCTTTCAGGCGACTGTTGTCACAGTATTCAAGGATGAGACTGTGCATTTCGTTGTCGAGTCCACTGAGCTCTTCCCAGGGAACCTGCCCGCCCTGATTCAAGACTTCCGATACCTGCAGCCACCGCTTCTCGTAGCGGTCTATCTCACTTGTGGGTACACGAAAGACAGCAGTGCGCGCCGCAAGGCACTCTAGCGCCTTCCGGAGGTCGGAGATCTCCTTGAGATCCTGGATGGAGATCGGTGCGACGAACGCCCCGCGGCCCGGCATGATCCTTACAAGACCCTCGGATTCAAGCTGGCGCAATGCCTCCCTGATGGGGGTCCGGCTCATCTTCAGCTGTTCGGCCAGGCGCTTCTCAGCGAGGGGGTCGCCTGGCTGAAACCTGTTGACCAGGATACACTCCCTTATGGCGTCGGCTGCTGCCTTGGAAAGACGGCTCTTTCCGTCCACCTCAGCAGGGGCTAAGAGGTCGAATTCGTGCACTGCCATCAACTCCTGCAGAGAGAGTTTACATCAGGTCGAGGGCGTCAGCCATCTGAGTCCCTGTCAATCGCTCTCCTTTACCACGTTATCGTGATATGCCAGAGCAGTCAATATCAGGATTGCCTCTTGCGGTACACTTGATGCTCACGCCGCGTCGATTCAATGAGAATGCAGCCGAGAGATCAGGGACCCAGCAACAGCGGGGATTGACGCGAGATGAGCGCTTACTATCTGTGACACGGGGGGGCCTCTGAGGGATCCCCAGTTTTATAAGGCCAGCAAGTGGCGGGTATTGGAGCCAGATAATGGGATATGGCGGATTACGTAATGTGGCAGTATTAGGGTGTGGTGGCGTGATGTGGGTAATTATGTAGGAAAGGAGAACCTCCCCTAGAAGACGGTTTTTGCGGCACAACGTCAGGAGGGGGAGGTCCTCGTGACACCTGTAGAGATTGTCAACTTCTTTGCATCAGTTTTCGATGAGGTACGCAAGTCTCAGGTAAAGACGATAGAGCCTGGTATACGGTCTGATTCGGGGTAAGAGGGCAGGGGTCGCGTCAATAGGTCGGAGCATCGGCTGAGGACGCGGATAGCGGGCTTATACGAGTATGGAGAAAAGGAGCGTGGCTTCTGGCGACCAACAGGGCAGACGCGGCGGGGAAGATAGCGAAGTGGTACGGCAGGCGGATGGAGACTGCGGATTGACCCCCGAATTCTGGACATTACGCCCTGATTGGTAGCAATCTCGCATCGTTGCTCTGGAATGCTTTGTAGAACTCCTCGGGCGCCATATACTGGATGCTCGAATGTATCCGTATCTTGTTGTAGAACTCCATGAACATGGCCACCGTCCGGTACGCTTCCGTAAACGTCTCGAATTCCTGCCCAGCCAGGCATTCATCCTCGAGTATCCGGTGAAACGCCTCTATATGGGCGTTCTTATTCGGAGTCCTGCACGGCATCCTCTCATGCTCAACGCCGTAGTGCTTGCAGGCAGCCTCGAATACATCCGCAGTAAACTGTGGCCCGTTGTCCGCAGTATGGGTCTTGAAGACTCGCTCATCAGCCGCCTCTTCCACGGCGCGTGCCCCAGCGCCGCAGGCGCATCCTCCGCCGTCGCCGAAAGCCCTATGTAACTGTACACCACCGACCGGTCATACACGTCCAGCAACGACAGCACAAAGAAGAACCGCCTTACGCCCTGTACGTAGCCGTATTTCACGTCCGCTTCCCACAACTGGTTCGGCCCAGTTACTTCGCGATTCCTCGCCAGCCTCTTGGGGTGTTTCGGCCTTATCTTCCTCTGTGGCCTCAAGAGCCGTAGTTCCTTACACAGCCTGTAAACCTTCTTCTTGTTGATTACTAGGCCGTATCTTCTCCTGAGGCAGACCGTCAACTTGAGGTAGCCGTATGCATACCCCTCGCCCTCTATCAACTCGCAAATCCATTCCTTGACTTGCTCGTCGCTCACGACCGCGCCGTCAATCTTGCGGCATATCCCCGGCGCTGGCCGCCCACCCCCG
The DNA here is from genome assembly GCA_050260105.1 of Ignavibacteriales bacterium. GTDB lineage: Bacteria > Bacillota > Sulfobacillia > JABLXB01 > JABLXB01 > SM1-B181. Next base: position 56,687 of record JBLNBR010000006.1, on the reverse strand, counting down.
TGCTTTTCAGCCTGTTCACCTTCATGGGAGCGCCGGTAATAATACGTAGAACGGTTTACCCCAACACTTCTTAACACTATCCCAGGCCTATGGCCATCCCGAATCCACTTGTCAGCTGTCTCTGACTTTTCTGCCAACTGCGGTCCGTTTTTTTACCAGGTCCTTCAGAATGGCGATCTCCAGGTCTTTCTCGCCCAACAGCCTCTTCAGCCGCTCATTCTCCGCGACAACCGCCCTGTACTCGGGGGACTCCCCCTGACCTACTGTAGACCTCGCCTGGTCGAAGGCCCCTTCGCCAAGCTCCTTGAACTTCCGCACCCACCGGCCTACCACACTGTCTCGAATGTTGTGCCTGCGGGCGACCATCGAAGCGCTCCCGGTCTGTAGCGCTTCCCTCACAATCTGCGACTTCTGCTCTCGTGTGAACTGCCTCCGCACCAACTGCGCCCACCGCCCCCTGGTCATACTCTACCAACCCCGGGGCATCTTGTCCAAACCAGTTAGGGGGCCAAAAGGGGAGGAAGCGAGCGCGTATTTCGCCAAGGAATGGGAGTTGAGCGAGGTCAAGGAGGTAAAAGTAGGCGGAGACGGAGCTGATTGGGTGAAGGGTGGGCTGGAGGTATTCCCAGGGGCGACTTATCACCTGGACCCATATCACTTACGGAAGAGGCTTACTGAGGGGCTGTCGTTTGACAGCGAGAGTTTCGAGGCGGTAGTGGAAGGACTTAGGAATCTGGACTGGGAGGCGACGGTTGCCGGGCTGGACATGGCCACACGGAAGGCTCGGGGGGAGCACGGAAGCGGGTATGGGAACTCAGGCGATACATAACGGAGAACTGGGATGGGATCAAGGCGTTGTCGGAGGATGAGAGGCTGGGGGCGATAGAGGGTCAGGTAAGGCACACGATAGCGCGGCGGATGAAGAGGATCAATGCGAGATGGACGCCGGACGGGACTGACCGCATGGCCAGGCTATTAGCGGCGCGGGCGAACGGGGAACTGGGCCGGTACGCTGGGGTGTGGACCAGGCCGAAATCTGAAGAACTGACGCAGGTGTTGGGTAATAACGCGGTGGACTTGCGCGACCAGGCCAGCGGGGAAGACTTGGAGGCCTGGCTGAGACGTGCGATGCCCGCGCTGGGAGGCCCGCACGCGAGCCGGCCGTGGGTCAGGTACATACTGAGGACCATGACGTCCATGCAGACGGATTCACTAACAGCCTAAAGACCATGGGGGACACCTACTATCTCTTGACACAGACGTCAGGGGGAGCCTGTCTTGCCAATGATAGTATACATAGTGTATACTATTCGATGACTCAATCTCTCATATTCCGGAGAGCCAGAAGTGTCACGTTGGCCATTGCCACTGACAATCAGTATGCATCCCGCCACGGAGGGGCCCATATGTCGGACGCGTCGAAATGGGAACATTTTCAGGCGAACCCGGCTGATGATTGGGAGTACGATGTCTGGCTGATGGCAAGGCGGATGGCGTTGATGTATCACTATCTTACGGAAGCTATCATCGCCAGGCTCGGTGATGATGAAGGCCGCAAGATTATTAAGGCTGCCATTTGGAAGTATGGAGTGCACTGTGGGGAGCAGGTGGGGAGGGTCGTCGAGAGAAAGGGATTGCCGCTGACTGAGGAGAGTCTCAGGCGGGTACCCGATCTCCCCAAACGAGTCTGGCGAACTCAGGAAGTGCCTTTGTCATCGGGAGAGAAGCGGAGAGAGATTCGCTTTTGTCCCTTGGCCGTGACGTGGAGACAGTTAGGGACCGATCCGGCGGTTGCCCGGCTTTATTGTATAGTGGATCAGGCGAAGATCGCAGGGTACAACAACGAGGCACTCGAATGCGCCCACGCTCACAACGTCCTTGATGGGGACGAGTTCTGTGAGGTAGTGTTCAAGACCAGAAGCGGAAAGGAGTGACTAGTGAGTGGCGGGCAAGTTCACCAGAGGGCAAATGTTGGAGATGGACCCCATGTTCCTAAGGACGCACCTGCGGGAACGGGTTCACCACACCGTAGAGCACCAGCTGTACTCGGCCATCTTTGCCGGGCGAAAGCTGGGACCGGACTTCGGCAACATCGCACGCGAAATCATGGAGGTATGGGAAGCTCGCCAACTTCCCACAGATCTCCCTGACATCCAATGGTGCTATACGCTGTTGGATCTTGCGGAGAAGGTGAAGCGGGGCGAGAAAGTCGAGTTGCCGGGTGGTTACTCTCCCGTGCCTCTAAGCGAACGCGACATGAAAGTCTGGGAGAGTCTCCTGCGTGGCAGGAGATCGTACCGTCACTGGACGAACGAGCCTGTGCCGTCGTGGATGGTAGAGAAGATCGTGGAAGCGGGAACCTGGGCCGCGGTCGGGTGTAATCTCGAGATCTGGAGATTCATTGTAATAGAAGACCCCGAAATCCTCAAGGAATTCGCCAACACTGAATTTGAGGTGGAGAAGGTAAAGATCGTGTGCTGCATGGACGTTAGGGGATATCGGGATGTTGACAGACCGCCGCCTGAGAGGAACAAGCTCCTTGACATCGGTGCCTGCATGCAGAATATGGCTCTTATGGCTCACGCCCTCGGACTGGGTGGCTGTTGGTCAACCTTCTCGGCGAAGCAGATAGAAGGCATACATGAGCACTTCAACCTCCCTGATTACATAGAGGTTGTGACGTACCTGTCGCTTGGTTGGGCGGCAGAGAAGGTAATACCACCAGTCCGTATGTCCTTCAGGGAAGCGATACTGGCATGGCCGGGACGGACAGAGGCGCGCTGACCGGGGGGGCCGTGTGAGGCAGGCTTCTCCAAAGACTGTCTCAATGCATCTTGCAGGAATCCTAACGCCCGTGTAGGATTTGCTATTCTAGCAGGCAGAAAGCCGTCTTGTAAAGGGGGAGGTCACAATGCCCAATCCTTCTCTTGGAGATTACCTCAGGCATCTAGAGGCCGAGCATCCGGAGGAAGTCCTGAGAATCAAGGAGGTCCATGACGCCGATTACGTAGTTACTGCCATGGCCCTAGAAATGGACAGAAGGAAGCAGTTCCTTGTCATGATCGTGGAGAACCCGTATGGTCGTGGCATACCGCTTGTCTGGAACATATTCGCTGACCGTGACCGGGTAGGGCGTCTCATTGGCGGCACCAGCGAGACCATCCCTGAGTGTTACTCCGAGAGGGAAGAGCACCCGATAAAGCCGGTCATGGTTCAGGACGGACCCGTGAAGGAGGTCATCGAAAAGGGTGCCGATATCGACCTCACCAGGATACCGGTCATGAAACACTTCGCCAGCGACGCCGGCCGGTACATCACGTCCGGGTTGTTTGTCTGCAAGGACCCTGATACAGGGATAAGAAACATGAGCTTCCACAGGCTCCAGGTGAAGGGGCCCGATAGACTCGGCATCAGTCTGCACTCCCGGAGACACGCATGGGATTACCTGAGGCGCGCGGAGGAACGCGGGGAGGATCTTGAGGCGGCCATAGTCATCGGCTGCCATCCTGGAATTGTCCTCGGGGCTTCTGCGAAGGGGCCCATCGAACTCGATGAGTATGACATCGCGGGTGCCGTTCTTGGTGAGCCTGTGGAACTGGTCAAGTGCGAGACCGTTGACATAGAGGTTCCCGCCACGGCGGAAATCGTCGTTGAGGGGAAGATCCTTGCGAATGTCCGGGAACCCGAGGGTCCGTTCGGGGAATACTCGGGCTATTCAACCTCACGGTCGACCCAGCACGTGTTCCAGGTGACCTCAATAACCAGGCGAAAGAGCCCGATCTACTATTCGATCGTTCCAGGCCGTAGCTCGGATCACCTTAACCTGATGCACGTGGCCATTGAGGCCTTCGTAAAGAAGCGCCTCAAGGAGAAGATCCCAACTCTGAAGGCGCTATGTTTTCCAAAGTCGGGCGCCGACCATCACTGCTACATCTCCATGAAGAAGACGGCAGAGGGACTCCCGAAACAGGCGCTCTTGCTGCTCCTTGGGCTCGAACACCTGACGAGACTCGCTGTGGTAGTGGACGAGGACATAAACGTGTTCGACGAGGACGAGGTACTGTGGGCTGTTGCTACGTCCATGCATGCTGAGAGGGACCTGTTCATGATCCAGAACGTCTTCGCAGGGCAGATCGACCCCGCCGCAACCCAAGGCTGCGCGACCAAGATTGGGATAGACGCCACGCGGCCACTCACCTGGGATGTCGTAAGGCCTGTAATGCCGGAAGAGGCAATGGAGAAGGCGAGAGCCATTCTTAAGCAGGTCCGGTGGTAGATTCGACCCGGGGGTGCCCTTGGGCATTACTCGGAGATAATTGGCGGGCTGCGTCGAGGTGAGGATTGGAGGGTAGCAGGATGAGTGGTACTTCGGGAACTACCGAACCCCGGAGAGTGTTACTGGTTGTCCTTGCATCCATTTTCGCAATGTTCCAGATCTACACTGCGTATTTCGGGGTGTACGACGCGATAATCCAGAGGGCCGTGCATCTGGGTTTTGTCTTCATGGTCGGGTGCGTCGCGCTGGGACCGTCAAGGCGGAATCAGGGAGTCAACACCTTCAATCTCACTCTGTCCGTTATTGGTGCCATCTGTTGCGGGTACATCGTCTATGAGTATCCCAGGTTGGTGGAGTCTCAGGGGCTCGTGGAATTGCCCGGCGTCATACTTGGAACCATCACGGTTGCGTTGGTGTTCTATCTGGGGATACGGTCGATCGGCGTGGTCCTTCCCGCTCTGGCCGGGTTCATGATCCTTTACGCGATGTTTGGGAGGTATGTGCCCGGCGTGCTCAGGCACAAGGGCATGAGCTTCCCTAAGCTCATGCACTACCAGTACTTGACAACGGAAGGCGTGTTCGGAATACCCCTTGGAGTGACGGCAACGGTCGTGTACATGTTCATCCTTTTCGGGAACATGCTCCTGAAGTCGGGGGCAGGGAAGGCCATTATTGATCTCGCGACCAGCGTAGCCGGAGGAAGCAGGGGTGGCCCTGCCAAGGTCTCGGTGGTTGCCTCGGGGCTGTTTGGCAGCGTATCCGGGAGTGTGGTCTCCAACGTGGTGTCTACCGGAACCTTCACGATCCCTCTTATGAAGAGCGTGGGGTATTCGTCGGCATTTGCGGCCGCTGTGGAGGCTGTTGCCTCTACCGGAGGAAGCATCATGCCACCCGTCATGGGGGATGTGGCGTTCATCATGTCGGACATGCTGGGCGTTCCCTACGGGAAGGTAGCGCTTGCCGCCGCGATACCTGCCTTGCTCTACTACCTGGCCCTATTCAGTCAGGTACACTTCCGTGCGGTAAGGCTCGGGCTCAAGGGAGTGCCTGCTTCGGAGCGACCGAGATTCGGGGAGGTACTCAGGAGGCGCTGGCACTCATTTGTGCCCCTGGTGGTGCTTGTGTACCTTTTGATAGTCCTCAGGTGGAGCCCGATGCTCAGCGCGTTCTGGGCGATCATTGCGGTGTGGGCCTGCGCTGCATTCAGTAAGGAGGACCGCATAGGGCTACGCCAGCTGCTGGAGGTTTTCAGCGACACGGCCATCGTCACTGTACCGTCGGCAATCGGCTGTTCGCTTGCCGGTATTATCATGGGAGTCCTGAACGCCACTGGAGTCACCATGAAATTCACCGTACTCGTAACGCAGCTTGCAGGGAATTCAACATTCCTGATGCTGGTACTGGCAGCATTTGCGTCTCTTGTACTCGGCATGGGCGTCACAGCATCCATCGCCTACATAGTGCCAGCCATGATTGCTGCGCCGGTCCTCATCAAGGCCGGGATTCCTCCGATGGCTGCCCATCTGTTCGTCTACTACTACGCGATCATCTCCTACATTACTCCGCCAGTCGCGCTTGGGGCGTATACGGCCGCAGGCCTGGCGGATGCGGATCCGTTCAAGACGGGTTGGATAGCCATGAGACTGGGTCTGTCGGCCCTCATCGTGCCATTCTTCTACGTATTTGGGCCGGCGCTCATACTCCAGGGTACCCTCCAGGAGATCGTGGTCGCACTGATATCCGCCTCCATCGGGTCCGTCTTCCTGGGAGTTGGGCTCGAGGGCTACCTTGAGAGGAAATGCTCTTGGATCGAGAGGATCCTTTACGTCTGCGGATCCCTGCTGCTCGTGAAGCCAGGGCTCGAGACGGACTTAATCGGTCTGGCTGTGATCGGGGGGGTGACAGCGTACCACATCGGCTCGGCAAGAGGGGCCTTTTCCAGGCAACGCGTGGCCCAATAACGCACGTAAAAAGAGGAGGGGAAAGAAGTGAGGCTGAGGACAGTAGCTGCTGTAGTACTCTGCTCGTTGATCATGTGCGGGGTGATCGGTTGTGGCAGCCAGCAGAAGGTGCCTGCTCCGGCTGAGAAGCCCGCGGCGCCGGCCGGTCCGGCGCCCGCCAAACGGGAGCCGATCACGGTGGCGGGGTCATCGACCGGCGGCACCTGGTACATCATGTGTGGCGCAATATCCACCGTGCTCAACAAGTACATGGACACGGTTGAAGCGTCGCCGAAGCCCTCAGGTGGATCGGTTGAGAACTGCCGGAACATCCAGAGTGGAGACACGGAGATGGGGCTTGCGGTCGCCAACGTTGCTTATGGCGCGTACCAGGGCGCGGATCCCTGGAAGGACGCGGCTATCAAGGATCTCCGCGCCATGTTCAACACGTACATCAACCCGCTCTACATAGGTGTGCCAAAGGAGAGCAAGATCCAGTCCGTCACCGACCTCAAGGGGAAAAAGATCGGTGGTGGACCGCCCGGAGGATCTGAGACCCTCACGTTCACTGCCGTGTTGAAAGCGGTCGGCATTGATCCGAGCAGCGTCACCATAGCCGCCGTGTCCGACACAGAGAGGGCCGAGGCGCTGCGGAACGGCCAGGTCGACGCGGCTGTGTGGCTTCTTGGACCGGGAGCTCCCGTGTTGTCGGAGCTGTGCACAACGAAGGACGTCCGGTTCTTGCCCCTCGATCCGGCGGTGATGGATAAGCTGCACGCGGACTATCCTTACATGGTGCCCGGCACGATCACGAAGGGCATGTTCAAGGGCGTAGACCAGGACATCCCGGCGATAGTCATCTACGGGATCATGTGCACCAGCGCCAAGTGGGATGAGCAGAAGGTCTACCAGATCACGAAGACGATCTTCGAGCACATCGATGAGATTTCCACTGTAGCCCCGCTTGCCAAGGGAATGACTCCTGAGAATGCGGTAAAGGGGCTGCCCCTACCATTGCACTCTGGGGCCGAGAAGTACTTCAAGGAAGTGGGCGCGTTGAAGTAGGGTGGCGCGCAGGAAATGTTGTGACGCGCAACGCTGGATGTAGGTGGGCCCGACCCTCAGCCGGGCCCACTCGCATCCCGGGGTATTGCACTCGACAGATCAGATTGAATGAATGAGCCCCCGTCTCGGCGGCCCCTCCGTGGCTAGTGGCCGGGATGCTTGCGCACCTGACAGGAAGAAGGCCAGGAAGAAGGGCAAAAGGGCGCGGATAGTGAAGTAGGACCGTACGGGTGGTGTGTGGCCCAGGATTGCCCCGCTACGGCCCGAGAGAGAGGGGGAAGAATCGGGTTTGCGCATAATCGTTGGAATCACAGGAGCATCTGGAGCTGTCTACGGGATAAGGATCCTTGAAGAGCTTGCTGCAGCCGGAATTGAGACGCACCTGGTTGTCAGCGAGTGGGGCAAGGAGACGATTCGGCACGAGACAGGCCTCAGAGTCGAACATGTAGCGAATCTGGCGAGTGTGATGTATGACAATGACGACCTAGGAGCGTCTGTGTCAAGCGGATCTTTTGTCACGTCGGGGATGGTCATCGCTCCATGCAGCATGAAGACCGTTTCAGCCATAGCGAACGGCTATTCCGACGGCCTCATCTCCAGGGCCGCGGGTGTATGCCTAAAAGAGGGCCGCAGACTTGTGATCGTCCCCCGCGAATCCCCGCTGAGTGCGATCCACCTCGAGAACATGCTGCGGCTTGCGAGGCTGCAAGTGGCGGTCATACCCCCAATGGTCGGCTTCTATTCAAAGCCCACGTCCGTCGATGAGGTTGTGGATCAGACGGTCGGGCGAGTGCTTGACCATCTGGGTGTTGAACACAATCTTGTTCGCAGGTGGGACGGGCTGACTCGAGAATGTCGGCTGTCCGAACGCAACGACGTCGGGCGATGCGGCCCTGAACCCAGGGTCTCTGGACCATCAGGGTCCGGGCGGGAGTCTCCTGGTGAATTCTTTGAAGTAAGCGTTGGAAGCGGGAGGATGAAGGTGTGGGGGAGAGTCTGGCGCATGCACGGGGGACTTGTGGTTGGGCTATTTGGCGGCGAATCCCCACACGTGGGTTCAGTGGTGTTGTCCATTCCAAGGGCGAGCCTTTCGGACCCCAAGATGGTCAGCTCGACGTCTTCGGTCATTAATCTCCCGTCTCACAAGGAGGAGGAGGTCGTTCGGCCGGTGGCGGAGGGTCTCACGCGGACGACGGGCGTCCCCGTAGTGTGTATTGGTGGCGTTCACATCGACAGGTGCAGTAGTGCTGAGGTTGCCGAGCTGGTGGCCAACTGCCGCGAGGTCGGACGCCTGGTATCGGACAGACTCGGTCGCTGCGGGGGCATCACCGGAGACTCGAAAGGATCGGCCGGATAGACGGTCCCCGGCGGCGAGGAGGGGTCTTCCGGGGTGATCGGGGGTACGGACTTGAACATTCAATTGGGATATGGTCACGGCGAAATGACGCTGCGGATAGACCGCCGCAGGTCGCTGTGCCTCCTTCGACCTGTGACTCCGAGAGTGACGCGGGGCGCTCGTGAGGTAATCAGGGAAGCATTGGAGAAGCCGATCGGTTCCACGAGGCTGCGCGAGATCGCAAGTGGCAGGAGGGTCGCCATCATCGCCAGTGACATAACGCGGCCGTGCCCGACCAGCCTGATGCTACCCGAAGTGGTACGCGAGCTCAATGAGGCGGGCGTGCCTGACAGGGATATCACGGTGGTATTCGGACTGGGGATACACAGGGGCCACACCACGCAAGAGAGGCAGGGTCTTGCCGGCGCTTCGATGCATGCGCGCCTTCACTGTGTGGACTCGGATCCAGGGGACACAATCCGGGTAGGAGTGACCAAGCGTGGGACTCCGGTAGACGTGTTCAAGCCTGTGGTAGATGCGGGTCTCAGGATCTGCCTTGGGAACATTGAGCCTCACTACTTCGCCGGTTACAGCGGCGGTGGAAAAGCCATAATGCCCGGCGTGTGCGGGCGATCATCCATCGAGGGGAATCATTCGCAGATGTTGGACAGTGGCGCGGTGGCAGGGCAAGTGGACGGCAACCCGGTCAGGGCGGATATTGATGAAGCAGCGTCCTTGGTAGGCGTGGACTTCATTCTTAACGTCGTTTTGGATGAGTCGAAACGAGTAGTCGGGGCGGTGGCCGGAGACCTGATGGCGGCGCACCGGCACGGATGCGGCATTGCTGACGGCGTGTACAAAACGCGCGTGCCAGCTCCGGCCGACGTTGTCGTGGTCGCTGCTGGGGGTCACCCGAAGGATCTGAATCTCTACCAGGCGCAGAAAAGCCTAGAGAACGCGCAGCACGCCCTGAAGGATGGGGGGACCCTGGTGCTGGTGGCAGCCTGCACCGAGGGATTGGGTGACCGCGTTTTCGAGAGATGGCTCAACGAGGCCCGATCACCTCGCGAGGTGATGGAGAGGATAAGACACCGATTTGAACTTGGCGGGCACAAAGCTGTGGCGATTGCCAGGGTTGTCGAAAGGGCCAGGGTGTTCCTGGTTTCCGACCTGCCTGATCACCTCGTCAGAAGGGTCTGGATGAAACCATTCAAGACTGCGGAGGAAGCCCTTGAGACCGCACTCAACGAGCAGGGTCCGGGAGCGATGGTCACCGTCATTCCGCACGGTGGGAGCACTCTCCCGGAGATCGCCGGGTCGCCGTCTTCTTCGCGGTTGTAAGGGTAGTCAGCCGTCCCCGCTGAGGGGACGCGCGCCTCACGGTTGGCGGACTAGGGGACTGGATCAGGGGGATGAAGATGAGGGAGAAGATCCACAATGTGCTCGAAGAACGTTCCTCGCGTATTCACGAGACATGGCGGGCGCTGCACGCGATGCCTGAGCCGGGTTTCGAGGAGAGGCGTACTTCGGAGTACCTGGCCGAGAGACTGCGTCAATCGGGGTACGCTGTGGAGACTGGACTTGGGGGCACGAGTGTAGTTGGCACTCTTCGGAGTCAGCGGGCGGGGCCTGTGCTGGGGATTCGTGCTGAGATGGACGCCCTTCGACATGAGATTAATGGGAAGGTGGAGGTCAGACACTCGTGTGGTCATGACGCTAACTGCGCAATGGTAACGGCGGTTGCTGAAGCGATCGCTGCGGTAGGGGGCATCCGACGCGGGACTCTGAAGATCGTTTTCCAGCCTGCTGAGGGGATGCTGTGCGGGGCCAATCGGAATTTCGGGAGAGGGTGACCGACGCTCTCGAGAGGGCCGCGGGCGTGAACGGGGCGACATGCGAGACTCGGTGGGAGGGGGGACCCCTGCAGCTCGGGACCATCCGGAACTGGTACGCCTGGCTGTGGACGCCATTACTGAGGTCCTGGGAACGACGGGGGCCCACACCCCATTGAACACTCCAGGGGGCGAGGATTTTCACGAGTTCCCCCCGGCCATCAGAGACCTGAAGACTAAGGACAGAGCCGTTGGCCCCGGGGCCCATGGGTTAGCGCTTGATCACGTAGTCTGAACTCCGCGTCAAGATCTCGGATTGTGATATGAATCATCTGCTGCTAGATGGGCCACCGCTTGTCGGCCACAATGTGATGATTGCAGTTGAGGATAGCCTGCCAAGCGGCCTAGAAACGGAGACTGGCGAAACCAAGATCCCCCAGCATAGCTTCGTATGGCGGGTCAGGCTGGCTGGTCACAAGCGACGGTAATACATCGTTGACTGAAGTGTATACCGCCTGTATACTAGTGTTGAGAGACGGCAGAGATGCCAAAGGGTTTCGAGACATCGACCTGTACGGTGACAGAGCACTCGGTCATGGGTACGGGGTCCTGCAAGCGATACTTCACCCCGAAGCACCGTCTGGTTGGCTCTAGATTAGGATGAACCGGATACTCAACCTCGTCCTCGGCAAGTACGAGGAGACCATCAAGGGCAAGGGGAGCCCCAATGGGTTTGGCTTCCACGACCTGTACGACACGGTCAAGTTGGTTCCGAAACCCGAGTACAAGGAGCTATACCTCAAGGTGAAGAGCGAGCTCGCGGGTTTCGGGCTCACGGCTCTCAAGTAAGATTCGCGCGCGAGACCGGGTCCTGCGGCGCACGCGGGGCCCGGTCTCGCGTGGAAGATGGTCATGGTGGGTGATCGCGATGAACGTAAGCCTCCCGTGGGGTAAGGACAGTACCATACGAGTGGAGATGCCGTCGTCCTGGGAGTACATGGGCGAAATCACTCCCGGTCATACTGCGGGGTTGGCAGATCCTCGAGAGGGCCTGCTCAGGGCGATGGCGTCGCCGGTGGGATGCGGCTCTCTACGCAGCATGAGTCTCGCGGGTAAGAGAATCACCGTGGTGGTGGATGACTCCAGCAGGCCCACCCCGGTACATCTCATCTTCCCTCTACTGTTGGACGAACTGCTGTATGCGGGCGCACGGAAAGACGCGATCACCGTGGTGGTCGCCACCGGGACACACCGCCCGATGAGCACTGAAGAAATAGGCGCCAGGCTGGGTATGAGCCCGCCATTCGAGTCCGGCGGCATCAGTCTGGCTAATCATAACGCGCGCGATCGGGGCAATCTCGTCTGCCTCGGGCGGACGGCAGGTGGCATGGAGGTATGGCTGAACCGCCATGTGGCGGAAGCGGACCTCACGGTGCTCGTGGGCACTATTGAGCCTCACCTGATGGCGGGTTTCGGCGGGGGACTCAAGAACGTCGTACCGGGCTGCGCGGGCATGGCGACGATCGCCGCAACCCACTTGGAGGTTCAGGGTCCCGAACGGTGTGCGAACGTTGGGCGCATCGGGGAGGAAGTGGCCGTCAGGCTGGGGCTTGAGGAAGCGGCCCTGAAGGCGCCCACCCGGTACTTCCTGATCAACACCGTGCTGAACCTCAGGGGCGAGATTGCCGGTGTATTCTGCGGGGACCCCGTCCAGGCCCACCGGAAAGGGTGCGGGCTTGCCGCCGCCATATACGGGGCGCCGGTGAAGGGAAAGGCGGACGTCCTCCTCGTCAGCTCTCACCCGATGGATTGGGACCTGAGGCAGGCGACGAAGTGTCTTGCGAACGCCCTGGGCGCCCTGAAGGATGACGGAATCCTCGTTGCGTTCATGAGGTGCATCAACGGCGTCGGAGACATGGTGATTCCGGAGGCGTATCTCCCGCCGGAGACCATGAGGCTCTTCGCCGTGAAGTGCGGAACAAGGGATATCGTTGACCTGCGGGAGCGCGTGACCGGCTGGCCCGCGGACCCGGACGACAAGTACATGGCCCAGTTCCTGTGCGAGGTGTTCAGGCGCCACAGGACTCTGGTATACGCGCCCGACATCCCCGGTGACACGGGGGAAAGGCTCGGGACATTCGAGTTGTATTCCAGCATCGATCGCCTTGTGGCGCGGGTGGCCGGACTAGCGCCTGCCTCCGCCAGTGTCATGACTATGCCGCTGGGTGGCGTCTGCTACCCAATATTCTCAACGGACGCGGATGAGGAGGTTCAAGGATGAAGCTGACCAGCCAAGAAAAGCGCATGCTGGAGGGCGAATACGGTGAAGGCGCGGCCCTGGCGATGAAGATCCAGGTCGCCATAGGCGAGGCCTTCGGGGCTGAGCGGATGACGCCCATAACGCGTGCGCACGTCGCACTCAGCAACCAGGACGCGGACCTCTGGTTTGCGGAGAAACTCGTGAGCAAGGGCGCCAGGTGCCGGATCCCGCCCACCGTGAACCCCGGGTTCAGCCTCGAATGCTTTCGCGGTTTCGCCTGCCTGAGCAAAGAGGACGTCACCACGATGGAGCGGACGTTCGAGGCATACAAGAAGCTCGGCGCGATTCTGAACTTCAGCTGTACTCCATACCTGTTGGATAACATCCCTCATTTCGGGGAGGTCATCGCGTTCTCCGAATCCAGCGCCACGCCGTACGTGAATTCCGTGTGGGGGGCGAGGACCAACCGCGAATCGTCTCACAGCGCGCTGTGCGCCGCAGTCACGGGGGTCGTACCCGAATATGGGCTGCTCTTGCCCGAAAACAGGCTGGGGCAAGTTCTGGTCGAGGTGGAAGGCGACGTAAGTAATGATTTCGACATGAGGCTCCTCGGCTGGTCGGCGCCGAAGAAAATGGGGTTCGGAGTGCCCGTATTCACGGGGGTCCCATCAACGGTTACCCCTGAAGGGCTGATGAATCTCGGGGCCGAGCTCAACACCGCCGGGGCTGTCGGGATATACCATATTGTGGGGGTTACCCCCGAGGCGCCCACTGTGGAGGCCGCGTTCGGCGGCAAGAAGCCGGACAAAGTCGTCAAGATAACCCAGGCCGACCTCGATGGCGTCCGGGATTCTGTGTCCAAGCCGGCCGGGAGGATCGATTTCGCGATGTTCGGCTGCCCACACTTCTCCCTTTCGCAGGTGCTCGAGATCGCCTCGATGGTGGAAGGCAAGAAGCTGAAGGCGGAAATGTGGATCATGACATCCTCGACCACCAAGGAGATGGCCAGGAGGATGGGGGTCCTCGACATCATCGAGCGCGCGGGCGGCCACATCGTGGAGGACACCTGCATAGACCAGCCATGCTGGAAGTTCCTCTCCGGCAAGGTGGGAGTCACGGAGTCCTTCAAGGGGGCGTACTACGCCAAGAGAAGGGGCATGGACTTCATTATCAGGAGCCTGCGGGAATGCGTCGAAGCCGCGCTGAGGGGGGAAGTGAAGTGAGTCAGGCCACGCAACTCCAATTCGACTGCCATCCCATATGCGGGGGCATAGCCGAGGGCGAAGCCCTTGTTTCCACCGACGATATATGTTTCTACCTCACTGATCCCCAGACGGGGATGGTGATCGAGGACGAGCACTGCCTCAAAGGGCAATCCGTCGCGGGCAAGATCCTCGTATTCCCCAGTGGGAAGGGCAGCTCCGTGGTCCAGGCCGACGGGCTCTACCAGTTGATGATGAAGAACAACGCCCCGAAGGCGTTGCTCGTGGAGCGACCGGACACCGTGCTCGTCGCCACCGCGATCATCATGGAGGTACCCATGGTGGACAGGGTGAGCGCCGGGTTCTACAGCGCGGTCAAGAGCGGGGACAGGGTGAAGGTCGATGCGAACAGTGGTGTGATCGAAATAGTGAGGGAGTGATTACCGGTGGCTACAGCGGGGGCGCGCCCCGTGCGGGCGCCCAGAGGGAACACGCTCTCATGCAAGGGCTGGGAGCAAGAGGCTGCAATGAGGATGCTGTGCAACAACCTCGACCCCGAGGTCGCGGAGAAGCCTGATGAGCTGGTGGTATACGGGGGCCGCGGGAAAGCCGCCCGCAACTGGGATTGTTTCGACTCGATAGTCCGGGCGCTCAAGTCCCTGGACGGTGATGAGACGCTGTTGATCCAGTCGGGGAAGCCGGTGGGCGTGTTCCGCACACACCCGATGGCGCCGAGGGTTCTGATTTCCAACTCCATGCTGGTCCCGGCCTGGGCGAACTGGGAGAAGTTCTGGGAACTGGAGAAGATGGGGCTCACGATGTACGGCCAGATGACCGCCGGAAGCTGGATCTACATTGGAACCCAGGGCATCCTGCAGGGTACGTACGAGACCTTCGCCGAACTCGCGCGACAGCATTTCGGTGGTAGCCTGAAGGGCAGGCTCGTCGTCACGGGCGGCCTCGGCGGCATGGGTGGCGCCCAGCCGCTCGCAGTGACCATGAACGAGGGCGTGGTCATCGTCGTAGAGGTGGACCCCGTGAGGATTGAAAGGCGGCTGAAGACCAGGTATTGCGATGTCATGACATCGAGCATCGACGAAGCCCTGAGGCTTGCGGATGAGGCGAAGACAGCGGGCAGGGCGCTGTCCATCGGACTCGTCGGCAACACGGCCGAGGTCCTGCCCGAGATGGTCAGGCGCGGTGTAGTCCCCGACGCCGTAACGGACCAGACATCGGCGCACGACCCCCTCGGGGGGTACGTCCCGGCGGGGCTGACCCTGGAGGAAGCCGCGAAACTCAGGACCACGAATGCCAAGGAATACATCAAGCGCGCCCGGGACAGTATGGTCGTGCACGTGCAGGCCATGCTCGATTGGCGGAAGAAGGGCGCCGTCGTGTTCGACTATGGCAATAACATACGCCAGCAAGCACTGGAGCACGGCCTGCAGAACGCCTTCGACTTCCCCGGGTTTGTCCCGGCGTTCATCCGGCCGCTGTTCTGCGAGGGCAAGGGGCCGTTCCGCTGGGTCGCGCTGTCCGGGGATCCGGAGGACATATACAGGACGGACGAGGCCGTGATGAAGCTGTTTCCCAAAAACAAGGCCCTGGCGCGATGGCTCAAGATGGCGCGCGAAAGGGTCGCTTTCCAGGGGCTGCCGTCCAGGATCTGCTGGTTGGGCTACGGTGAGCGCGCGAAGGCGGGCCTCGCGTTCAACGAAATGGTGCGCAGCGGGGAGTTGAAAGCGCCCATAGTCATCGGCCGCGACCATCTCGACTCGGGATCCGTCGCCTCACCCAACCGTGAGACAGAGGCGATGAGGGACGGGAGCGACGCGATAGCGGACTGGCCGATACTCAACGCCCTCGTCAACACGGCCTCGGGCGCCAGCTGGGTGTCCGTGCATCATGGCGGCGGCGTCGGCATCGGATACTCCATTCACGCGGGCATGGTTGTCGTGGCCGACGGGTCGGACGTCGCGGAGGAGAAACTGAAGAGGGTGCTTACGAGCGACCCCGGCACAGGCGTGATGCGCCACGCTGACGCGGGCTATGAGATCGCCGTGAAGGCGGCCAGAGAAAAGGGAGTCAAGATACCGATGCTCGGTTGACGGGCGGGATAGACTGGTGAAGCAGGCCGCTCCCGGGAGGGGCCGGCCTGCTTCCTGATATCCTCATATCCTCGCCGCGTACTCAGGCTGAGAGTCTGCCCTCTGACGCCGCGATCATCTTCACGCGTGCGACGTCGACATTCCCCCCGGTGAGCAGTGCGCCGGCAGTCTTGCCTTCGAGGCGCAGCCGGTGGGAGAGGAGCACGGCGACTGAGACGGCTGCCGACCCTTCGATGATCATGTGGTGTTCCCTCATCATCCAGAACATCGCCCCTGCGATTTCTTCCTCGGTCACGGTCAGGATGCCGTCCACCCAGCGCTTTCCCATATTGAACATATACTCGGGGACCGCCGCGTTCGAGAGACCCTCCGCCAGG
The DNA here is from genome assembly GCA_050260105.1 of Ignavibacteriales bacterium. Taxonomy (GTDB): domain Bacteria; phylum Bacillota; class Sulfobacillia; order JABLXB01; family JABLXB01; genus SM1-B181. The sequence goes on along the minus strand of JBLNBR010000006.1, from coordinate 40,291 downwards.
GAGTCGAACACCTTCGCCTCGACGGGCCTGCCCTCGCGGAACGAGTGATACCACGGGCACGACGCCTCCGACTGGACGCCGTAAACCCTGATCCGGGGATTGAGGGCTTTCGCGACGCACGCGATTCCGCACAGGGCGCCGCCCCCGCCGGTTGGGACGATAATCGCGTCAAGGTCGGGGCGGGCCAGCATCATCTCCAGCCCGATGGTACCCTGACCCGCTATGACATGCCTGTCGGCGAAAGCGCTCACGAAGGTCCTCCCGGACTCCGCCGCCATCTCGGTCGCTATCCTATCCGCCTCGTCGAAGTTGCCGCCCGCCAGGACCACTCGTGCGCCGTAGCGCCGCGTCGCCTCGATCTTCGTCGCCGGCGTATTCTCAGGCATCACTATGACGGCATCGAGGCCGAATTCGCCGGCCGCCCATGCCACACCCTGGGCATGGTTACCGGAGGATACCGCAAGGACGCCTTTGGCCCTGGCGTCGTCGCTCATCGCTGTGACGAAGCTGAACGCCCCGCGGGCCTTGAATGACCCCGTCCTCTGGAGATTCTCCATCTTCAGGAACACCCTGGCGCCGGATCGCTCGCTCAGTGGCCGGGATTCCTCGAAGGGAGTCCTGTCGATGAAGGGCCGGATCCGCTTCGCCGCTGACAGCACATCAACCGGTGTCACTTCGGTCACTTGAATCCCTCCAGAATGGACGGCGTTGGGACGGCGCCGCCCGGACACGATCATACCTCCGCCGGGAATCCCCGGCAACCCGGCGGATCGCCCGCCCGGAACGCAGCGGCACAGGGATTGCCATTTATGGTATACATATTGTATACTATCTCTGGATCTCGGAGCATTAGGGGGCTTTCATATTGGCAAGCGCGTCCGCGCCGGAGTCTTCAGGCCGGGCGCAGTTGTGATTTCGGGGGAATGGCGGGGAATGGTCTCAAAGCGAATGGTGGAGTGTGTCCCCAATTTCAGTGAGGGCAGGGACGCCGGGGTCATCGGCCGGATCGTGCAGGCCATGTCAAGCGTTCCAGGGGTGAACGTGCTGGACGTCGCTCCTGACGCGAGCCACAACCGCGTCGTGGTCACCATGCTTGGTGAGCCGGAAGCCGTGGAAGAGGCGGCGTTCAGGGCAACGGCCGGGGCTGCGGACCTGATCGACATGAACAAACACCAGGGGGAACACCCGAGGATCGGCGCCACCGACGTCATCCCGTTCATACCAGTGAGCGGGGTCACGATGGACGAATGCCGGGGCATGGCGCGCCGGTTGGCGGAGCGCATAGCGGCGGATCTTGGGATTCCCACCTACCTGTATGCCGAGTGCGCGACCAGACCTTCAAGGGTCCGGTTGCCGGATATCAGGAAGGGTGAGTATGAGGGGTTGAAGTCGGCCATCAGTGAGCCGGATCGCCACCCTGACTTCGGCCCCGCAAAGATGCATCCCACGGCGGGCGCAACGGTGGTGGGGGCCAGGGAGATGCTCGTCGCGTTCAACGCCAACCTATCCACCTCGAACGTGGAGGTGGCGAAGGCCGTCGCCAGGGCCGTCAGGGAGTCGAGCGGCGGGCTGGTGAGCGTGCAGGCCAAAGGCGTGCTGCTGGAGGACAGGAACGTTGCGCAGGTGACGATGAACCTGCTCAATTACCGCCGCACGCCGCTCGCCAGGGTGCTCGAGCTAGTGAAGGCTGAGGCTTCGCGCTTCGGTGTGACCGTAATCGGCACGGAGATAATCGGACTCCTGCCGCTGGACGCGCTTCTCGACGCGGCTGCGTGGTACCTGCGTGCGGAGGGGCCGTTGAAGGAGCACATACTCGATTTCCGGGCCTGAAGCGCTCACGTCATTTTGTATGTGGAGAGCCTGCGTCTTTCGGGAGGGGTCCATATGCCGACCGTGGAGATAGATGGCGCCAGCCTGACGCTGGACAGGGTCATTGACGTGGCCCGGGGCGGTGCCAGCGTGGCCATCGCAGATCATGCGGTGGAGCGGGTGAAGCAGGCGCGTAGACTGGTGGATGACATCGTCGACACCGGCAGGACGGTCTACGGTGTGACCACGGGGTTCGGGAAGCTGAGCGAGATAGTCATCGATCGAGAGAACGTGGAGGCGCTGCAGAGGAACCTGATTCTCAGCCACTCGGCAGGGGTCGGGGATCCCCTCGGCGAGGAGACGGTGAGGGCGATCCTGGTACTAAGGATAAACGCCCTCAGCAAGGGCCACTCCGGGATCAGGCTCACCACGCTGAAGACGCTCGTGGAGATGCTGAATCGCGGTGTGTGTCCTGTCGTTCCGGAGAAGGGATCCCTCGGGGCGAGCGGTGACCTTGCGCCCCTGTCCCACCTGTGCTCGGTGTTGATCGGCAAGGGCGAGGCCTGGTACGAGGGGAGGCGACTCCCGGGCCGGCAGGCCATGGAAGCGGCCGGCCTCGAGCCCGTCGTACTGGGGGCCAAGGAGGGCCTCGCGCTCATCAACGGGACTCAAGTGATGACCGCCATCGGGTGTCTGGCGGTCCACGACGCAGAGATACTTGCGGCAACAGCCGATATATGTGGCGCGATGACGATGGAGGCCCTGAGGGGCATTCCGGCGGCGTACTCGGAGAGGATTATGAACGTCAGGCCCCACCAGGGGGCGGCAAAGGTCGCCGCCAACTTGAGGAGACTCGTGCAAGGCAGCCGGCTGACGACCGGTCAGGGGGAGATCAGGGTACAGGACGCCTATACGCTCAGGTGTATTCCGCAGGTCCACGGCGCCTCCAGGGACGCGATCTCTCACATCCGCTCCGTGTTGGAAACGGAGATCAATTCCGCGACGGACAACCCGCTGGTTTTTCCCGGCGCGCCTCAGGAGGAAGAGGTACTGTCAGGGGGCAATTTCCATGGGCAACCGGTGGCGCTGGCCATGGACTATCTGGGGATCGCCGCGGCGGAACTCGCCGACATCTCCGAACGTAGGATAGAAAGGCTCGTCAACCCCGCTCTCAGCGGGCTCCCCGCGTTTCTCACGCGATTTGGGGGGATTAACTCCGGTTTCATGCTCGTGCAATACAGTGCGGCGGCCCTGGTGTCCGAGAACAAGGTGCTTGCTCACCCGGCGAGTGTGGATTCGATACCATCCTCCGCCAACCAGGAGGACCACGTGAGCATGGGGACGATCGGCGCTCGCAAGGCCGGGGAAATCATCAGCAACGTCTCCAACGTACTTGCGATGGAGCTATTGACCGCGGCTCAGGCTGTCGAGTTCCAGGGGCCGGAGAAGATGGGCCGTGGCTCAAGGGCTGCGTACGACCTGATACGGCGGCACGTCAGTCCGCTCGAAGACGACCGCCCGATGAGCGGTGACATCTCCGTGGTGGAAGGACTCGTCCGGAGCGGCCGGATCCTGGCGGCGGTCGAGTCTGCGGTCGGCCGCCTCGAGTAGTCCGTCCTTTACCCCTGGCCCCAATTGATTGCGGGCTGATTCCGCCCCAGGAGGGGTTCACCCGAACCCGATGGAATAACTGATCAACGTTATTCGTCTCCCCGGGGGGACGCATAGCGGGATGAGGCTGGACGGGTTGCGTGGTCAAGATGCAGGCGTCGGATATCCTCGACATGGGTCATGTCCCGTCAACTGGTGTAAATTGCACCCTGTGGTCACCTGCATCGAAATGGACATCCTAGCTCGCCTGCGCTAGCATCAGGTAAGGCTGGCGCAGGTCTGCTTCCTGGTTTCTGAGTCTCGCCATGGACTCCTGACTGAAGTAGCGCTTGCCAACTGCCCATTCATCGTCTTGCTCCATCAGGACGGCCCCCCGCCAGTCTCATGACTGCCCCGTAGTTGGGGAAAATCCCTACCACATCGGTGCTGCGTTTGACCTCTTTGTTCAGCCTCTCGACGCCGTTAGTGGTCCTCAGGCGCCGGCGATATTGCTCAGGCAGGCTCATCACCGCCATTGCGTCCTCGAACCCGGCCTCCAGCCGCTCCACGGCCTTTGGAGCGCGCAGCCCGTAGTCCCGTACGAGGTCGTTCAAAAACTGCCGGGCGGTCGCCATGTCGGGCGCGTCGAAGACGAGCCTCAGCCGCCCGTGTAGTTCCCCCTGCAGTGACTTGGGGCAGGCATCCAGGATGTTCCGCACAAAGTGCGTCTGGCAGCGCTGCCAGGTCGCGCCCTGAAAGTGCGTCGTAATGGCCTTGACCAGCCCCTTATGGTCGTCCGAGACCACAAGGTCCACCCCTCTGAGACCCCTGCCCTTGAGCCACCCAAAGAACTCGGACCAGCTCCCCTCCGATTCGCTGTCGCCCACTTTCAACCCCAATACCTCGCGGTAGCCATCTCTGTTGACCCCAGTGGCGATCATGACGCTCTGCAGTCGTACCCGCCCGTCTTTCCTCACCCTGATAACCAAAGCATCCACCAGGAGGAACGGGTACTCCTGGCCGCTCAGGTCCCTCTCGTTCCAGCCGCGCACAATGGGGTCCAGTCGCGCGCACAACTCCGAGACGGTTGACTTCGAGAACTCGGCCCCGCACAGTTCCTCGACAACCACCCTTACCTTCCTGGTTGAAACGCCGTTAACCACCATCTCCATCATGGCCAGCACCAGGGCTTGCTCGCTCCGCTGATACCTTTCGAACACGTCCGTCGAAAGTGGGCCGCTCCGCGCACGGGGGACGCTGAACACCAGCCTGCCGATCCGCGTCGTCATTGTCCTATCCCTGTGGCCGTTCCGGTAGCCCTGCCGCTCTTCCGTGCGTTCATACGGTGCCGCTTTCAACTGCTCGGCCAACTGGGCCTTGAGTATTTGATTCACCACCTGCTTAACCAGCCTGGCAAGTCCGTCGTCCCTGGTCAACAGTCCTTGTACTGTGCTCCCATCTACTGTAATCTGGTATTGGGCCATCCTCCAAACCTCCGGTGATGTTTGACTGTCAACCATTCATCTACCAGAGGGAGGGTGGCTCTTCCTCCTGCTACCATACGCTTACGGCTTTTTACACCATGTTACGGACTCTACTCGTGGGCCAGTCCGTTTCGAACAAAGTGCACCCTGCATCTTTGCCATGTCGTGCCCTGCAATACCGCCTGGATAGCGTTCTTCAATCTCTCGTGGGAGTCGCTGATGACTAGCCTGACGCCCTTCAGTCTTCGAGCCACGAGGCTCCGTAAGAACTCCAGCCAGAACGCCCCATCCTCAGATGGCCCCAGGTCATAGCCCAGTATCTGTCGCTCTCCTGTCTCGTTCACACCGACTGCGATCACCATCGCCATGCCCTGTACCCTGCCGTTCTCTCGTACCTTGAGGAACGTGGCGTCGAGCCACACGTACGGGTACTCGCCATCTAATCGCCGGTTCCTGAATCTCTCCACCTCGGCGCCCAGTTCAGCGCAGAGCCTCGACGCGGCGCTCTTACCTGATCCCTGTCATACCCAGGGCCTGTATGAGTTCGTCTACCTTCCGGGTGCTGACGCCGTGAACGTACGCCTCTTGCACAAGCGACACGAGAGCCCTCTCTGTACGCCTTCTCGGCTCGAGCAGACTCGGAAAGAATGATCCCTGCCGCAGTTTCGGGATGCTCAAGTTGATGGTCCCAACCCTGGTATCCCACTCGTGCTGCCTATATCCGTTGCTGTAGGTGAGCCGATCGGCTGAGCGCTCGTAAGTGCCGGCGCCAATCTTCTCACTGGCCTCTAGTTCAATGGGCGCCTGGCTGAGCATCCTCACTGACTCCCTGAGAAAGTCGGCATCCTTGTCCATACCGCTCTTGCGAAGTACATCGAGAAGTGAGAATCTGTCTTTGGCCACCTCGTGGTCCCTCCCTGTAGATGTTTGGTCGTGCTTACATCCGCAGGAAATCACTGGGTGGCCACTGTTGTCAATGACCTTCAGAATTTACACCTGTGATGAATGTCAATAGGCCCCCGGGTTCGATCCTTCTCTCTATGCGACGGCCCCCGCTCGAATCGAATGATCGGTTCTGCTGCGCGTCAATAGGCTGCACGACTCGTTGAGCGCCTTGTCCAGGGCGACATGGGGATCGCGGATCTCTTCGGATCGTTTTCTCATGGCCTTGAGTTTCTGCTCGTATCTCATCGATTTGAAACCATGGTAAGGCTGGCCGGTCAGAAGCATTCTCCAGGCGACGATGAGGAGCTTGCGGGCTGTCGCGATTACTGCCCGTTTCCGTCCAATCTGCTTGTCCTTTTGGCGTAAGAACTCGCCCAGTGTGCCCGAGTCGCGAAGTCCTACCTGATAGGAGGCTTGTACCAGCACACGACGCAAATCAGAAACCCCGTTCTTGCTAATATGCCCCCGGCGGTCTTCTTCTCCCGACTGTAGTACTGATGGATCAAGCCCAGCATACCGGACTACTGCCTTTGGGCCGCGAAAACGTGAAGCATCACCAAGGCGAGCCCAGATGACACTTGCGGCGATAAGCCCTACACCGGTGATGCTCATAAGCAGATGGATCTTCGGGTTGCACACTGCACGCCTGGCGATCTCGGACTCAGTGGCCCTGATTTCCTCGTCAATGTGATTGAGCATACGAACAATGCTCACCGCTATTGACAAGTCCGCCTCTCCAATCCGAATGTCGTGACGATGTGACGCTAACCACGTACGGATGTCACTGTTCCTTGACAGTGAGTAGCCGTTACGCCTTAACACCCCCTTGGCCTCGTTTTGACTGCGTATTCGTTGCCTCACGAGTCTTTCTCTATGGCACACTAGAGCCCTCATTTCGCGGATCTCCTGCGGCGGTACCCAGATCGCCGGCACTGTGCCAAGAGCAAGCATCCTTGCCAAGCGTTCCGCATCCACACGATCAGTATGGCGCCCACTACCCAGCCGTTTCATCTCAACTGGATTAGCCATCACCACTTGACCCGCGACCGGGGAAAGGAGATCATGAACTTGAAAGGCATTCCCGGTCACCTCAATAGCGACCCTGCTAGCTTGGTCAATGTCGGCAGAAACGAATCGTTGCCAGGCTTCCAGGGTGTTGGGGAATCGGAAATGCCTTCCCTTTCCAATCCCGGTAGTCCATTCGCAACCGTGCACGTAATCTTTGTGCAGATCGAGTCCGAAGTAGCGCTGCATGACAAGACCTCCTGCAATAGCATTCTTGCGAGCGCGGCGGGCCCTCTCACTTGCTGGGTTCAGCGATGCATACACCTGTACGGGTTCTCCGGCTCTTCAAGCCGGACCCATATGGGCGGTACGCGGGAGGGGGCCGACCAAACACCACCTCGAGCTCCAGGCCCATGTAAATTGCCGGCGCACCCTCCGCCCGCGCTCGTCACCCATTTCCGCCCATCAATCGGCGGAAACCCTATGCGGGGTCTCCTGGACTCCCTTCTTCGAAGCGTCATACGCCACAACAATCGCTTGCTATCTCAATCATGCCAACACCATCACTTGAGACTCTACTACTTAAAACCCCTTGGCACTCCGTATCGGCGTGTCCAGGGGTTTTACTCTGCAGTGGGGCTACGCTGGGTGATGGGATTCTCCTGGTCAAGCACAGACGTGGGTTCCGGAACCGGGAGCTGGAGAAAAAGGGGAGTCAAGTCTTTGGCCGATGCAGGAATCTGTCCAGCTCCTGGCGAATTGCATCAAAAATAGGACCAGAAGTCCGTCAGGCGGAACGACGACGGCAAAGACTGGGAGGTGGAAGGCGTGAGTGCCATACCGTCGGGTATATGGTTTATGTGGTTTCTGAACTTTGGCCTCGCTATACTGGCCACGGTGGTCGCAGTCATTCTCAACAAGAGGGAAGGAGGCGAGATTAAGTGGTGAACCTCAACACCATTGTGCTGATCGTTTACTTCGTCCTAATGTTCGTGATAGTGGGCTGGGGATATAAGCTGACAAGGAGCGCCGAAGACTACTGGATCGCGGGTCGTTCCCTGGGGGTCATCGTCAGCGTCGGTACATTCTTCGCGACGCTGGTCAGCTCGTGGTCGGTGCTGGGTGCTCCGGGCTATTTCTACGATATCGGATGGGCCGGGTACTGGCAGTTTGGGGGCACAATCCTGACGTCGGTATTTGCTGCCGTGTGGTTTGCTGCCAAGATAAGGGAGACTGGCTGCATAAGTCTGTCAGACATCTTGGCGGAGAGATATGGCAGCCCCAGTATCCGGATAATCTCCGGGGTGCTCATCCTTGTTGGCTGCGTCATGTTTTTGACTGTGCAGACGCTGGGAGCGGGCGTGATTCTCAATCAGATAACTGGCGTACCGCAGAACGCAGGCGTTATTATGGGAGTAACAATTTTTTTGATATGGACGATAACAGGCGGGATGCACTCGGTTGCGTGGACTGACTTCGCTCAGGCGTTGCTCATAATTGGCGGCCTTATTGCGGCCGTGGGAATTGGCCTCGCGAGAATTGGCGGTTTTGGGGCACTGCACCTCAGGTTAGCCGCCGAATATCCCCAGTACCTCGACCCGTTTGGCGGAGGCAAGATGGGCCTGGTAATGATCCTGAACTGGTATTTCATCTGGGGTGTGGGGAACCTGGGTACCCCGCACTTCATGACCAGGTTCCTCGCCTGTAAGGATACCAAGGTGGCGAGGTTGAGCCAGGGCATTACGGCGCTTTGCTTCGCCCTGTTCTACTTCCTGATTGGCATCCTGGGCGCGCTCAGCAAGGTGTTCTTCCCAGGCATCAAAAGCATGGAGACGGTCGGGCCCACCTTCCTCAAAGGGATGCTACCTCCTATAGCAGGGGCCATCATCATGTCGGCGTTTATGGCGGCTTGCATGTCGACAGCAGACTCGATACTCCTTACCGCGGCCACGACGTTTGTCAGGGACTTCTACCAGATGCTGGGGAAGAGGGGAGTTGACGACAGGAAACTGGTGTACATATCCAGGCTCGTCACAGTGGTCATATCAATGATAGCCGCAGCGTTCGCCCTAATGAAGATATCCACGATATTCTGGCTGCAGCCAAACATGGTTGCAACTATGGGCGCTGCTCTCGCCCCTTCGCTTATCGCAGCCTTTGCCTGGAAGAGGGCGAACAAGCAGGGAGCAATCGCCAGCATCCTGGCCGGTATTATTGTGACGACCCTGTGGTTTGCATTGAAGCTGCAAGGAACCACCGGTTTTCACCCGTCGATTCCAGGGACCATCAGTTCAACGGTGTTCCTGATCTGGGTTAGCCTCGCTACACAGGCTCCGCCTAAGGAAGTCCTGGAAAGGTTCTTCCCCGGTGCGGGCGGTTCCGCGAAAGGCGTCAACGCATAGGGGGCAGTGGGACAACAATAGGGTAGGGCGCCTGCTGGGCGGGCCAGCGCTGTGCAGGGGCCCTACCGGATCCCGGGAGGCCTTCTGATGTGAGTAGGGAAAGGATTTGGGATAGGCTGTTGACTGAGAGAGACAGGCAAGTGGTTGTGCGAGGCGGGTACGGTAAGCGGAGAGGAGCAGGGAAACGACCTGCCCTTATCCTCATTGACCTACAGTACAACTATGCCGGTGAAGACAAGCCTATTCTCGACCAGCTGGAAGAATGGCCCTCGGGTTGTGGAGAGATGGCCTGGCGGGCTGTTGAAAACATCGCGAAGCTTGCGCGAAAGGCACGGGACTGCGGAGTCCCCGTGATCTACACGAGAAACGTCCAGAAGGAGATATCGTTCGACAGCTTCGGGACAAAGACAATGCGTAGTCAGTCCAGATATGTTGCGGGTCATCCAGGCACCAGGATTGTCCCCGCCGTGGCTCCCGAACCCGGCGACTTAGTCTTGGACAAGGCATACGCCAGCGCGTTCTTCGGCACCCCACTCATCAGCTGGGTTGTGAAGATGGGCGTGGACACGCTGGTCATTGCAGGCGGCACCACCAGCGGGTGCGTCCGTGCGACAGCGGTGGACGCGGTAAGCAGGAACTTTGACACAGTAGTTGTCGAGGAATGTGTATTCGATAGGATAGAGTTATCTCATTGTGCGAGCCTTTTCGACTTATGGATGAAATACGCCGACGTGGTCGGGCTCGAGGAGGCTATGCAATACCTAGAAGGGATCGCACATTGTTCGAGCGAATGAGCAGTCCCGAAATCCTTGCACCATAGGTCTGCATAGCGGGGCTGATATAACCGGTTTAGGGAGGATTTGACATGAGACGTTTCGATACGATCGTGCTAGGTGGGCAGGTCGTACTTCCGGGGCGCGACGCCGTACGGTGTGACCTCGGAATAAGTAATGGGAAGATCGCAGCCATAGTTGACGAACTGAAACCCGGCGACGGCGAAGAGGTTATCGACGCAACGGGACTGGTCGTATTTCCGGGCTGCGTCGACTGCCACACACACCTGGGCATTTATCGTCCGGTAGACGTTGACGCCAGGTCTGAGACGGCGTCCGCTCTTGTTGGGGGCGTCACCACTGTTCTTAGTTATTTCCGTACGGGCCAGCACTATCTCAACAAGACCGGCCCGTACCGTGAGATCATCCCGGAGGTCTTGGGTGCCACTCAGGGTAATTCGTATACCGATTACGGTTACCACATAGCTCCGATGACCACCGGCCAGGTAAAAGAGATAGAATGGATGGCCGGGGAGATGGGAATCGCCACTTTCAAGTTCTTCATGTTCTACAAAGGACTAAACCTGTCTGCGAGCTCTACTGACGGCAAGGCGTTGACGATGTCTGAATCATATGACCTGGGGCACCTGCACGCGATAATGGCGGAGGTAGCGAAGGCAGATAGTCATTACGGGAGCACCGGTCGGATTTCTATCAGTGTCCACTGCGAGGATGACGAGCTCATCAGACATTTCATCCGCATGGTCAACCTGGCCGGGCTCAATGGGCTGCGCGCCTATCATGAAGCGCGCCCGCCGCTGTCGGAGCGGGTGGCTATTCAGAAGGCGACGACCTTAGCCGTGTCCACGGGCGTCCGGCTAAACCTGCTCCACCTTTCGAGCGCAGAGGCGCTTGAGGCGGGATGTGCAGCCCGGGACCGTAACCCCGCAGCCGACATCAAGCTCGAAGTAACACTGCACCACCTTGGTCTCAGCTACGACATGCTTGAAGGGAAGGGGCTTGGTGGGAAGGTTAACCCGCCCATTCGCACCAGGCGCGATACGGAGGCCCTCTGGGACGGCGTTGTGAACGGGAAAATCGATTGGGTGGCGAGCGATCATGCCTGCACCATGTCTGAACTCAAAGGGGATGAGCTGTGGCAGGCAGCGTGCGGGTTCGGGGGAACCGCGCTCATGTATCCCTTCATGGTCTCCGAAGGGTACCACAAGCGGGGACTCTCGCTGGGACGCATCGCGGAACTCCTCAGCACCAACCCTGCCCGCGCGCACGGATGCTACCCTCAGAAAGGCTCAATCTCCGTGGGGGCCGATGCGGACTTGGCTATCATTGACCTAGGCCTGAAGAGGACCGTCACTACCAATATCCTTCTGTCCGCCCAGGATCATACGCCGTTTGCGGGCTTCGTATTAAAGGGCTGGCCGGTTCGCACCGTCCTGCGGGGCCGTACGGTGTACCGGAACGGGGAGATCGCCGGAGAACCCGAAGGCCGATACCTAAAGAGACCGGTCCGCCGGTATTTGGGTCAATTCTAGCCCGAGACTAGTTGGCGTGACCTACTGAGAGGATTGGTGCAGGTTGGAGATGAGGAAGACCACACTCCTCAAGAATCTGATACTCAGCAAGGAAATCCTTGTAATGCCCGGCGCTTACGATGCCCTGAGCGCAAAGGTAATCGAAAAGATGGGGTTCAAGGCGGTTCAGTGTTCGGGCTTCGGAATAGCAGCCAGTGTCCTTGGCAAGCCTGACGTGGGCATTCTGTCGGCGGCCGAGATGCTGAACCAGACACGGAACATCTGCACCGCAGTGAGCATACCTGTCATGGCGGATGGGGACACCGGATTCGGCAATGCGATAAACGTGTATCATACCGTTCAAACGTTTGAAGCAGCAGGAGCGGCCGGGCTCAACCTGGAGGACCAGGTCTTCCCGAAAAGGTGCGGGCACATGGAGGGGAAGGAAGTAATCCCCCTGGAGGAAATGGTCAAGAAAATCCGTGCGGCAGTGGACGCAAAGAGAGACCCGGACTTTGTCATTAACGCAAGGACGGACGCCATAGCCGTGCACGGTGTCGAGGAGGCAATCAGGCGGGGAAACGCGTACGCCGAGGCCGGCGCTGATCTGATCTTTGTCGAGGCGCCGCCCAGCGTTGAGGATATTAAATACATCGTGAAGAGGATTAAGGCTCCTGTAAGCATCAACCTCACCGACGGCGGCAAGACTCCGGCGGTGAGCATCAAGCAACTGCAAGAATGGGGGGTCGCAAGGGTAAGCCTCCCCGTGACCCCCATATTCTCCGCCGTCAAGGCCATGGAAAAAGCATTGCGGATCGTCCACGAGGAGGGGATATCCCCTGCCGTGAACCACCCTGAGGATATGACAACCTTTGAGGAGTTTACGGACCTCGTCGGACTTCCTAGCATTAGGGCCATGGAGAGGGAGTACCTCCCCGACGAGGTCTTGATCAGGAAATACAGGTAGCGAGGTTGGTACGAGGATGGAAGATAGTTGCGGCGCCAGGGCCGTGGATAGAGCCCTTCGGCTATTGAAATGCTTTAGTTTTGAGCAGAGGGAGATGAGTCTTGCCGACCTGAGAAAAGCGGTTGGATTGCCGAAAACGACCGTACTCAGGTTGATTACCTCCCTGGAGAACGAGGGGTTTCTCGTCAGGGATAGGTTAACTCAGAAATACCGACTGGGGATTATCCTATTCCAGCTCGGCAATATTGTGTTTTCGAACCTGGACCTGCGAAGGATCGCCCTGCCCGTAATGGAGGAACTCTCCCGCAAGACAGGGGAAACCATCAACCTCAACATCTGCCACGGCAACTCCAGGCTATGTATCGAAAAGATTGAAGGGAGCCACGACCTCAGGCAGTTCGTGGAAGTCGGGAAAAGCCTCCCCCTGTACAAGGGGGCTTCGGGCAAGACGCTTCTCGCCCATTTGCCGGATAAAGAGAAGGAGAGGGTGCTTGCGGAAGCCGGAGACTTGAACAAGAGCGTGCTCGAAGTGCTTGGAGAACTGGAGACGATCAAGAAGAACGGATGCGGCATCAGCCGTGACGAGAGGGTAACTGGGGCTGCCGCGGTGTCCGCGCCGATATTCAATCACCAGGGCAAGGTGGTTGCGGCGATTACTATCTCGGGGGCTACCGTACGGTTCACAGACGACAGGGTAGAGTATTTCGTCAGGCTGATTACGGATGCGGCCCGAGTAATCTCTAGTTCGCTCGGTTTCCGGGGCCAGGTGGTGACAAAAGGTTGACGGCTAGGACTGTTGCCGAGAAGATTCTATCAGAACATGCGAGGAGAGGTCTGAGGGCGGGGGATATCGCTCTGTGCAGCGTGGACCTCCTTATGGCGAGCGATACGACCGCTCCGATATCCATAAGGTCGTTTGAAGAAATGGGGGGGCGGCGGGTCGTGAATCCGCAAAATGTAGTCTTTGTCATGGATCATGCCGCTCCTGCCCCAACCCAGCAGGTTGCCAACCTGCACTCGCTTATGAGGCGGTTTTCGGCCGAACACGGCATCGCCCTCTTCGATGTCGGCGAAGGGGTTTGCCACCAGTTGGTGGTGGAAAACCGCTACGTCAGGCCATGGAGCCTCATTCTCGGAGCGGATTCGCATACGTGCACATACGGGGCTCTTGGCGCGCTTGCTTGCGGTGTCGGTTCCACGGACCTTGCCGGAGCGATGTTTACCGGCAAGGCCTGGTTTAGGGTGCCGGAGACAATCCGGGTGAACCTCACCGGTGCTTTCCCTCCTCGCGTCTACGCTAAGGACCTCGCCCTTCACCTGGTTGGGAGGCTTGGCGCAAACGGTGCGACTTACATGAGCATCGAATTCTACGGAGAACCACTCGAAGCGATATGCCTTGCGGATAAACTGACTATCTGTAATATGATGGCGGAAACGGGGGCCAAAACCGCAGTCGTTTGCGATAGCCAGACCGGAGTCGCATCCGATGAAGCCGCTGAAGTCCACAGCGTGCTGAATGTGGATCTCTCCGAGATCGAACCCTGCGCGGCTGTGCCGCATTCCGTCGACTCCGTCGTCCCTGTGTCCAGGTTGACAGGGACGACGGTGAACCAGGGATTTCTCGGGAGTTGCACAAACGGGAGGATAGAGGACATCAGGGTGGCGGCTGGTATTCTCAGGGGTAGGAAGATTCCCCCCGGTGTAAGAATGTTTGTGGTCCCCGCGTCCCGGGGCGTGCTTCTTCAGGCCATCCGGGAGGGTCTTGTGGAGACCCTGTCGGAAGCAGGGGCGACATTCGTCGTACCGGGCTGCGCGTCTTGTGTCGGGACGCACAACGGGGTGCCGGGTGATGGGGAAAACGTGATATCGAGCACCAACAGGAACTTCAAAGGCCGGATGGGAAACAATAAGGCCTTCATCTACCTGGCGTCGCCGGCGACTGTGGCCGCATCGGTGGTGAACGGAAAGATTACGGACCCCAGGGATTTCGGGGAGGAAGTCAAGTGATAATCGAAGGCACCGCATTGAAATACGGAAACAATATCGACACCGACGTCATAATACCAGGCAAATATACAAAAACCTTAGACATGCGGGAGCTTGCAGCCCACGTATTGGAAGACCTCGACCCTGGGTTCAGGAGGAGACTCACGCCTGGCGGATTCCTGGTGGCCGGCTGCAACTTTGGATGCGGTTCATCGAGAGAACAAGCCCCACTCGCGCTGAAACACGCCGGCGTGGGTTGCGTTGTCGCTAAGTCTTTTGCGAGGATATTCTACCGGAACGCAATCAACATTGGACTTCCTTTGGTCGAATGCGATACGGAGGACATCGTCGACGGTGACCCGCTGAGATACGACGCGGGAGAAGGGACGCTGTGTAACCTGAGAACGGGAGCGACTGTTCGGGTCCGTCCACTTCCGCAAATCATGGTAGAGATCCTCACGAAGGGAGGACTGATTGGGTTCCTGAAGGCATCCGGTGGGTACCGGGAACTGCCCTGACTATCCAGGCCGAGTGCAGTAAGACGTACGTGAAGAGGAACAGCGGCCATTCGGCGCTCCCCAGCCCGAACCCGCGCACGTCTGCCGGATGCATGCCGAGAAAAGAGGCAAACGCAACCTCATTTGGCTCTGCATCAACGTGGACGGCCCCGAATACGCGTGGGAGACGCTTGTTGACCCCAGAGGGCTGCCATGTTCTCAGGTTCGCTTTCCCGGGAGCACCGCCTGAAGTGTGATCGAAACCGCGTCATCTACCAGATGGGCTGATACGCGGGCAAGCACCGCCAATACCATCGGATCCGTTTCAGAAATGGAGGAATCTGCCAGACTTCGCGGAGTGTCTTGGTTGAGGGGTGCACGTTTTGGGGGATCCCGTAAGGTTGGAGGGTGGCGGGGTCCCCGTTGTTTCCCCGGCGACGACTCTTCTTAGGTCGAATACAACTCCGTAATACAATAAGCCTTGTGTTGCGAAAAGCGGGTCGATCCGGGCTCTCGAGGGGGCCTTTAGGGCCGACTATCTCGGTTGAGTCTCGCAATACAATTTCCCTGTCGGGGGTGAGGTGTGAGTTTGCTACGGGGCCTGTTGCCGAACCCTTGTTGTGCAGGATCGTCTGAGCTAGAATGGAGGTAAGGATTGGCACAGGCAGGTGATTCAGCAGACATGATGGGAGTCAAGGACTTCCAGGGTAAGTTGCTGTACGGCTTCTCGCTTGAAGAAAAGGGTCCCCGCCGGTCACCTCCTCCGGATCATCAGCAGCACAGTCGACTTCGGATTCATCCGCCGCCTTGCGCGCCCATTCTACAGTCACACCGGGGCGCCGTCAGTTGATCCCGTCGTGGTCTTCAAGATGAGCCTCATCGGCTACCTGTACGCGATCACGTCGGAGAGGCGACTGGCGGAAGAGTGCCGGCTGAACATGGCATTCCTATGGTTCCTCGGGTATGACATAGACGAGACTCCACCCGATCACAGCATTCTCTCGAAGGCAAGAGCCAGATTCGGGAGGAGGGTCTACGAGCAGTTCTTCACCGAGATCGTAAGGCAATGCAAAGAGAAGGGCCTGATAGAGGGCGACAGGCTCTTCCTCGATTCAACGCTACTCAAGGCGAACGCCTCGCTGGACTCGCTCGTGAGCAGGACGCTTTATTCGACCCTGAGAAAGCCAAAAGAGTATCTCGATGAAGTCTGGGAGGCGAACCCTGAACCAGATAGCGATGATTACGACGGCGGTGACAACGATGGAGGGAATGGTGGCCGGCCGAAGAACGCAGGCCGGAAGATCACTGCCAACGAGCTGCGGGTGAGCAAGACGGACCCGGACGCCACGATGGTTAGGAGGAAGGATACGAAGCTATTCCTCGGTCACAAGGTCCACATTGGTGTCGATGGCGGGAAGGCCAGGATAGTGACGTCTGTAATCGCGTCATCAGGAACTGTCCGGGAGAGTCTGGTCGCTCCCTCGCTGATAGAGCAACACGGGGCGACCACAGGGCTCACGCCCGATGAGGTCGTGGGGGACAAGGGATACAGCTCGATGAAATTGTATGGCTACCTGAGAGAGATGGGAATCAAGGGTTCAATCCCCAGGGCGCGCCCATGGCGGTCTGTGAGGAAGAAACGGAAGGAAGAGGGATTTCGATACGACCCGATCCACGACGTATACATATGCCCCAATGGGAAGACCGTGTACAATCTCGGCGAGCAGTCAGGCAAGATAGTATACCGAGTCCACAGGCTGGCGTGTAACCACTGTACCAAGAGAGGCAGCCTCTGCAAGGCCAAGCGTCCGTCGATAACGCGGCCGCTGGACCAGGACCTGTATGGGTGGGTGGAGCGGCACTTGTCTTCCCCAGGCGCAAAGCGAAGCATCCGGCAACGGCAAGCCTGGCCGGAGACGGTGTTTGCCGAGATGAAACACGGGCGTGGGCTAGACCGGGCACGACTCAGGGGAAGGACCAAGGTCTGGATCGAGGCGCTGATGGCTCTCGCCACCCACAACATCCTGCAGTTGGCCAAGAGGTTCAGGGACGAAGGGCGTGCAGCGGTCGCCGCCACCTGCCCCGACCGCCTACCAGTTGGGGCCCTATCCTGTCACTGCTTGTAGAGCGCAGTTCGGCAACAGGCCCGTGACCCGGGTTGAAATTTCCCCCACCCCTGGCCTTGAGTTGTTCAACGCCCTTGTGTAATTGCCGCCGAACAGCCCCGCTCTCTTCTTCTCGCGCAGGCGCCAACTCTCCCCGCGGATGTTGATGATATGCGAGTGATGTAGTAGCCGGTCCAGGATCGCCGTCGCCACGGCTTCGGTCCCTGCTTTTGTCGAACCGCCGAATTGCATAGCCTGGATGTACCCGCTGAGGCCCAGCGCTTCAGCGACCGTTGCGGGGTGGAATTTGGCGTCGTAAGGATATGTGCTCGAGGCGGTCGCCAGGAATCCTATCCCGCCAGGGCTGGTCGCGCCGGTCGCCATGCACGCGCGAGCGGCCTCGACAGCCATCGTCATTGAGTCCTCGTCGCAATCGGGGATGGCTTTCTCTGAGATGCCGCGCGCTGCGAACCGCCCCCATGCGAGCACGAATTCTTCCCTGCCGATGCGAGGGGCCGGCAGGTAGCTCCCGTACGCGACTATTCCGACCGGCGGAACGCCCGCGGTCATAAGCGGACGCCTCCTTCCACGCTGTAGATGAAGACGGTCGCTGTGCCGCCGGAACCGCCCACGTTATGTGTCAACGCTGTGGTCGCGCCCTTGACTTGCCTGGCGGGCATCTGGGCTTCTCCGCGAAGCTGGTGGAATACCTCATAGGCCTGGCCCACGCCGGTCGCGCCAAGGGGGTGTCCCTTGGACTTCAACCCCCCGCTGACGTTGACGGGGATCCTGCCGCCGAGGGACGTATCCGCGTTCTCGAGCAGATACGCCGCCCCGCCCCTCCCGCAGAAGCCGAGGTCTTCATATGCGAGTACCTCCGCTATTGTGAAGCAGTCGTGCACCTCCGCGAGGTGGATGTCTACCGGTTTCATGCCCGCCATCTCGTACGCCGACCGGGCGGCGTTCACCGTCGCCCTCAGGGACGTGTGGCATGCGCGGTCGTGGATGGCCAGGTAGTCCGAGGCGGCGCCAAACCCCGCGATATACACGGGGGAATCCGTGAACTCACGGGCCACATCAGCCGCCGCCAGGATCACCACTGCAGCCCCGTCGGAGGTCGGACAGCAGTCGTAGACGTTCAGCGGTTCCGCCACCATGGGGGCGCGAAGGGCGTCATCTAGGTTTATCTCCTTCCTGAACTGGGCCTTGGGATTGCCGGCCCCGTGCCGGTGGTTCTTTACCGCCACCATCGAGAGCAACGTACGATCGAGCCGGTACTCGTGGAGGTACCTGTTCGCAAGCAGGGCGTATATCCCCGCAAAGGTCAATCCGGCCAGGCGTTCGTATTCGGTGTCCCCGGAGACACCCAGCCAATACCTGCTCTTCGCCGCGGACACATCGCGCATCTTCTCGACCCCTGCCACCAGGATGACATCGTAGAGACCTGCGGATATCGCAGTCGCGGCGGCGTGGAGCGCGAACCCCCCCGAAGCGCAGGCATTCTCCACGCGAACCGCGGGCACGCTGGGAAGGCCCACATGACCCATCAGGAGGGGCGCCGGTTGCCCCAGTTGAAACCCGCCGGTGCCAAGGGTGCCTACATAGGCCGCCTGAATACGGCTTGGGTCCAGTCCTGAGTCCACGCTTGTGACGGCTTCACGGTAGGCCGCAGTGAACAGTTCCTTTATGCTCAGCTCGGGGAAATCCCCGTACCTGGTCTGTCCCGCGCCTATGATCGCTGCCTTCCGCGTCCGGGCCACCCCCTGTCGCCAACATACCGGTTCCTGTCCTGGCATCCATTCTCAGATATCCATGGACTTCAGGTCCGGGCTGATTCTGAACTCGGCCTCCGTCAGTCTCTGGATAAGGACGGGCGACACACCGGGGGCGACCTCGCAAAGCGTGAGGTTTCGCTCGGGGAGAGAACCCTCGAACTTGAATACCCCCAATTCCGTGACCACCATGTCCGCCTCTCCCACAGCCGTGAGAGGCAGGGTGCACTCCCGCAAGATCTTCGGTTTCCCGTCCTTGGTCGTATGTAACATCGCGATTATCACTTTCCTGGCCCCGCAAACGAGGTCCATCGCGCCGCCGACCCCGAGCTGCTTGCCGTTCGGTATTATCCAGTTGGAGATGTTGCCGCCCTGGTCCACTTCGAACGCCCCGAGCACAGTCACGTCCACATGGCCGCCCCTGATCATCCCGAAGGAGGTTGCGCTGTCGAAATAGCAGCATCCGGGCATCTCGGTAACCGGCTGGCGTCCCGCATTTATCAAATCCCTGTCTGCTTTGCCCTCGGGGGCTGCCGGTCCCACCCCGAGCATGCCGTTCTCGGTGTGGATGAACACCTCGACCCCCCCTGGAATGTGGTCCGCCGTCATCGTCGGAATGCCAACGCCCAGGTTCACTATGTCCCCGTGTTGGAACTCACGCGCCACCCGCCGTGCTATGCGGATTCGCGCTTCCTCTTCATTCAGCGGCAATCGGGTTCCCTCCCCAGCACGATGATGTCGACGAACATGTGCGGCGTCACTACGGATTCGGGGTCGAGGGTCCCTGCCGGCACTATCTCGTCGACCTGAGCTATCACCAGGTCAGCCGCCATTGCCATGACGGGGTTGAAGTTCCTCGCAGTCCGGCGATACACCAGGTTTCCGAGCTCGTCCGCTCTGTATGCCCTGATGAGTGCGGCGTCTGCATGTATCGCCTGCTCCATGACGTAATCCCGGCCGCCGAAAGCCCGCTTTTCCTTGCCTTTCTCGAGGTCCGTGCCCACAGCTGTCGGCGTGTAGAAAGCAGGAATGCCGACTCCGGCTGCACGGATCGCTTCCGCGAACGTGCCCTGTGGGACAAGGGTCACGGATATCTCCCCTGCATGGTAGGCTTTCGCCACGTCAGGGTTCCAGTTGTAGAAGGTGCCGGTAAGGGCTCTGACCTGTTTGTTCACAAGGAGCCTCCCGAGACCGACGCCCGGGGATCCCAGGTCATTGCTGATAATAGTGAGGTCCTTGATGCCGCTCTCGACGAGCGCATCGACGAGGGCGGCGGGATATCCCGCCAGGCCGAATCCCCCGACCATGATGGAGGAACCCGGTCTTATCATGCAGACTGCTTCAAACGCCGCCCTCAGCTTCTTACATGCTGGCCTGCATTCGAGCTCCGGCCGGTCCGTGGTCTGCAATCCGATCCCCCCGCGCGCACGACAATCCAGCGCCGTGTTTTGGGGGGGATCATTGGCGCTGAGGAGGTGGGGCGCCTTTGGAGAGTCCACAACAGTTTAGTGTAATATTTGTGAAAACTACAAACGAGGGCTGCCGGATGGAGCATGAGGGAGGTCGTTGCCGGCGGATAGACCATAGTCCCGGACCGCGGCGCCCGGAGGGGATCCTGGCCCCGCCCGGGCGCCGCACTAGGACTGTCCGTATCTCGTTCCGGCGCTGCGGACTCAGCGATAGGCGCCGTATTCCTTACCCGCCTGGATCAGGGCGTGCATGTTCTCGGGCTTGGCGTCGTCGACGACCCCGCCTGTGGACAGGATGAAGCCGCCGTCCTGTCCAACCTTCTCGATGAGGTCTTTCACGTACTGCCGTATATCCTGTGGGGTCCCGACCTTCAGCAGCGAGACAGGGACGTTCCCCCCGAAGCAGGCGACGCCGCCCAGTACCTCTTTGACCTTAAGCATGTCGGTTTGGTCGAAGATCCAGACGATGCGGCCTCGAGGCAGTTCGGGATCGGCCAGGAAGTCGAGGCGCTGGTTATACCCGCCCTCGACGAACACCCACGGCACCAGGCCTTCCTCCATCAGGCCTAGCATCACGGCCTTGAGGGTCGGCCAGTAGAACTTGGCGAAGTTCTCGCGCGAGAGGAATCCATCGGCCCCCTTGTGGAGCGGGATGAACGCGAACGGGTTTCCCGCCGCGTTGCAGGCCCGGACGCCCATGTCGACCATTATCGGGACGAGCCTGTCGAGCGCCTCCAGTAGCTTTGCGGGGCGCCTGTAGATGTCGAGCATGATGTCACGCGTCCCTCGAAGGGTATCGCCGAGGGTGTCGAACGGCGCCTTGGAGAAACCACCCAGGGTCGCCGGCAGACCGAGCGTGGCGACAACCTCGCCGTCGATGCTGGCGACCGCCTGGATCCACTCCAGGGCGGCCTTGCCAGCCTCCATGAAGGCCTCGAGTGACTTCTGCACCTGCGGGAATCCCGCCGTCAGGACGAACGGGCCCACCGACAATATCTCGACCAGGTCTGTGAACGGGGAAAACGAACTCCACGACTCCAGCGCGCCGAATATCCTGGGCATATAGGTGCGCATCCAGTAGCCGGATGGGTCGCGAATGAGCGCGTCATATTCGTCCTCGTGCATGTAATCGGTTTCCACGCACTGGTAGGGCGTGTCGTGCGGAGTGCCATGCCCAGGCCATTTGTAGAGCCGGTATTCCAGTATGTCGAATACCTTTCCGGGGGTTGCCAACATGCAGGAGGCGAGGGAATCCGGCAGGAAGTCGCGGTGATACTTCTTCCAGGCCGCTCCGAGTTTCTGGTAATCATACATCGCCTCGCGGGCGGCGAGGCCCGAGTACGTCGCGGGGTAAAACCCGACGTTCAGACATATGGGGACACGATCCGGCTTCTTGAGCTCCACCACGTCCTTGAGGCGTTTGACCCGCTCCCGATAGTTGTTCTCGACCTCAGCGCTCGCGAAACGGACGTTCTGAGGAGACATGAACGCCGCAAATCGTTGCTCGTACTTCTGTTGGGCAGCCGGACTCAGGTGCTTTTCCGCCACCAACTCAGAGCCCCCCCTTGATCCAGCCGCGGGCAAGGGTGACGGCTTCGTTGGCGTCTTTCCCCCATGCATCCGCGCCGGTATACTCCCTGATCCTCTCGTCGGTCGCCGCTCCGCCGATCATGACCTTCACGCTGTCCCTCAAACCGGCGTCCTGGAGGGCCTTTACCGTCTCTTTCATCGGATCGTAGGCCAGGGTCAGGAGACAGCTCATCCCGACCACCTGGGGTCGGTATTGCTTCACAGCCTCCACGAATCTGTCCGCGGGCACGTCCACGCCCAGGTCGATCACTTCAAAGCCGTTTGCGTCGAGAAGGAATGACACGATGTTCTTGCCGATGTCGTGGATGTCTCCCTTGACCGTCCCGATGACGGCCTTGCCCTCGGGTTCTTGCCGGGCCGACTCACCGCCGGCGAGGCTCGACCTGACCCTGCCGGACACGAGGCTCATGATCTCGCCCGCCATCATCAGCTCGGATAGCAAATACTCGCCTGCCTCGAACCGGCGCCCGACGATCTCCATCCCTTCCCGGCAAGCGCCCAGGATTTCGACCGGGCTCACTCCGGCATCCAGCAGGTCCTGGACCAGTGTGACAGCCTCCTGCTCCCGTATTCCCGCGATGGACTCAACCAGCGCCTGTACGGACCCGTTCAACCTTCATTCCTCCTGTTCGGGGTTCGAGTCGAATGAGTCTGCGAAGGGACATACGGCTTTTCCAGAGGCATCCGCCGGAGACGATGGAGCGATTGCGTTCGCATAGGACGGTGTTTGCAGAGCGATGGGCAGTTGCGGGACGGATGCCTGCCGGCTCACAGATACTTACAGGACACCTTATCTATACCATGTCTGGGACGCAGTCTCCTGCAAGGGGTCCCCAATGAAACCAGTTCCCATTGCAGGGAATATCTAGCATACGGCGAATACCCCGACCAGATTCCCCGCGGTGCACTTCTGCAGTTCCCGCGATAGAAATTGCGCTTTCGCCCATGTTCCCGACCATCCGGTCAGACTGCGCGGGATATCGGTGGCTTCTGTCATGATGACTTCCTAGAAACGAGGAGGGACGCGCGGTGTCAGAAAAGCCGAAGGTTGCAGTGGTGAAGACGCCCAGGTTGAGGGGAACGGAGAGTTTCATCGGCGGCAAGTTCGTGCGGTACGATGAAGACGTGGTTGCCATCAGGGGCGCGGTAGACAGGGCAGTGAAGCTCGCGGTTGGCTCTCTCGACGCGATCATTGAGCCAGGCGACAAGGTGCTGATCAAGCCGAACCTTGCGTTCCAGGCGCCTCCGGAGAGTTTCGCGGTGGTGGATCCACGGACGGTCGAGGCTGTGGTCGCGTACGTGAAGGAGTATTCGAGGGCAGGGGAAGTGTGGGTGGGGGACAATCCGTCCCTGGGGATGCACGTAGGGAGGGCGAAGCCCGCGTTCGAGGCATCGGGGATGGAAGCAGCGGCCAGGAGGGGCGGGGCGGACAGGGTCATCTACTTCGACGAGACGGAATTGGTGGATGTAGAGATACCTGGGGCGAAGGTATTCAAGAAGGCGACGGTGTTCAAGCCGTTCCTGGAAGCGGACGTCGTGATAAACCTTCCGAAGATGAAGGTGCATCTGGCTGGGACCGTGACACTGGGGCTGAAGAACTGGAACGGGATCATCCCGAACGTTCACCCCCACGGTCAGCAGCAGGGAGCTCACAGGTCGGACCTTGGGCAGAAGTTTGCGGACCTGTACAGGGTGCGGAGAGCGGACCTGACGATCATAGATGGGATCATCGGGATGGAGGGACAGGGGCCGCACGCGGGGACGCCTGTGGAGATGAACCTGGTGATAGCGGGGACGGACACGGTGGCGGTCGACGCGGTGACGGCGAGCATCATGGGGTTTGAGCCGGTGGAGATACCGGCGGTACGGTGTGCGGGTACTGAGGGTCTTGGGGTAATGGATCTCGAGGCGATCGAGGTAGTAGGGGAGCCATTGGAGGGAGTGCGGCGGTTCTTCAAGCGACCGAACGGGGATCCGGTGGGGATGTACCCGGGGTTCACGGTGTATTCTCAGCAGACGTGTCCCGGGTGCTATGTGAACGTGAGGGGAGCGCTCGACTCGTTCAAGAATAGTGGATTCAAGATGGCGGATTTCATCAGGGAGCGTGGCGAGGTAGTGGTGGTGGCGGGCGGGGTTCCGGACCTGGATCCGGAGTTCGCCCGCGGGAAGCACCTGTTCGTGGTGGGCGACTGCTGGGAGTACTTCCCGTCGGCGGGCAAGGTCCGGGAGGCGGTGAACCTGGCCAAGACGGTGACCAAGTACCCGGGGTGCGCCCCCGTGTACATCTTCTCTCAACTGAACGCGGACCTGCAGCAGCTTGCTAAGGGCTGACCGCTGGCGGACGCCGGGTATTCTACAGCGATGCCGGGCGGCCCGATCACGGTGCGCCGGCATCGCTGTTCCTGGCGCGACGCCCAGGCCTGCGTGAATGGAGGAGGCTCCCCCATGAATGAACGGACTACGAGTCTTCAGCCGGATATCATGAACCCCCGGGATGGGAAGAAGGGTTTCGTGAGGCAGGCGAGGGCGGCTGACGCTGCGGAGATCGTCCGGCTCATCGGTGAGCTTGCGGCCAGTAGTGGAGAGACGAGTGGTGCAACCCGGGAATACGTGGCAGAATATCTCTCATCTACCGGCAGCCACGTCTTGCTGTACGAGAGGGATGGGACGGTCCTGGGCGCGTTGACCTACTCCGTGAGGCCAAATCTGTTTCACGCGGGCGATTCAGTCTCCGCACCGGTCGTGAGGTGACGCGGGGACCATGCCCGGAACGCCGGGATCAGGAACTCAAGAATCAGGGAGGGAATTCGAATGCCGTTGCCACCTTTCTTGTCCCCGCTCGAACAGGGAGATCCGGTATTCGCAGGGGTCATCGAGAAGGTTGCCTCTGCTTCGATGGGGCCGGGAGCCCTCGACCAGAAGACCAAGCTACTCATAGCTCTGGCCCTTGACGCCGCCCATGGAACCGCTCAGGGGGTGTCGTCCATAGCGCAGGCTCTTAGGGCCATGGGCGCGTCAGACGCGGAGATCGCTGAGGCCCTCAGGATCGCGTACTACGCCTCAGGGAACTCGATCCTGACCGCGTCGTTCGCGGCCTTCCGCAAGCCCTGAGGTGAGGGTCAGGGCGAAGATGCGGAAGAGGTTCGTGGTGTTATTGCTGGCGGCTCTGGTGCTGTTGGGCATGGCCCTTGCCAACAGGTACCAGCTGCACATCCTGGTATGGCAGGCCAACCCGAACATCAAGGTGCAGGGCATCAAACTGATAATGCAGGAAGACGAAGTGGTACGCCTCATGGGCGGAACCGGGGAGCACATACAGGGTTTCGGCGGCTACCAATTGGCGTATCGCAATAGGGGTATTGTCCTGACCTTCTTGAACGACAGGGACACGGACTTCTACAAGAAGGTCAACCAGATCAGGGTCTCAAGTCCCGTGGGGATCAGGGATAGGGTCGCCAGCACCAGGATCTACTGAGCCCCTGCCTGGCCCTTCGCGCGGCGGAACCGGGCTCTGTTCTCGGCGGTCATCTTCTCCGTGGCATACTGGAAGATGAGCCGGGGCGCAGAGTCCTTCCATTCATGGAGGAAGGCCTCCACGGGGCCGGGCTGCCTCCTCCAGGCCTCCCGGAGGAACCATCCGACCCCCTGGTGCACTGCCCGTTCCTCATCCATCATCAGAGGCCGGATGAAGTCGAGAAGCCCACCGTAGTCGGCGGCGGTCTTCAGCAAGGAGATCATCGTCACGGGTACGGCTCTTCTCTTCCACTTGGAGGGGGATTCCCGCCAGGAAGACATGGCGTCCAACCCCACTATGCCCTTCTGGAGGAAAACGGAGAGCACGTGCGACGACAGCACATCAGTGTGCGCCCAGTTGCGGATGCCACCCTCCAGCCACAGCGCGATCCTCCCAAACGCATCGGGGGTGAACTGCCTGGAGAGGCGCGCAACCGAGACAATGGCGATCGAGCCCTCCTCGTACTTGCCGCTCTGTAGCAGGAGGTCGCCCAGGTCGAGAAAACCGTTAAGCCCCAGTTCGTCCTTGTGAGCCTTGTAGAAATCGTACTGGTGCTCCTCCCAGACGTTCCTGGGGACACCGTATCCATCATAGCCTTCCTGGAAGTACTTCGAGTACTTCGCAGCCTGGCTTTCGTCGGCATTCGCCCGGCAAAAGTCCCTGATCTCGGAAACGATGGACTGAAGCCTCTTCTCGCGGTCACACTCGCTGGGCACGGGTCTCCATCCCCCTTTTTCACTCTCGCGACCAGCCCAGAGAATTCTGTATCTGGGTGCTCATTCCTGCCTGGTACGTAGTCGTCCAACGCGACCTGGCAGGAGTCTTCGCGAGAGCGGTAGAATTTTCCGCATACCAGATATCGGCAGACTGCGATGAACCTGTGCGTCCAACCACCAACACTCAGATCTATGAGAGGAGAGAGCTGGGATGAGGAAGTCGAGAACGATTCTGGTGCTGGCATTGGCTGCGTGTATGCTCTGGACCGTCACAGCCACGGGTGCTCTTGCTGAGAGATCGCCGAGTCTGCTGGAGATCTACGATGTCCTGAAGTCGAAGGAGTTTGTCGACATGACCCACGCTTTCGAGCCGGGAATACCTCACTGGCCGGGGTTCCCCGGGGAGGAGCGCGAGACGCTCTACTACTATGATCCCGGAGTCGGCTCCACAGGCTCGGGGTTCTACGCTCAGCTCTTCACCCACGTCGGACAGTGGGGGACCCACGCCGATCCTCCGGCGCATTTCATCAAGGGATTGCGCACCCTGGACCAGATCGACGTCAAGGAAATGGTCATGCCACTTGTCGTTCTCGACGTCCACGATGAGGTCACGGACAACCCCAACTACTGCGTCAGCCTGGCGGACGTGAGGAAGTGGGAGGATGCGTTCGGTCCTATCCCCGAAGGGGCTTTCGTGGCGCTCCGTACTGACTGGTCCAAGCGGTGGCCGGACATGGCGGCTATGCAGAACAAGGACCATGACGGCGTGGCTCACTACCCCGGGTGGAGCATGGAAGTCCTGAAGTACCTGTACGAGACCAGGAAGGTCACGGCAACTGGCCACGAGACAACCGACACGGATCCCGGTATCGCAACCAGCAGGGGAGACTACTCTCTCGAGACCTACGTGTTGAACCAGAACCACTACCAGATAGAACTCCTCACCAACCTGGACAAGGTCCCGAGCTACGGCGCGCTCGCAGTCGTGTCCTTCCCCAAGCCGAAGTACGGTTCCGGGTTCCCTGCGAGGGTCTTTGCGATTCTACCGTGACGGAGCGCCCGGCCAAGACAAGGGAGCCGCAGTCATCGGCTCCCTTCTCGTTCTCAGAACAGCAGTCACTTGGAACAGCAGTGGCCGGAGTCCGACCTACAACGACAGCCCCGCCTCAATGGCCTTGACGTTGAGGTCCTGCAGCCGGGGCGGCACGTGCTCCTTGACCAGGCGTACCCAGTCCAGATCCCTCAACCCCAGCGCGTTGACCAGGACCCCCAGGAGCACTATGTTCTGGGCCCGCACGTTGCCGAGATCCGCGGCGATGTGCGAGGCGGCGACCACCTTCAGGTTCTCGACCTTCGATTTCAACGCGTCCAGAGCGCCGGAAGGGTACTTCTCCTTCTCTATCAACACCGGTAGCGGGTAGATTTCGTGATCGTTGACGATGAGGGTCCCCGCCTGCTTGAGATAGGGGAGCCACCGGATCGCCTCCACCTTTTCGAACGCCACTATCGCATCGGCCTCACCCCTGCCGATGCTCGGGGAATACACCTTATCCCCGTACTTGATCTGCGTCGTAACGCTCCCGCCCCGCTGAGCCATCCCGTGAATCTCCGACATCTTCACATCGAACCCCATACTCACGAGGCCGGCGGACAATATCTTCGATGTCAGGATAGTCCCCTGGCCGCCAACTCCCACAAGGAGAACACTCTTCGTCATCTCACTCGCCCACCTTCGCTATAGCATCGAACTTGCAGAGCTGCCGGCAGAGCGTGCACCCGTTGCACGCGGAGGCGTCAATGACGACCTCTTCAGACTTGAAGGCTATCGCTGGGCATCCAATCCTCATGCAGGCCTTGCACTTCTTGCATTTCTCGCGATCGACGACGCAGGGGGTAGGTTTCTTCTTCCGGACGTTCTTGTGGAGAACGCACTCGCGCCGGGTGATTATGACGAACGGCTCGGTCACTTCATGGGCCTCTTTCACGGCCTTCTCGGTTTCCGCAAGGTTGTACGGGTCGACGATCCGGATGTTCTCGCCGCGTATTCCCACGGCCTTGACCAGGCGCTCGACATCCACTTGAGAGGTCTCTTCCCCCATGAGCGTGACGCCCGTCCCGGGGTTTTCCTGGTGGCCGGTCATGGCTGTCACGCGGTTGTCCAGGATGGCCACGGCGATGTTGCCCTTGTTGTAGACGGCGTCCATGAGGCCCGTGATCCCTGAGTGGAAGAACGTGGAGTCGCCGATCAAGCCGAATACCTTCAGTTTTCGCCCCGCGCGCTCCGCGGCTTTTGCCATCCCTACGGCGCCAGAAATGCTGGCCCCCATGCAGATTACGCTGTCCGTGACCCCTATGGGCGGCGTCATGCCTAGGGTGTAGCAGCCTATATCGCCGGCCGCCACGACGTCTTTGTACTTGCTCAGGGCGTAGTAGAAACCGCGGTGGGGACACCCGGCGCAGAGCACGGGCGGCCTGGCAGGCGCCGGTGTATCTACGCTGTACAGCGGGCCCGGCTCGTCAGACAGGAGCGCCTTCCTGATGATCTCGGGACTCAGCTCGTTGCATGCGGGTATGCGCTCCTTGCCCAGGCACTCGATGCCCAGCGATTTTACGTGGGTTTCCAGGTACGGGTCATTCTCTTCGATGACGTACAACCTGCCCACCGCTCCGGCGAAGCTCCGGATCATCTCATCCGGCAGGGGATGGGTGAAACCGATCTTGAGGTAGGAAGCCCTGTCGCCGAAGACCTCGCGGGCGTGCTGGTACGCGATGCCGCTGGTGACTATCCCGACCCTCTTGTCTCCCCATTCGATGCGGTTCAGGGGGCTTGTGTTGGAGTAGTCGCGGAGGCTCTTGAGCCTTTCCTCGACAACCACGTGCCTCTCGCGCGCGTGCGCCGGCACGACGACGTACTTCTTGACGTCCTTCCGGTACTCCCTGACGCCGGCCTCCTGCCTCTCGCCGAGTTCCACCAGGCCCTTGCTATGGCACGTCCTGGTCGTGACGCGGATCAGGACGGGTGTATCAAACTGCTCGCTCAGGGCGAACGCTTCCTTCATGAAGTCCTTGCATTCCTGGCTGTCCGAGGGCTCCATCATAGCGAGCTTGGCGAACGGCGCGTAGTTCCGGTTGTCCTGTTCGTTCTGCGAGCTGTGGCAGCCGGGGTCGTCCGCCGAGACCACGACGAGGCCGCCGTTCACGCCGGTATAGGCCATAGTGAACAACGGATCGGCTGCGACATTGAGACCCACGTGCTTCATGGCCGCCAGCGCTCGCGCTCCCATGATGGCGGCGCCGGCCGCCACTTCCAGAGCGACCTTCTCATTGGTGGACCACTCTGAATACACTTCGGGGTACGTGGCCATGTTCTCCAATATCTCTGTGCTGGGCGTACCAGGATAGGCGGCGGCCACGAGGCAGCCGGCTTCCCACGCGCCCCTGGCCAGGGCCTCATTTCCGGTCATCAGTGCTTTCATCGATTGACCTCCCCCTGCATAGAGTAGCTTCGGTTGGCCTGCGAATGCCGCAGTCAGAATGTTTATTCCATAGGCTGCAGGTCAATTCCTCTGGTACCCTCCGCGCTGAAGGAGACGGCGAACGAGTAGCCGAACCCTGGAAGCAGGGCAGTGGGGGATCCAAGGACCGGGAGGGTTAGAGCATGAGGAGATGGGCGCGCATCGTGGCGATAGTCTCATTCGCTGTCCTGTTCATCGATTTCTTCACCCTGGAAAACCGCGTCGTCACCACGAATCCCCTCGCGCAGGAAATCGGCCTGCTGGTTGGGATCCTGACCCTGGCGGTATTCACCTGCAGCACCTTGTTTCTCATCGGAGGCACCCTCGCGCGACCGCCGGCCAGACAAGACACATCGCTCGATGCGGCTGGCGGCGCCGGCGGCCTCAGGGTGCCCAAGGTGCCCGGGGCGCGATGGAGAGTCGTCAAGGTGGCGACCGGCCTGCTGGTGCTCCTCTCGTGGTTCGTTGGCATGCCGCTGTATGCCTACTGGAACCTGATAGCGAAGTCGCCCGATTTCTCCCCGGGACCGTGGGTCGCGGACGCATTCCTCAGCGTATTTGCGGTGGCTGTGCAGGTCACCGCTCCAACCCCAATTGCGCTTGCATTCTGGCCCTCCGCGGCCATGGCCGTGTATCTCGTCTTCAGCCGGAAGGCCCGGCCCGTCCTGGACGCGCTGTTTGGGGTTTCATCCCTCGGCCTGGTCCTTCTACTGTGGTATGTCCTGGCATTCGACGTCCAGCTCGGCAGGCCGTGACAGGCGGATGCAGTTCATCTTGGAGGCGGTCTGCTTGGAGAAGCGTCAGAATGCAGCGGTTGTCGCCTTGAATGGACCCATCCGGCAATGAGCCATTGACTTGCAGTTCGAATAATTCCACCGACCATAGAAAACCCCTAAGTCCCCGAAAAAGCCCGCTAAACCTGTGTTGACACCTTGTGGCGAAGGTGCTAGACTTCTCCACTAAAGAGTCCATCGCGATTGATCCATATCAGATGCGAGCCACCTGGTGGTTGGGATCCCCGTGCACTCGCCTGCGGGTCGTCGAGGTGTGATGCCAGAGGTGATGAGCGGGATGACGGACGGTTCCATGCTGGACACGGTCAAGAGTGTGTTGAACGATGCAATGACTGAGATGGGCTTGAAAGATGACATGAGACAGCTCCTGTCCACACCCGAAAGGGAAATACTCGTCACAGTCCCTGTGGTGATGGATGATGGCCGCATCAGGACGTTTCGCGGTTACCGGGTACAACATTCCAGCGCCCTCGGCCCCTATAAGGGGGGAATCCGCTACAGTCCCGGCGTGGACCTCGACGAGGTCAGGGCGCTTGCCGCGCTCATGACCCTCAAGTGCGCGGTGACCGGACTACCGTATGGGGGGGCGAAGGGCGGCATAAGCTGCGATCCGCGAGAGATGTCGGACCGCGAGCTCGAGTCCATGACCAGGCAGTATGCCCGCATGCTCGAGACCGTCATCGGGCCCCAGGTGGACATACCTGCGCCCGACGTCAACACAGACGGCCGCGTGATGTCGTGGATAATGAATGAGCGATTGCATACCGGGGCGCTGTCGGCCCGCGCGAGCGTCACGGGCAAGCCGGTGGTGCTTGGGGGATCGCTCGGGCGGAGGGAGGCCACCGGTCGCGGAGTGGCCACGCTGGCAATAGAACTCATCAAGAGGACCGGGACTAGGGTGAAGGAGACCACAGTCGCGGTCCAGGGCTTCGGCAAGGTGGGCGCGTGGGCCGCCTACTACCTTCATGCCGCCGGGGCCAGGGTGGTTGCCGTCAGCAATAGCAAGGGGGGCTGGTTCCGCGAAGACGGCCTCGACATACCGCCGCTCATCGAGGGGGCCGCGAACACCTCGGCGTCCATCGACGGCCCGGCGCTCGCCGGAGCAAAGCGCATCTCCAATGAAGACCTGCTCACGCTGCCGGTCGACATACTGATCCCCGCGGCCATGGAAGGGCAGATCACCGCCCGGAACGCCGCGGATGTCAAGGCGACGTTCATCCTGGAGGGCGCCAACGGCCCGACGACGTACGAGGCCGACAGGATCCTCAACGCCAAGGGTGCGATAGTCATGCCCGACATCCTGGCAAGCGCGGGCGGGGTCGTGGTTTCCTATTTCGAATGGGTCCAGAACATGGCGGGGGTTCAGTGGGAGTTCGACGAGGTAATCGACAATCTCGATTCGACGATGATCAGGGCCCTGAACCAGGTATGGGATCTCGCCAGGACCAAGGCGCGCTCTCTGCGCATCGCGGCCTACATGCTCGCGATCGGAAAGGTCTCGGAGGCGACGTCCCGCCGCCTGGCGTTGCCTGCATAACCAGGCACACAGTCTCACGCTGTGATGTAGTCCCCGGAGGCCGCGCCCTCGCCCGGAATCGAGACGAGGCGTGGCCTCCTGTCATGCATCGAGTGAGATGGGTTGCCCCCGGCCTTTTGAGAGCATGCTACTACTTAGAGGAATCCGGACCGGGCGGCGGGGGAGGGTGGCCGAAAATGGGAAGACTGGCTGTCGCCAGCGCGATCATCTGGGCGGCGGTCATCATCGCCCCCGCAATGGTGGTGCCCGGGGAGTTTGCCAGGCTCATACCAGTGCTGGGAGGAGGCGCCGCCGCCCGCCTCATAATCATCGGGGCGCAGGCCAGAAGGTGAGCCGGGCTGAACGGTCCTCGCGCCGTTTCCACAGCCCGCGCCAGACAAATTGCCCGGGCAGATTTCTGCTCCTCCGGGAGGAGTTTTTCGCAAGCGGTAGAATACTCTCACAATACCTGTACCTGCAGAACCGCACACTACCAGGCTCGACCCGCCTCCGCGTCACCGCAGCCTGCAACAATATGCAGGAGGATCGGAGGCGTGTACTGAGGGTTGGAGCCCTGAGGGTGCGGTCGCCCGTCCCGCTTTGGTGCCTTCCTGTTGTCTGTCATTCCAGAATCATCTTCATCGTGCCATTCGCTGGTATGGAGGATGGCAATGTGCTGCATGTCTCCTGAGGGACTCACTCTGTTCGTGAACGGCCTCATCCGGACCATGGACGATCATAGACCCACTGTCGAGGCCGTGGCTATCAAGCACGGCAGGTTCGCAGCTATCGGCTCCAACGAAGAGATCCTCGCTTTACGGTCCGCAGCAGGCCGTTCCGGCGATCACCCAACAGAGGTCGTGGACCTCGGTGGCCTGACGGTCGTGCCGGGCCTCATAGAAGGCCACATACACCTGTTCTGGCTGGGGCAAAGCCTTTCCCAGCTCGACCTCTCCGGTTGCCGGTCGATCGTGGAAATGAGACACCTGATCTCGGAAAGGGTCAAGGTAACCAGTCCCGGGGCGTGGATAACGGGGTGGGGCTGGCACCAGGAAAGATTCGATGAGAAGAGAGATCCTTGCCTGGCTGATGTAGACGACATCACCCAGTCCAACCCCTTGTACCTGATAAGGTCCTGTACTCACACCGCCCTCGTCAACACAGCTGCTCTGCGCAGAGCCAAGATTGTTCGCGAAACGGCGGACCCCGGGGGCGGGCGGATTGTGCGCGGTCCGGAAGGCGAGCCCACCGGGCTTCTGCACGAGAACGCGATGCATCTGGTGGCGGGCTCGATTCCCGCGCCTGCTGAGTCCGAGAGGATCGAGATGCTGCGGTCGGCCATGCGCCACATGGCGTCGTTTGGCGTGACGAGCGTCCATTCGATAGATTCAGGCTGCTGGGGCCTTTTCGAGAAGATCCGTGCTTCGGGCGACATGCCAATCAGGGTGTATTCCGACGAGCCACTGACGTCTGAAGACGAGATACGGTGCGTGAGGCGCCGGACAGGCCACGGAGATGAGTGGCTGAGGACCGGGTCCATCAAGTTCTGGGCCGACGGGGCGTTTGGTCCCCGGACGGCTGCCCTGCGTGAACCGTATCATGACGATCCGGGCAACTCGGGGTTGCTGGTCCATGAACCAGCGGCGCTCAAGCGGCTGGTGGCGGCTGCTACCTCCGTGGGCAGGCAGGTCACCATCCACGCGCTCGGAGACAGGACGATGGATGTCAGCCTCGACGCCATCGAAGAGGGTGTGAGGCTGGGGGCGAGGCGGCCTCGTATCGCGCACTGCGGCCTAGTGGATGAGGGAATCCTCCGGCGGATGGTATCGCTTGGCGTTGTCGCCGACCTCCAACCCGTGTTCATACCGTGCGAATACGGTTGGATGCCGGGGCGCGTGGGTCCCGCCCGGGACAGAATGACGTACCTGATCAGGACACTAATGGAAGCGGGAGTCCGGTGCACAGCGGGTTCGGACGCACCGGTTTCCAGGGCCGATCCGATGATAGGCATTTTCGGCGCCGTTACGCGTCTGGGATTGGACGGACAACCCGCTGGCGGATGGAACCCGGCCGAGAGGGTCCCTGTACACGACGCACTTGCAATGTTCACGCGGAACGGCGCTTATGCGGAGTTCGCAGAGGACCGGAAAGGCATTGTCCGCGAGGGATACTTCGCAGACATGGCAGTCCTCTCCCAGGACATTTTCACGATCGACCCCATGCGAATCCCTGCGACCCGCGCGCTCATGACTGTTGCAGGAGGGAGTATCCGGTGGAGGGCGCCGGAGATGGAGTGAGAGGGGTGTGAGTACGGCTCACAGGGGGTGAGAACGGATTTCCGTAGGTATCCAACGAGACCCAGTGCGTTGTATCGCGGTGCAAGTTGGAGAGAAGACGGAGGGGATTAGACAATGAGAAGGACTGTGGCCGCAGCTCTGTCTGCCGTGATGGTGAGCCTCGCAGTCACCGGGTGCGGAGGGGGTGGGGGGGCCAAGACCATCAAGATTGGCCACCTGGCCAATGTGAGCGGCGACGCTGCGCCGTGGGGTCTCGCTGAGACAAACGGCGCCAAGCTGGCTGTCGAGGAGATCAACAAGGCCGGCGGTGTTCTTGGGAAGCAGATCGAGTACGTTGTGGGCGACGCGCGAGGCAACGCGACCGATGGTGTCAACGCCGTCAAGAAGCTGATCGACCAGGACAAGGTGGTCTGCATCATAGGTAGCAACTTCAGCGGCATCAACATAGCGACCGGCCCGATCTGTGAATCTGCCAAGGTGCCCCAGATCGGCTCGTTTTCCACCAACCCCAAAGTGACTGTGGATGATCAAGGCAAGGTGAAGCCGTATTCGTTCAGGATATGCTTCATAGACCCGTACCTTGGCAGCGTGCTGGCCGACTATACTGTCAACAAGCTCGGCAAGAAGAGGGCGGCTGTGCTGTACGAAGTGACGTCGGACTACTCGGTAGGGGTGACCGAGTACTTCGAGAACAAGGTAAAGGAACTCGGCGGGGAGGTCGTGGCTAAGCAGGCGTTCAAGACAGGAGACGTCGAGTTCAGGCCTCAGCTCAGCGAGATCAAGCAGAAAAACCCCGAAATCCTCTTGCTTCCGCTGGCGATGTATAAGGACATAGCGCTGATTGCCAAGCAGACCAGGGAGCTCGGGATGAACGACGTGGTAATCATTGGCGGCGACGGGTATGCCAACGCGATGCTCGAATTGGCCGGCAAGGAGCTGCAGGGGAGCTATTGGGCGACCCACTTCTCCTACGAAGACCCGGTAATGGCCAAGTTCCTCGAGAAGTACGTGGCGAAGTACGGGGAGAAGAACCCAGAAGTCAACGCGGGCATGGGGTACGACCTGATCTATTTCGTTGCGGACTGCATTAAGCGCGCCGGCAAGGCCGAGGGCCCGGCCATCCGCGATGCTATCGAAAGCGCCAAGGATGTGAAGTTGACGCACTCGACCATCACGATGGACCCCAAGACGCACAACCCGTTGAACAAATCGGCGGCCGTGCTGAAGGTCGACGGTTCCCTGATCAAGTGGGTGGACACGTACGCCCCGATGAAGTAGCCGGATTGCGGGATTCGCTCTGCCGGGCCGCCGGGTCAGGCACGCCCGGCTGAGCCGAACCCGGGCGCCGCAGAAGGGGACTCCGGCAGCCCAAGTCAGTAATCCGGGAGGAAGGCCAGTGCTATTGGCGCGCGTCCTGCAACAGCTCGTGAACGGGATCTCCATAGGCTCCATATACGCTTTGATAGCGGTGGGGTATTCGCTCATATACAGTATCCTCCAGTTTTCGAACTTCGCCCACGGGAGCTTCCTGGTGGTAGGGGCGTATGCAGGATTCTTCCTTGTGACGGCTGTGTCGGCCCCGTTTCCCGTAGCCGTGTTGCTGGCGATCCTGACGGCAGGCCTGGCCGCCGTTGTCACGGAACGACTGGCCTACCGGCCCATACGCGAAAGGAATAGCCCCACCCTGTACTTCATTATCGCCTCAATGGGTATCGCCATTTTCTGCGAGCAGACCATCATCGCCACTATCGGCCCCAAGTTCCGCACGTATCCCCGGATGCTCGATGTAGTGAGCGTGAACCTGGGCAGTACAACAATCGGCATAATGGACGTGGTCGCAGCGCTGATGGCATGCCTTTTCCTTGCTGTCCTGCAGTACTTCCTGTCGCGGACGAAGCCGGGCTTTGCCATACAGGCGGCGTCGTTCGATCTTCAGGCTGCGGGCCTCATGGGGGTCAACGTAAATGCCCTGGTCGGCTTCGTTTTTCTGATAGCCGGTATCCTTGCCGGGCTGTCGGGCGTATTCCTCGGTGTCAAGTACGCCGTCTACCCGCAGCTCGGGTACCTGACAACCAAGGCGTTCGTGGGCGCCATATTCGGCGGTCTGGGTAGCCTACCCGGGGCGATCGTGGGGTCGATCGTGCTCGGACTCCTCGAGACATTCGTTGCCGCGTTCATCTCATCGCAACTAAGGGATGTCGTGGTATTTGCGCTCCTCATTGCGGTGTTACTGGTGAAGCCGAGCGGCCTGATGGGGAAGCACGTCGAGGAAAAGGTCTGAGGAGGGGGGAGAACATGGCCTACATCGAGGGAGTGCTGATAATCATCTGCGTCAACCTTATGGGCGTGCTCGGCGTCTCCCTTCTCACCGGGTTCACCGGGATATTCAGCTTCGGTCATGCGGCCTACATGGCGATCGGCGCGTATACCTCGGCCATCGTGGTGGGAAGGCTCGGCATGCCGTTCATCGTCGGGCTGCTGGCGGCGGCAGGTACGGCGACTGTTGCCAGCCTGATCATCGGCTACCCGACGCTCAAACTGGTCGGTGACTACTTCGCGATCGCCGCCCTGGGCTTCGGCGAGGCCACCAGGCTTCTCCTGGACAACGGCGGCGAGTTCACCGGTGGGCCGAGGGGATTCGTGGGGGTGCCGAAACATACTACGCTGCTCGTCGCGTTCCTGATCGTTGTACTGGGAGTGTGGTTGATGCGCAACATAGTTGGCTCCCGGTTTGGGCGGTCGTTCCTCGCGATAAGGGAGGATAGACTCGCCGCGGAGGCGATGGGAATCGACACCGCGCGCTTCAGGATAATGTCCCTGGCGATAAGCGCTGCCTATGCCGGGGTCGCGGGTTCAATGTTCGCCCACTACCTGATGTATCTTCAACCCGTGATGTTCGACATCAACAAGTCCACGGAACTCGCCTCCACTGTGGTGTTCGGCGGGCTGGGGAGCCTGACCGGGTCAGTAGTGGCCTGTGTCGTCCTGACCGCGATCCCCGAGCTGTTCAGGCCCTTCTACCTGTGGAGGATGGTATTCTACGGCCTTGCGCTGGTCAGCACGATAGTGCTCAGGCCTCAGGGCCTCCTCGGGACGTACGAGTTCAGCCTGGCAGGTTTCAAGGGGCTGGCCGCAGGGCGCTCCAAGCGTACCGGGGCCGCTGGTGGTTCCGGCACGGGAGCAGGCCCTGCAGACTGGGGCGTACAGGGAGGAGGCCGGCCATGACGCTGGTGGCGATGTCGGGCGTAACTAAGAGATTCGGCGGGCTCACCGCGGTGTCGGATTTTGAACTGTCGCTGCGGGAGGGGGAACTCGTGGGGCTCATTGGACCTAACGGGGCAGGGAAGACCACGGTGTTCAACCTCATCACAGGCATGTATGCGCCGACCTCAGGGGTAATCCGCTTCAAAGGACGAGAGATCCAGGGGAAGAAGCCTCACGAAATAGCCAGGATGGGCATAGCCAGGACATTTCAGAACCTCCGGTTGTTCAAAAACCTGACTGTGTTGCAGAATGTCGCCATCGCCAGGCAGATGGAGTCGAGGTATAGCCTGCTCTCAGCCGTGCTCCAGACCCGTGCGTTCCGTTCCGAAGAGAAACGGGTGATGGACGAATCCCTCTCGCTCTTGAGACTGGTGGGATTGAGCGAGAAGGCACGCGAGAAGGCGAGGAATCTCCCGTACGGCTACCAGCGGAGGCTGGAAATCGCAAGGGCGCTCGCACTGAAACCAACGGTGTTGCTGCTCGACGAGCCGGCGGCCGGCATGAACCCTGATGAGTCCTTGAGCCTCATGGATTTCATACAGGATGTCCTGGAGACATTCGGACTCACCATTCTCCTGATAGAGCATCACATGGAGGTCATCATGGGCATTTGCTCGAGGATACTCGTCCTCAACTTCGGCTGTACCATAGCCAAGGGGAGCCCCGAGGAGATACAGGCGAACCCGGAGGTAATAAAGGCGTACCTCGGGGAGGTGCAGCAGTGACGGCGATGCTCAAAGCGGAAAACCTGCACGTCTACTACGGCATGATTCATGCCCTTAAGGGTGTCGGCATCGAGGTGGCGGAAGGCGAGATTGTGGCCATAATCGGGGCGAACGGCGGGGGGAAGAGCACGTTTCTCAATACCATTGCCGGAATGGTGAGACCGTCGGAGGGATCGGTAGAGTTCATGGGGAGGAGGCTTCCGGTCCGCTCCCACGAGGTCGTGAAGGCGGGAATCGCTCTCGTGCCCGAGGGCAGGCGTATCTTCGGGAACCTCAGCGTGTACCAGAACCTCGTCATGGGGGCCTACCTTCGAACCGACGCGGACGCGATACAGAAGGACATGGAACGAGTCTACAGGCTGTTCCCGCGGTTGAAGGAGCGGGAGCGGCAGCCGGGCAGCACATTGAGCGGCGGCGAACAGCAGATGCTCGCCATAGGCCGCGCACTCATGTCGAAGCCAAAGATGCTCCTCCTGGACGAGCCCTCGCTCGGCCTGGCCCCGATCCTGGTCAGGGACATATTCACAACACTCAGGGACATCAACCGCGAGGGGACGACCATTCTCCTGGTGGAACAGAACGCGCGACAGGCGCTGGACCTGGCGCAGAGAGCGTACGTGTTCCAGACGGGCAACGTCGTGCTTTGCGGATCCAGCCGTGATCTCCTCGCCGATAGACAGATCCAAGAGGCCTACCTTGGGGCGCGGATCGGGGCGCGCAGGAAAAGGATGGAGGCCGAGAAATGATGCGCAGAGGGACTCGTTCCTGCTCGTGTCGCTCGCTGTCAGATTCGTCCAATACCGGCATAACCCCCAAGAGTTAGCCGCCCCGCCGCAACGGCACCACCGACTCCTCCAGTGCAAGGATGAGGAGGCCAATCTGGCTTGCCAACCAGTGTCTGTCGGGGTATGATTAACCCATAACACCAGGTCTAAAGAACTGGAGAAAACGAGGACCACGACAGTGACACTGCCCGTACTCAGAATCGGCGACCGTATCGCGCATTTTCCGTTTGTTCAGGGAGGCATGGCAGTACGGATATCGACCGCAAGGCTGGCTGCGGCCGTTGCCGAAGCGGGGGGTGTTGGAACCATAGCGGGGACGGGCATGAGCCCCGACGAACTCCGGAGCGAAATAAGGGAAGCGCGTAGACTGACCAGGGGGATCATAGGCGTCAACGTGTTGTTTGCCGCCACCCAGTTTGCCCACCTTGTCAAGACCGCGATCATGGAGAAGGTGGACTTCGTGGTGTCCGGGGCAGGTTTCTCCCGGGACATGTACGTCTGGGGGAGAGAGGGCGGAGTCCCGATCCTTCCCATTGTCTCTTCGGCGAGGCTTGCCAGGGCGGCGGAGAGGCTGGGG
The DNA here is from genome assembly GCA_050260105.1 of Ignavibacteriales bacterium. Lineage (GTDB taxonomy): Bacteria > Bacillota > Sulfobacillia > JABLXB01 > JABLXB01 > SM1-B181. The sequence goes on along the minus strand of JBLNBR010000006.1, from coordinate 662 downwards.
GCCAGCGCGATAGTGGTCGAAGGGGCCGAAGCCGGCGGGCACCTCGGGACCGACAGGCCCATCAGGGAGATCCTGCCGGAAGTCCGGAGGGTCACCAGTCTTCCGGTGATTGCCGCAGGGGGCATAGCCGATGGTCGCGAGGCTACTGATGTCTTCGGATTGGGAGCGGACGGAGCCCAGGTTGGCACGAGGTTCATTGCCAGCGAGGAGTGCACCGCCCCTCACGAGTTCAAGATGATGCACGTGGCAACCAAGCCCGACGACATTGTGCTGATAGACAGCCCTGTCGGATTACCCGGGCGGGCCATCCGCAACCCGTTCTGGGAGAGGGTTACGGCAGGTGAGAGACTCGAACCGTCCAGGTGCCGCGGATGCTTGAAGCAGTGCTCGCACCGGTTTTGCATCCTCGACGCCCTCAACCGCGCCCAACAGGGCGATGTCAGGAGTGGGCTCGTATTCTCGGGGTTGAGCGCTCTCAAGATCAGAAGCATCCTTCCCGTGCGGGAAATCATGCGGCTTCTCGTTGCGGGGGAGGCGGAGTGCTAGCGCTGAGAGTCTGTGGGTGAAAGCCACAGGACCGGTAGGGAGACGCCGGGCTCAGCCCGGGACCCCCACCGTCGCCATATACAACACTGCCTGAGACGAGCCGTCCAGGTCGAACA
>JBLNBR010000005.1:0-102274 GCA_050260105.1 Ignavibacteriales bacterium | reverse complement strand
AGACAGAACTGCCCCTCCCCGGTTCTACCTGGATCGTCCCAGAGGGCACCCCAATTCGCAAACCAGATTCTGCTAATACAGAGCAGGATAGGGATCTCATACTCAAAGGATACAAGGAGGGAAACACATGGACTGGAAGCAGATAGCGAATGAGCCCTGGATCTGGTTCTGTGGCTTCGTGACGGCGGCATTCGGCTTGTATCAGGCGTGGTTCTTCTACAGAAGGGCCATCTACTTCATGAGGAAGTACGGCGGGTTTCAGGACTCCGAGGTCAGAGCCACAGTGCGCGCCTCGGTCATCACTGCGATAGGCCCGGTCCTCGCTGAGATCTTCGTAATGATCGCGCTTGCGGTCGCCATAAGCCCGGGACTCTGCTGGCAGAGGGAGGGCGTGGGCGTCGGATCGGTGTTCACCGAACTCATACAGGCCTCCAATGCGGCCATAGCGGCCGGTGAGCAATTCGGCACACCCCAGTTCACCATCATGGGATTCGCCACAGCCGTCTTCATAATGAACGTCGCCGGGTGGGGTTGGTCGGTCGAGGCGATATTCACCCGGTACATCGGCAAGGCCCGCGACAGGCTCACCGGAGGCAATCCCAAGATCCTCACCGTAATCGCGACGTGCGGCATGATCGCCATATTCAGCTATTACTCCATCAACAACGCGGTGAAGGGCGGGGGAGTGCTCGTGGCCGTCATAACAGGACTCGCCATGTCGATGCTCATGTTCAGACTGGCTGACTGGATTAAGCGCCCTCACCTCAAAGAGTGGGCGCTCGGGATAGCCATGTTCCTCGGAATGTTTGCGGGCCATTTCGCCACAGTCGCAGGTAAATAAGGAGGGATAACCGGTGACAAGCCAGGGTGAAAAGCGGATCGACCCGGCCTTGTTTGAGAGTGAGTATCTCGGCCCCATCCACAGGGTCGGCACAATCACCTCCGTATTGGTCTTCCTTGCATTGTTCCTGCCCTCCACACTGCTGTACTTGGTCTATGGCGTGTTTCCGAAATGGTCCGCCCTGATAACCGGTTTCGCCCTTGCCATGACCTACGCAGTACCGTTTTACTTCAGTGAGCCCATATCGTACTACCCCATAATCGGCAACGCCGGCTGGTACATGACCGCCACCACCGGCAACGGGTCAAACCTCAGGGTGCCGTGCGCCGCCGTCGCCCAGGAGATCGCAGGCGTAAGGGAGGGCACGATGGAGGGCGAGCTCGTCGCCACGGTCGGGATTGCCGTGTCGGTGTTCATGAGCGTCATCGGCGTCCTCATCGGCGCCCTGACTATCAACTGGATCCAGGCGTTCTTCCCGCCCTGGCTCACGAGGGCGTTCAGCACCTACCTCCTCCCCGCCGTCTTCGGCGCGGTCTGGGGCCAATTCATACTCAGGGGATTCAGGTACGCCCCCATCGCGGCGGTACTGGCGTGGGTGCCCATAGCCCTGAAATGGCCGGGCGCGTACCAAGTCATCTTTTGCGTCGTCGGGACCATGCTTGCAGGCTGGGCCATGCTACGCTTCCTCAAAGTCGAGGCATGACGAAATGAGCGAGGAGCGCTACAGGAGTCTGAGCGACAGTGTACGGGAGCAGGACGTTGTAGCCATCTGCAGGGACCTGATCCGGTTCAACACTGTCAACCCGCCCGGCAACGAGGGGCCTGCGGCCGAATACGTCGGCGATTACCTGCGCAGGGCGGGGCTCGATGTGAGGAACCTCAGGCACAGCGACGCCCGCGCCTCCGTTATGGCCACGCTCAAGGGGCGAGGCGGCGCAGGCGCCCTCATGTACAACGGACACCTCGACGTGGTGCCCGAGGGGGCCCAACCCTGGTCCCACGATCCGTTCGCCGGAGACGTGGCCGGTGGCAGGGTTTGGGGGCGCGGCGCCTCTGACATGAAGAGCGGAATAGCCGCCATGATGGTCGCGGCAAGAACACTCGCCGAGGCGGATCTACCTCTCCAGGGCGATCTGATCGTGACTGCGACCGCGGGCGAGGAGGTCAACATGCTGGGAGCGCGAGAGGTGGTGTCGCTACCCGGCCTCGACCGGTTGCAGGCGATAGTGCTCTCGGAGCCCACCGGCAACGAGATCGGCATCGCCGAGCGAGGCTTGCTGTGGCTGGAGGTTGAGACTCACGGCAAGACCGCACACGGCTCGACCCCCCACCTCGGTAGGAACGCCATCTTGATGATGATGCCGCTCCTGCAGGAGCTCGATCACCTGGACATCCCTTACGAGAACCACCCCTTGCTCGGGGATTTCACTCGCAGCATAAACACAATACACGGGGGCGTAAAAACCAACGTCGTCCCCGACAGTTGCATTGCAACGGTGGATTTCCGCACCGTCCCCGGGCAGTCCCACACCGCCCTGAGAGGCCTGGTTGAGGACCTCATAGCCCACCTCGAACGGGACCTCCCCTCATTCAAGGCGTCGGTGAGGGTGAACTCCGATCTCTCCGCTGTGGAGACGGACCCTTCTTCAGAGGTGGTCCAGCGCTTCGCGGGGATAGTGGCTGGCGTAACCGGCAGACGGCCCGTTCTAGGCGCGGTCCCGTTCGCGACGGAAGCGGCGGTTTTCGTCCCCGCGCTGGGCACGCCCACCGTGGTGTTCGGCCCGGGCGAACCGGCGCTGGCCCACCAGCCGGACGAATACGTCGACATCGCCAAGATGGTGGATGCCGCCAGGGTACTCACCCTGGCAGCCGCATCGCTGCTCTCAGGCTGATTCACTTCACTGTAACTTGGCGGCCGCACCCAAGCGTGGGTGCGGCTGGTTTATTGTGACCCTCGTGAATGGAGTACTATCGGGGAGCGATCCTCTCAGAGAACGAGTTCCCAGGTCTCACCGACAAGGTCGTGCCCGAAGCTATTGTGCGCTTCCTCGGCGATGAGCTTAAACCCCTCTCTCTCATAGATGCGCCGCGCTTCCACGAGCACACTGTTGGTCCACAGAACCACCTTCTCGTAGCCGGCTTTCCTGGCAAACCGGATGCATTCCTTGACGAGACGGGTGCCGAGACCCAACCCTCGCGCCTTGGGCTCAACCAGGAGGAGCCGGAGTCTCGCGACAGCCTCGGCGGCCTGGACGACGAACACGCAGCCGACGATCTCGCCGTTCATCTCGGCAATCCAGCAACGTTCCTTTTCCGGCTTGTAGTTGTTCACAAAGTCCGCGACGATGCCGGCGACCAGCGCCTCGAAACGCTCGTCCCAACCATATTCCTGCGCGTAGAGCACACCGTGCCTGTGGACGACCCATCCCATGTCGCCCGGCTCGTGCGGTCGAAGAAAGAAGGGCCCCGCGAACTTCAGACCCTTTTGAAACACGGATTCGATCGATTGCATGGCCTTTACGAGGCGCTCCTGCTCTTCCTCGCTGAGATCATCGAGTAGGTCCGCCACCTCGTCCCGGGAGCGCCGGTCGAGAAGCGAGAAGGCGTCTCTGCCCTTGTCCGTCAGGCGCAGGAGCAGTTGACGCCCGTCACGCTCCGAACGCTCTCTCGCGACGAGCCCTTGTCGCTCGAAGCGGGCCAACGTGCGGCTCAGATACCCTGCATCCACGCCCAGTTCCCGGACCAGTTCGGACGCAGTCGGCTGGTCCCGGTGGGCCAGTTCCCACAGGATACGCGCCTCGGTCAAAGAATACGGGCTGTGAAGAAGGCCTTCACGCAGGACACCGGTCTTCCTCGTGTAGAAACGGTTGAACGCCCTTATGTAGGCAATCCTGTCCTCCCGGCTGTCAGCCACCAACGATCGCCTCCATTTCCTTGACTATCTCTATCGGTATCGTTGCCGGCGTCAACCGTCAAGCCTCCTCCTACGCACAGCCCCCGCGTATCAACCACCCACGTCTAGCCGCTCCACTCCATCCGCCTCGTGCACCACCTCGCCACCCGCGATGGTCGCGAGCACGGTCCCATCGGCCCTGATGATCGTGATATCCGCATCCTTTCCGGCCTCCACGCTGCCCTTGCGCCCATCCAGCCCCAGGTGCCGCGCGGGATTCAGGCTCATCAGCGCCGACGCCTCAACCGGGCTGAATCCCCAGGAAAGAAGGTTGGCGAAGACCCGGCAGGCCGGCATCGCGCTGCCGGCCAGGTTCCCGCCGTCGCGCGTGGTGACGGTCCCGTTGGAGAGGATGACCTCGTGCCCGGCGAACAAGTACACTCCGTCCGGAAGGCCCGAGATCGCGGTCAAATCGCTGACCACCCCGAGTCTCTCCGGACCCTTCGCACCCCACGCAACGCGGATCATCCCGGGATGAACGTGATGGCCGTCGCAGATGATCTCAACCCATATCCGGTCGTCCGCCAGGGCGAAGCCGGCGACACCCGGTTCCCGGTGGTGCATGGGACGCATGCCGTTGAACAGGTGAGTGGCATGGTCAACCCCGGCGTCAGCGCCCCTCTCGCACTCCTCCCAGGTGGCGTCGGAATGGGCGGCCGACACACGGACCCCTTGCCCCGCCAGCCACTCGATCACAGGGATAGCCCCGGGGAGCTCCGGGGCCAGGCTGACTATCGACACAGCGCCCCGGGCCGCGGCGTACAGTTCCCTCGTCTCCCCCAGATCGGGGGCTCGAAGGCACTCGAGCGGCTGCGCCCCGCGGCGGATGGGGTTGAGGTACGGTCCCTCGATGTGGACGCCTAACACTTGCGCCCCGCCCCAGCCGGGCATGAGCGAACGATCCACCGCGGCCCCGCAGGATTCCACCGCGCGCAGCAACTCCGCCGGCTGAGCCGCCTCGGTCGCCGGGCAGAACGCGGTCGTACCCCACTTGGCAAGATTCCGCGCCATGAGCCGCACCGACTCAGGGTCCCCGCTCATCGCGTCGCCTCCGGCGGCCCCGTGAACGTGGAGGTCCAGGAATCCCGGCGCAACGAACGCCCCGCCCGCGTCCAACACAACCGGGCCGCCGCGCGCGTCAGCGGCACCCGCGTCAGCAGCAGCGGCGTCACCCGCCGCTGCGCCGTCCGCGGCGGCGCCACACTCCCTTATCTCCGCGATCGCGCCGCCCGTCACGGCCACCTCACCGGGCCTCACGCCTCCCGGGGTGATGACCTGTCCGTTCCGGATCAACAGCCGCGTCTTCACACCCCACACCGTCCTCCCGTGGCTCTACCTCCGGACACCATCAGCGACGCGGCCGCCGCGTCCAGGATTACTGTGACCGACGGGTGCTCCTGCAGTATCGAGGCAGGCACCGCGGTCGTGACAGGGCCTGTAGCGGCCTTGGCCGCGATCTCCGCCTTCCCGGGGCCCGAGGCAAGGAGAATGACGTCTCTTGCCTCCATTATCGTGCCGGTGCCCATGGACAGGGCGGACCTGGGAGTCGCGGCATCCACCGTTCCGAAGTTCGCGCGGATGGTCTCATCAGTCAGCCGAACCAGCCTCGTCCGCGCCCAGCGGGGGCTGCCCGGTTCGTTGAAGCCTATGTGCCCCGTTCGCCCGATCCCGAGGATGATCAGGTCGATTCCCCCCGCCCGCTCTATCTCACGTTCGTATCTCGCGCACGCCTCGGCAGGGTCCGGGGCGGACCCGTCGGGAAGGTGAATGTGATCAGGTGGTACATTGACGTGGTCGAACAGATGCGTACGCATGAAAGCGTGGAAACTTCGCGGGTCACGGGGGTCCATCGGATAGTACTCATCCAGGTTGAATGTCACAACCCCGGACAGGTCCAGCATCCCCGAACGGTACATCCTGACCAGCTCATCGTACATGCCCACCGGAGTCCTGCCCGTGGGGAGTCCGAGCGTAAGCCGGGGCCTTCGCATGACCGCGTCCCTGACCATAGCGGCCGCGGTGCTGCTCAACTCCCTGTACGAACCGGCGACGACGACCTTCATCTCCCCGCCTCCGCAGCGGCCCTGACGAACCCGCCCGCCTGCTCCAGAAGGCTTGCAGCCTCAGCGGCCCCTACCCGTCTCAAGGCCATGACGACCGCGACCTTGACGCGGTACCCCGCCTCCTCGAGGTATCCTGCCGCATCCGCTTCGTCACACCCGGCGGCAAGGGACACTATCCTGACAGCCCGTTGGACCAGCTTCTGATTCGCGGGCTGCACGTCGACCATCAAGTTGCTGTATACCTTCCCCATCTTTATCATGGCGGTGGTGCTCAACATGTTGAGGACCATTTTCTGGGCTGTGCCCGCCTTCATTCTCGTCGACCCCATGATCGCTTCCGGGCCGGTGACAGGGCATATCGCCGCGTCCGCGACCCCCGCCATTTCCGCACCGGGATTGTTGAAAACCGCGACCGTCCTGGCCCCCGCCCGCCGGGCCTCCCTGAGCGCCCCGATCGTGTACGGCGTGCGCCCGCTTGCCGCCACGCCCACGACCACATCGCCCTGCCGGACCCCACGCGACCGGATGTCGGCCGCCCCGGCGTCCGCGTCGTCTTCCACACCCCCGACCGGCCCCGTCAGGGCCGGCAGTCCGCCGGCAGCTATCCCCTGCACCAGGTCCGCCGCCACCCCAAACGTTGGGACACACTCGGCCGCGTCCATGACGCCGAGGCGCCCGCTGGTGCCGGCCCCCACGTAGAACAGCCTGCCGCCCGCCATGAGACACTCCACCGTCAGGTCCACGGCCCGGGCGATTGCGGGGAGTTCCTTCTCTACCGCCTGCGCAACCCCCTTGTCCTCTTCATTGATCGCCTTCAGCACGTCGATGGTCGCGAGGCGGTCTATCTCCACCGTCCGTTCGTTGCGCCCCTCGGTCATGAGCCTGTCCAGTCCAGTCGCCTGCTTCACACCCTGACCCTCCCGAAAGCCACCGGCCCTTCTCGAATTACGGAGAAAACCACGTCCACGCCGGCCATCACAGTGCGCGGCCACCTTGCGGCCGACACCCGCGCCGAGTCTCTCGGGGCCGTGAGCACCACCGGTGAAATCAGGATGGCCCCCGTGCCCCTCAGTCCTTCGAGATCGAAGTCGGCGACCGGTTGTCCGCGTTCAACAACGTCCCCCTGCTTGACAAAGAAGGTGAAGAACCGGTCCACGTGCGGAACCTTCACCGTGTCGATGCCGACGTGCACGAGCAGCTCGATGCCTCCGGAGGTGGCGAACCCCACAGCGTGTCCTGTCGACACAACCGCGGCGACAACCCCGTCAACCGGGGCGACGATAACGCCCTCGCTCGGCGCCACGGCGACCCCGGGGCCCACGGTCCCGCTCGCGAATGCTTCATCCGGAACCTCTGCGAGGTCAACGACCCTCCCGCTCAGGGGGGCGATTATTTCAAGGCCGCAACCGGGCCCGCCTGCGCCGCCGGCGACCGTCATCCTAACCGCCACTCTCCGCCCGCCCTGCGATGCCCGCAGTCTCCTCGCCGGCTTCAATGAAGTAGAACTCCGCCTCCGGCCCAATCATCCTCACGAGGGGCCGGTCCTCCTCCACCACAGTACCCACAACGTTGACCCTCGGATCCGGCGGTAGATCCGCCATCGTTATCTGCAGCTCGCCCGAATACCTCAGATACAGATGATTATCCACGGTGACGCTACCTGAGGGGCGCGACACGCACCTCGCAGGGGCGATGAACTCGCCCTTCTCCGCGTAACCTCGCGAAGTCGACGACCTCACCGCCAATTCCGCAGTATCCGCCCTGTTGCGGTGGCGCCCCCCGAAGACGACAGCCTTTTCCCGCTGTGTTATCCCCGGGGCCAGCCTGACCCTGACGGGAATGGCGCCGCTTAGCCATACACGCGACAGTGTTTCAAGTTCCTCACGGGATGCGAAGGGGTCCCCGAACAGCAGCACGTCCGCCGCGCCGGTCGCGGCGTACTCGGCGGCAGCGCTCCACACCGGCGCCGCACGGTGTCTCTCCGCAGTCGGAAGGCCCTCGAACAGCGGTCCCCTCCGGCCGCTTGCCGACGGCAGAAACGCCCATACCGCAACGCCGTACTGCCGCAAGAGATCGGCCCTACGGACAAGGAAGTCCATCGACAGTCCAGTCTCCGGTCTTGGATAGTAGTTGTGACATGTCTCAACATGTGACATGTCTGCCCCCGACGCCACGAACGCAGACAGCCACTTCCCGTCGATGGTGGAGGCGTTCAATACGACGGTGAGGCCGGATCCGGCCCGGGTCATCGCCGAGATCTCGTCTATGCCGTACCCGAAGTCCACCCTGATCCCGCTCAGCCCAAGGTCAGCGAACGGGTTGAGGTTGGACGGCGTTGCGCCGAGGGCGCGGAAAGTCCTGGGGGAGACGTCCGCGACGACGCGCAGCCCGAACCCGTGACACGCCGCGGCGATCTCCCTTATGAATCCCACGCCCTCGGACGGCTCCTGTTCCGTGATATGCAGGGAGGTGAACACGTTCCGGTAACCGAGCCGCGATGCGCCGGCGGCATACTCTATGGCCCGCCTGTGATCGCCCGACCCCGGATACACCGATATCCCCGCGGTTCCCGGCATTCCGCGCACCCCCCGCGTCATCCTATTGCAGAGTAAACGCTGACTGCCTCGATTCGGTCGAGAGCCTCTCATCGAAACCCATGAAGAAGGCGAACGCGAACCCGGCGACATACGAGATGACCAGCCCGGTCAGGTAGGTCCCGGGCGACGTTGCGAGGAACGCAAGCGGCACCCCCGAGACTCCCATGGCCGTGCAACCGATCTTGGTCACTGCGATGAAAGCGCCGCCGACGGCGCCACCGGCGCAGGCCGCCAGGAACGGCCTCCCGAGCGGCAGCGTCACGCCGTAGATCAGGGGTTCGCCGATGCCCAGGATCCCCACGGGCAGCGCCGCCTTGATGATTTCCCGCAGTTCCTTGTCCCTCGTCTTGAGATACACCGCGATCGAGGCGCCAACCTGCCCCGCGCCGGCCATCGCCAGCACGGGGAGCAGCGGTGTATTGCCCAGCTTATTGATGAGCTCCATGTGTATGGGCGTGAGGCCGTGGTGCAGCCCGGTCATTACGAAGGGCAGGAATGTACCCGCAAGCAATGCGCCGGCAACCGGCCCTCCGAGATTGAGCAGGGCCTGCGCCCCCCTGGTGATCCAATCGGCGAGGAAGCCACCGACGGGCTGCACGACATACAACACCACGAACCCGCCCGACAGGATCGTCAACGTCGGAGTCCCTATCACCGCGAGTGAATCCGGCATCCAGGCCGATATCTTCTTGTAGAGCCACGACAGGAAGGCCGCGGCGATCACCACACCCAGCAAGCCACCCCTGCCCGGGACCATCTTGAGGTTCGTCAACGCGGGAACGTTGAGGATTCCCGCGGCTACCGCTCCTATCGCAGGGGGCCCGCCGTACTCCCTGGCCGCGTTCATGCCTACCATGATTGCCAGGTAGGTGAACGCCGCGCTGCCGATGACGCCCAACGCGAGCATGACGGGGTGTTTACCGTCGACGCCGAGCCGGACCAGGAGGCCGCTCACCCCATTTATCATGCCGCAACCGATTATCGCGGGTAACAGAGGAAGGAAGATGTTTGCGAACTTCCTGAGGATTTCCTGCGCGCCGCTCTTAGAAGCGGACGCGGCTGCGGGAGCGCCGCTCGTTTCGCCGATGACTATTCCAAGGTCCGAAGACATCTCCCTCGCGATCTTCTCCGCCAGCCCGGGACCCAGGATCACCTGCACCAGGTTGCCTGTCTGGATGGCGCCCTTGACTCCAGCGCACTTCTTGAGAGCCTGCATGTCGACCGAGCCCATGTCTCTCGGCTCGGCCCGGAGCCTCGTCATACAATAGTTGATCGAAACCACGTTGCCCCGGCCGCCCAGGGCCGTCAATATCGCCCGGGCAGTCTCTCTCTCCCCCGCCATCGTCGACCCTCCCATATCGAGAATTCCCGACGCTCAGGCTCTGACTAGTTCCATCACAAACTTGTACCGGTCCGCCCTGTATACCGACTTGACCACCTCCACCGCTTCGCCCTTCTGGTCGTACGAAACCCTCTCCATCTTGAGGAGCGGCACACCCGGGTCCACCTCGAGCAGCCCCGCCTCGTACCTGTTGGCGACCACCACCTCGATCGTCTCGTGGGCGCGGCCCAGGTCCACACCGTACTTCTCCTTCAACAGCCTGTAGAGGGAGTCTGTCTCCAGGTCCTCCGAGAACACCCACTCGAACCTCGGAAGGACCATGTGCCCCACTTCCAGCGCCATGGGCGTTCCGTCCGCCAGCCTGAGCCTCTCCAGCCGGACGACGGGCGCGCCTCCCGCAACGCCGAGCAGGCCGGCTACGTCTTCATCCGCCGCGGCCTCCTCAAGCGAGATGACTCTGCCGGACGGCCTGAGGCCCCGCGCCTCCATGTCTTCCGTGAAGCTCGTCAGCCTCGCAAGGCCCCGCGTGATTTTCGGGGCCGCCACAAACGTCCCCTTACCCCGCTTCCTGTACAGCAGCCCCTCGTTGACCAGCTCGAGGACGGCCTGCCTTACTGTCATCCTGCTCACACCGTATTCCGCTGTCAGTACCGTTTCCGGCGAGATCTGATCCCCCGGTTTGAGACGCCCTCCGGCGATATCCGCCTTGATTATCTCTTTTATCTGGTAGTAGAGCGGTATCGGTATGTCTGGATTGACTGCCACGCCTCTCACCTCTTAATGTCTAGACATTATTCCTTATTCGCCGCCGTCCGGCATTATCCTTCAGCGCCGTGTCGAAGAACAGCCGAACACGGCAAACCCATCCACACGTCAAAACCCCCTCCCGGAAGACCTGGCGCACTGCCAAAGACGAAGTCTTCCAGGAGGGGGTTTCCGGCGGGTGACCTCAACCGCTGGCGAGGCTCGCCGCGCCTATGCTGGTGTGCTGTAACGCCATGCTACATGTCGCGTGATGTGTCATGCGTCTCGCGCTCCCCCGGTCCTCCAGTCCCTCAGCGATCTGTAGATCGTTTGCCGCGATACCCCGAGCATCTGCGCGGCCCTCCTCTTGTTGCCCCCGGTCAACCTGAGCGCCTCGATAATCGCGCTCTTGTTGGCGGCCATCTGTTGCCTCTCCGAGATGAACCCGCATGAGCGGGGGCCACGCCCCGAGGCGGGGACCCCTTCCCCGGCGTACCGAGTGATAACCCTCACTACGGTCCTGATGTTCATGGCGGTGGTCGCAAGATAAGCGCTCTGGACGTCGTCATCTTCCCTTTCCGTGATAGAACACAGGTAATACCCCTGATCGCACGCCTCTCCCTCAGGCTCATAGTAGAAGTACAGATTGACCTTCCTTCCCTCGCCCGTGGCTCTTATGAATTTCGTAATCCTGTGAGTCCTGATGCCCTGTTTATACAGGGCGTCAAATCGCTTCTCCAGCATCCCATCCACTTTCGGGTTGTCCCTGGAGTGTGCGCCGATGATGCCGAAACCATCATCCAGCAGTAGCAGGCAGGCGTCCCCACGGTACAGGTTGAGCAGCCGCAACAGGTCGAACGCATCCGCCAGCATACGCGCGACCGGCCGGGCCGCCCCTTCTCCGCCGGCCGGTTCATCGCTTCCAGAGACGGCGGAGTCCAGGAACTGCGTAACCACGTCATCCACTGAGACCTCACCTCCTCCGGCGGCGAGCTCAAAGCATATTTCCCTGCGACCCTCCGTCCTCCTCCCTCCGTCCTCCTCCCTCCGTCCTCCTCTTCGAACGGCGGCAGTTGCGGCACTGCCGCGCGTACTGTAACAACAAAAGGCCCCCGCCGGCGAGGGGGCCTCTGCTTACACTTTCCGGTCTATCTGATTCTCAGCACGCCGCGCCCGCTTATCGCCCCGCGGGCGAGGTCGTCGATTGCCCGGCCGGCCTCCTCCAGGGCATACCTCTTCGTTATCACAGGGGTTATCTGACCCCTCGCAATCAGAGTGATCGCATCCACGTAGCTCTGCAGGGACGACGCCCTCGACCCCGCCACCGTTATCTGATGATGCACCATCTGCGGGGTCGGGATCGTGAACGAAACCCCGTTTGCGTAGCCGAGCATTACGATCGTGCCGCCGGGCCGTACGAGTCTCAGGTCAGACTCGACCGTCTCCGAATGGCCGACCGCGTCTATCACGACATCGAAACACTTCTCCTGCCTGGGACCAAGGTCCCCGTGCAATACGCACTCATTGGCCCCGAGCCTGGACGCTTGCTCCAGTCTCTTCTCGTCCACGTCGACGGACAGTACCCATGCGCCCGCGAGCCTCGCGACTTGAACGGCGTGAATGCCGAGGCCGCCGGCCCCGACCACCGCCACCCTATCCGCCAGGCGAACATTGCCGGTTCGCTTCACCGCCTCGACAGTGGTAGCGATCGCGTCCGCGGCGATGCCGGCCTCATCGAATCCCACACTACCGGGCAGCGGGACACAGTTTCGCTCCGGGACAGTCACGTACTCTGCATACCCACCGTTGCACGTGAACCCAATTTGATCGACCAGGTTCTCGCAGAGCGGCTCATGTCCAATCCTGCACTGGAAACACAGGCCGCAGGGCACGTAGAAATGTACGCCGACCCTCGTTCCTTTCTTGAGACTCCGGACCCCGGGACCGACTTCCTCGATGACCCCCGCGATCTCGTGCCCCAGCACATGAGGAAGGGCGGGCAGCCGGTCCTTCGGGAGCAGGGCCCTCGAAAGCTTGACGTCGCTGTAGCATACGCCGCAGCTGTGCACCTCCACCAGCACTTCTCCGTGGCCCGGGGGTCTGACGGGTATGTTCTCGATGACGGGCGGTTTGCCGAATTCATGTAATACAGCTGCCTTCATGAGACCACCTTCCACACTAGGCCGCCGCGACAGCGCCTGGCTTCTGAGTTCTGCTGATCATCCTCAGGTGAACGAAGAACCCGATCGCGAGCCCGGTCAGACCGACGAAATCCGTGACGATCTCGGCGATCATCAGCAGGATCCCGGACACCAGGAGCACCGCCCTGAGAGCCACCGGGATAGGCCTGCGGAACCAGCCTCCCAGGGCCATCGAGAGCGAGAAGACTCCCAGCACGGACGTCACGCAAGACCAGAGGACCCATGGAAGTGACCCGACCAGCAGAAGCCCGGGTGTATACACGAACATGAACGGAACGAGGAAGCCGACTATACCGAGCCTGGCCGCGGTGAACGCCACGGCAATCGGGCTGCACTTCGCGATTGCACCGGCCGGATACGCGACGAGGGCCACCGGCGGGGTTATACCGCTGATGCAGGCGAAATAGAAGATGAAAAGGTGCGCTTGCAGGGGGGATATTCCCATCTTCGACAGGGCCGGTCCCATGACCGCTGCAGATACGAGGTAGCATGCGGTTGTGGGCAGGCCCATGCTCAGCACGATCACGATTACGGCCGTCAGTATGAGGGCCAGGAACAGCGATCCCCCCGCAACGCTCACTATGGCGGCCGACAGCTTGAGCCCCACGCCGGTCAGCGAAATCATGGCCACGACGATTCCGGCGCACGCGCACGAAGCGATCACTTCCATGCATCCCTTGGTCCCATCCGCAAGCGCCTTGATGATGGCCTGGCCGCTGATTCTCGTCTCCTTCTTCACGTACGACACGACCACAGCCGCCCCAATTCCGAACAGCGCCGCCTTGATGGCCGTTGTCTGGACTACCAGGAGCTCATAGAGCAGCACGATCAATGGAATCATCAAGTGCCCCCGGCTCCTCCAGACAGAGCGGGCGTCCGGAAGCTGGCTGGCCGGCATTCCCTCCAGGCCCATCCGGCCGGCCTCGAAGTCGATCATGAGGTACACGGCGAGGAAGTACAGGAGCGCAGGGAGCGCCGCAGACAGCGCGATCTTGGAGTAGGGCATCGACACCATCTCCGCCATCAGGAAGGCGCCGGCGCCCATCACAGGGGGCATGATTTGCCCGCCCGTCGATGCCACCGCCTCGACGGCCCCGGCGAAGTGCGAGAGAAATCCGGTGCTCTTCATCAACGGAATGGTGAAAGTCCCGGTCGCGACCACGTTGGCGATACCGCTCCCCGATATCGTCCCGAACAGGGCGCTAGCAATGACGGCGACCTTCGCCGGCCCGCCCCTCATCCGGCCTGCGGCTGAATAAGCGAGGTCGGTGTAGAACTTGCCGGTCCCCGTGGCGCTCAGCATCGCGCCGAACAGGATGAACAGCAACACGTACGTGGACGACGCCCCGATCGGGATACCGTATATGCCATCCACGCTGAACGCCTGGCTCACGATCCTGGCGATCGAGTAGCTCTTACTCCGTAGAGCCCCGGGGAAGAATGACGCGAACTTCGCGTACACCATGAGGACCGTGGTGAGTATCGCAAGGGGCGCACCCACCAGCCTCCTGACCATCTCGAGGATCATGATGATACACAGGCCCCCGAAGACCACGTCGAGCGTCGTGGGCGCGACACCGGCCCTCAACACCCACGCGTCGCCCTCCGTCAACACATACACGGTTATGGCCACTCCGGCCGCCGCGAACAGCCAGTCCAACAGCGTCAACCGCTTTCGATTCTTGAACGGCGCGTACAGAAGCGGCACGATGATGAAGCCGACCATCAGGTGAATCGCCCTGAGTTCCATGACAGAAGTGGCCTTCAGGCCAAGGGCCCAGATGTGGTACAGGCTCGACAGGACCGCTACGGCGGTCACTACCTTGCCTGCAAGCCCCGTCAAATCCCTCTTCAGGCTGTCAGATGGCTCCTCCAGAATCTGTGGTGAATCCTGTGGTTCTCTAGCCAAACGTGCTCACCCCCACTACAGTGGTGGTTTCCGGCCCCCGCGAGCACGAGCACGGGGGCCGGAAAGCAATGGAGACTCCGTCTCTTCTTACTTGGTTGGCGGCGGCGGAAGAACGGGCAGAGTCACACCCTTCTCCTTGTAGTACTTCTCAGCGCCCGGGTGCAGGGGTACGTTCATGTACTGCACGTTCTCGAACGCACACTGCTTGAAGCTCGCGTGGGCCGCCTGAATCGTCGAGATGTTGTCGAACACCGATTTAACGGCGGTGTATACGAAGTCCTCGGGGAGATCCGGCGAACAGATCATGAAGTTCCAGCCCTGGAACACCTTGAGGTCCTTGGTCATGCCCTTGTAGGTGCCGGCCTTGAGCGTCCCAATGTTGTAGTACGGGTTGGCCTCCTTGAACTTGTTCAGATCCTCGTCGGAGACCTCGAGGAAGCGAAGCTTCTCAGAGATCTCCAGCTCCTGGATGAAGCCGGCCGGGTGTCCAGCCAGGTAGAAGACGACATCGACCAGGCCGTCCTTCACCATGCCCCCTGTGTCTTCCCAACTGGCGTTGACGATCTTGCCGGGCTTGATCTTGTAGAATTCCAGCAGGTACCGGCCGGTGACATCACTGCCCCCACCGGCGTAGCCCAGGGCCACGGTCTTACCGTTCAGATCCGAGAGGCTCTTTATGGGTGAGTTGTCCCTCGTGAACCAGATTCCCTCGTACGAATAGGACGGAACAACCGCGCTCACCTTGTTGTACGGTACGCCCTTGGCCCAGGCCTGCCCATAGTACCCGGGGTACGTCTGGAGGCTCGATGTGATCCCGAATTCAGCCTGGCCGCTGTGCACCAGCTGCATGTTCTGGGACGACCCACCGGGCTCGACGTTCATCTGAAGGCCGTCGAACCCCTTCATGACGGACTCCGCGAATGCCGCGCAGAAGTTGACGAACAGGCTGCCGGCGGGACCGCTGGCCGCCGACATCACGGGCTTCGGCGGCTTGGGCTTGGCCGCCGCCGGCGCAGGGGCCGGAGCGCTGGGCGCAGGTTGCGTGGGTTGTGCCGGTTGCGCCGGTTTCTGCGAGCAACCCGCGACGGTTACGGCCAGCGCCAGTGCCAACAAGACGGCTACGCTGCGTACTACCCTTCTCATCCTTTGACCCTCCTGTTTGTTGGTTATTGAGGTACTCTCACTGCCTGCCGCCGGGTCGATTACTGCCGGGCGAATCCGCCGGCTGCGATAGACACGCCGTCCTACGTTCCGGACCCCACCCGGTACAGGTATTCGGCCCTGAGGCTACCCTCGATGGCCCGGCCGTCCCGCATCACGACCTTGCCGCGTACGAGAGTGACGGTGGGCACACCGCGCACCCGCCTCCCCTCGTACAAGATGTAGTCGCTGAACATATCCGTGCCCTCGACTGTCAGGGTAGCTTCCTTGTTTAGATCGACCACGACCAGATCGGCGTCGGCGCCGGGGCGGATGTCGCCCTTCCTGGGATAAAGGCCGTACAAACGCGCAGTGTTATATGACGTGATCTCCGCGATACGCTGTAGAGAAATGCCCCTCCTGAAGTGGCCCTCAGTCAGCATGACCTGCAGCAGGAACGGTGATCCGGGTCCCCCCGCCGCCGGCTTCCAGACGCTGCCCCGCTTCGCCTCGAGTTTCCTCGGAACGTGGTCTGAGCCTATTGAGTCGATCGAACCGTCGCTCACGCCCTTCCACAGGGCTTCAACGTCCTCGCGCTCTCGAATCGGAGGTCTCAGCTTCGCCTCGACTCCGGGAGCGGACGCCGCATCGACCGCGAGGTAAGGGTGACACACCTCCACGGTGACCCTATCCGATGCCTTCTTGGCCTCCCTCGCCGCCTCCAGCGCGGCCGCGGAAGTCAAATGGAGTATGTTCAGCCGTGCGCCGGCGTGTCTCGCCAGGAACGCCATCCTCCTGACCGCTTCAGCCTCGGCGAACGGCGGCCTTGACTCCCTCCAGGCCTCCATATCGTCCCGGTTCTCCGCCTTCAGCCTCGCGGTGAGCCTGTTTATGATCTCGATGTTCTCACAGTGGGCGATGGCCACCGCGTCCGGGTACCTCGCCAACCTCCGGAGCGCTTCGAACATGAAGCCATCAGTGAGCTCCGGGCACTTGAAGGGCCTGCCCCCGAACCCGGTGGTGGAGGCGCCGTCCCGGTACGTCATGTACAGTTTGTAAGAGTTGATTCCCCATTCCCTGACATACTTGGGTATCGCGTTCAAATGCTCATCGGTGAGTAGAACGATGTGGAACCCAAAATCCGTCAAGCAGAGCGTCTCCGCGGCCTTCCTGACGCTCTCGAATACCGCGTCATAGGGCTCGGGTTCTCGAAGGAAGAACAGCGAGGTTGTGACGCCCCCCACGACCGCAGCCCGCGTCTCCGTAAGCAGGTCGGCCTCGCCGGCCCCGATGCCGATGTGCGAATGGGGTTCTATGACGCCCGGGAACACGTGCTGCCCCGACGCGTCGATTTCTTCGCGCGCGGACAGGTTCACCGCGTCCGCAGTAACGGCCACTATTTTCCCACTGTGAACTCCGATATTGCCCTTCACTAAACCGGCCCCCGGCACCACCAGGGTCCCGTTCTTTATCGCAAGGTCAAGCATCTACTCCGAGCACCCCCGCGCCCCCCGATTCATGGGGCCACGTCTGCAAACAGATCCCTCAATTCTGCGGTGGAGCGGCACACCGCCATCCCCACCATGGCCAACACCCTGGCCTTCTGTGCAGGCAAGTCGCCTGCGAGTATGACCCCGCACTTGACCAGGTCGGCGGGACCGCAACCCCCACCCGCACCCGGCGTGACCCTGCCTCCGGCGGACCTCGGCGCCATGATAACGGGAAAATCCCTGGACCTCAGTTCCCTGATGTACGGCATCATCGCCGGAGTGACCCCGCCGTTGCCGGGAAACGCCTCGATCACGATGGCCTTCGCCCCGTTCTCCACGGACGCCCTCAGGAAGCGCGAATCACACCCGATGACTACTTTCACCAGGTCCACCCGGGGTTCCACGCGGCTGGCCTCGAACGTTCTCCGCAGCAAGGGCTCCCTGTGGAAAACCAATCCGCGCTTGCTGACCAGGCCCAGCGGGCCGGTGTTTGGCGATTTGAAGGCGCCGGCGTCCGACTTGTGCGTCTTGATGACATCCCGGGCGGCATGTATCTCACCGTTCAGGCACACCATTGCGCCCTTCCCCACCGCCGCAGGGGATGCCGCGACCATCACCGAGTACAGCACGTTTCTCGGACCATCGCTGTCCGGCTCAGCGGCGCTGTACATCGCTCCCGTGAACACGACCGGCTTCTCGCAAGTGTGAAGGAGATCGACCAGATAGGCCGTCTCCTCCATGCTGCCCGTTCCCTGCAGGACCACCGCGCCCGCCCAATCCCCGCTCTCAAGGGTGTCTCTCATCATGGCCGCGAGCCTGAACACCGTCTCCGGATCCAGGCCGAAGCTCAGGATGTTGCAGAACTCCCGCACCTCGACATCGGCACACTCAGACAGTCCGGGCACGGAACCCACCAGCTCGGACGCGGCGACCGCCGGGCTGTATCCCCCGTCAGGCGTGTACCTGGAGAGAATGGTCCCACCAGTGGATACTACCAGGACCCTCGTCTTCCCGCCCAAGTACATCACCTCACACACCCGGATTTCCGGTCATATATCATATATTTACGTATTCCATGGCGCCCGCCCTAACCCTCTTTCCTTTCCTACCCTGTTCAGGCAACATACGACCTCACGGAAGCACGGGCAGCATGCATCAACGGTGCAGTGTTGTATATGTAATCCTATATTCTACACTGCTGCGCTTACGCCTTCATGTGGAGGGATTTTCGGAGGGATCAGATCCACCCGCGCCGAGGTGTGAACCCGGGGCTACAGCCGGCGCACGTCCGGCAGCCACGTGCGGCGGTTACATCCGGTGGTCAAATCCCCCGGGCGGCTTCCCGACCGAGGCGGACGCATTTATCGACTCCAGCCATCACGCAGTCCGATACGACGCCCCGGATCCCCTCGCGCTCCAACTCATGGATCATCTCCACGGAGACCCCGCCCGGTGTACACGCCTGAGCCCGCAAGTCCCCTACACTGCAATCCGATTCAGCCCACATCTTCATACACCCGTACATCGTCTGCAGCACTACGGTCTCCGACTCCTTCCTGGTGAGCCCCGCGCGGACGCCCGCGTCGACGAGGCTCTCGGCGAATAAGTACACAGGGGCCGGGCTGAACAGCGCCATGATGATGTCAAGTTTCGTTTCATCAGTAACCACGACTCGCCCAATAGTGTGGGCAATCCGCTTGACTATTTCAAGGTCCCCGGGCGTGACGCGTTCGTTGGGGACGAGGGCTGTGAGGGCCTCGCCGACCCTCGCCGGAGGATTCGCGCCGGCGCGAACCACGGGAACGCCTTCACCCAGGCGGTTGAGAGCGGACAGCGGCACCCCGGCCA
Organism: Ignavibacteriales bacterium; assembly: GCA_050260105.1. Classification (GTDB taxonomy): domain Bacteria; phylum Bacillota; class Sulfobacillia; order JABLXB01; family JABLXB01; genus SM1-B181. Next base: position 83,146 of record JBLNBR010000005.1, on the reverse strand, counting down.
TGATTGAGACCACGAGCTTCCCGCGAGGAATGCGGCCGCCGAGGGATCGCAGCAACTGAGGGGCCGCCTGTGGGGGCACCGCGAGCAGGATTACATCCGCTTCCCGGACGACTTCCTCATTGTCGCCGGTAGTACGCACTTTCAACCTGTCCCCGATCATCTTGCGCCGTTCTTCGCTGATGTCAGAGCAGATGATCTGCGACCTGGCGACCTCGCCTCCCGCAAGAATGCCACCGGCCAGGGTTTCGACTATGTGACCTGCGCCTATGAAGCCGTAAGTGATCATGTGAGAAGACCCCCCGTCACCATCAGGACAAGCCTCGGGCATACGATTCGAGACTCTGCCACGTCAATTGTAGCACACACACCGCGCGCGGGAGCACCGCCGGCTGGGCTACTCACAGTTGTTGACAGAACCCGAAACCCGGCCTGTCCACGAGAGGAAGAGGGCGGTGACGCATCGAATACACGTCGCACTGGCAAGAAAACTCGCAATAGTCGCGGCGATCCCCGAATAGGGAATTTCCCAGAAGAAGGTGCAGCGATGACGGAGCACTTTTCCCTCGTTTGCGAGGCGGCATCGTCCATCAAGCCGTACGTGGTCAGAACGCCCCTCGTTCACAGTCAATCATTCTCCGAGCACTTCGGATTCCCCGTCTACCTGAAGTTGGAGAATGTCCAGGTTACCGGGGCATTCAAGGTGCGCGGCGCCATGAACAAGATGCTCGCGCTGAAGAAAGCGCGAGTAGGGCACGTCATCGCCGCATCGAGCGGGAGCCACGCAATGGGTGTTTCTCTTGCGGCACGCACATGTGGGATCAAGGCTACCATCGTGATGCCGGTCACAAGCCCCGAACTCAAGAGGAAGAAGGTCCTCTCCTACGGGGCGGAACTCATCGTCGATGGCCGCAATTACGACGACTCGTACAGGGCGGCAATCGAGCTAGCGAAGAGGACGGGGGCCGAGCTGGTTTCCAGCGTGGAGGACGAACTGGTAATGGCCGGGCACGGCACCATGGCCCTGGAAATCCTCGAGGACCTCCCCGGGGTGGATTTCGTGGGGATACCCATCGGCGGAGGCGGCGTCATATCAGGCCTGCTCATGGCCCTCAAGGACCACGACCGCGGGATCAGGGTATGGGGTGTACAATCCACCGGCGCCCCTTCGATGAAGGTTTCCCTCATGAAGGGCGAACCCACCGAGCTGCCCGAGATAGACACCATAGCGGATGCCATAGCGGTTCGCAAACCGGGGACGAAGCCGTTCCACATGGTCAGGGATCTCGCTGACGGCGTCACCGCGGTCGACGATTCTGACATATTGAAGGCCGTGGGGCGGCTCGCCCTCTGGGCAAAGGTTGTCGCCGAACCGGCCAGCGCCTCCACGCTGGCGGTGGACTGGAACCAGACCCTGGACTGCCGGCCGAAGGCGGCCGTCTTCATTGTGACCGGGGGCAACATCTCGAAGGATCTCCTGCTGAAAGGCATTTCGGAGGCCGAGCAGTAGGGTTGGAAAGGGGGGATCGGCGAGGCGAATACCGCGAAAGAGAGCAGAGAGGGCATGGACCCGGATCGAGAGTAGTGGGGTCAAGAAAGGATGAAGACGGAGGTGCTGAAGGTGAAGCGCATCGCTCTGGTGTTTGCTCTGCTGGCGATAACGGCGGGGGCCCTATCGGGGTGCGGTGGGCAGCAACCGGCGCAACCGGCAGCCAAGCCTGAAGAGAAGCCCGCCGAGACCACCGAGGTCGTCATAGGCGTTTCCGCCCCCCTGACCGGCACCATTCCGGTGGTTGGCAGAGGGACGAAGTTCGGCGCGGAGATGGCGGCCGAAGAGGTCAACGCCGCCGGCGGCCTGGACGTAGGGGGAAAGAAATACAAGGTGCGGCTGATAATCGAGGACAGCGCCAACGATCCCAAGCAGACGGCCGCCGTGTTCCAGAAACTGATAACGAAGGACAACGTGCTGGTAGTAATAGGGGACCAGGCATCCAAGTGCTCGATGGCCGGCGCCCCCATAGCGCAATCCAACGGGGTGCCCATGGTGACCCCCTGGTCCACTACCGACGCGGTCACCGCCGGGAAAGACTACGTTTTCCGCGCGTGCTTCAGGAACTCTTTCCAGGCGGGCATGATGGCGAAGTACGCCATCGAGAACCTCAGCTTCAAGAAGGCCGCGGTGCTGTACGACATCGCCAGTGACTCGTTGAAGGACCTGGCGGAGAGGTTCCGCGAGGCCTTCCTGAAATACGGCGGTGAGGTCGTGGCGTTCGAAACGTACACCACCGGCGATAAGGACTTCAGCGCGCAACTCACGAAGATCAAGGCGGCGAAGCCCGATTGTATCTACATAGCCAGCTACTATGACGAGGGTGGACTCCAGGTGAAACAAGCCAGGAAACTTGGGATCACCTGCCCGATACTCGGCACGGACGGCTGGGATTCGCCCGAGCTGGTCGAACTCGGCGGGGAGGTCATGGAGGGAATCCTCTTCACGGACCACTACGCGGTGGACATCGCATCGGACAAGGCGAAGGTGTTCATCGACAAGTACCAGAAGAAGCACAACCTCATCCCCGACGCTCCGGCCGCGTTGACCTATGACGCAGCCATGCTCACCTTCCAGGCTATTCAGAAGGCGGGCAAACTGGACCGGAAGGCTGTCCGGGACGCGCTGGCGACCACGGATTACGAGGGGGTCACGGGCAGGATCAAGTTCAATCCAGGAAGCGGCGACCCCGACAAAGACGTGATCATAGTGGAGATCAAGGGCGGCAAATTCACGTACAAGGCAGTGGTGAAGCCCTGAACACGGCCGGAGCAGGGCCGGGGGTAGATAGCCCCCGGCCCTGACGCAAAGGAGGCCTCAAATGTTCTCGCCGGAGATCGCGCTCCAGCAACTATCGAACGCGCTGCAACTGGGGGCCATCTACGCGCTCATCGCCCTCGGGTACAACATGGTCTACGGGATCCTCGCCCTGATCAACTTCGCGCACAGTCAGGTGTTCATGGTCAGCGGCTTCATAGCCTACTTCATCTCGCTGTTCGTAATCAAGACCGTTCATCTCGCATTCCCATTCTCTCTGTGTCTCACGACCGTCTGTACCATGGTGATCGCGTCGGCGCTGGGCGCCGGCATAGAGAGACTCGCTTACCGGCCGCTCAGGCGCGCCCCTAAGATGTCGGCCCTGATCACGGCGTTGAGCGTCAGCATATTCCTGGAGAACTTCACCCTGGCCGTCGTGGGGCCCGGCCGGAAACAGTTGCCGGAGGCCCTCTTCCCCACCGCGATGTACCAGATGGGCGGCGTCGTCGTGACGAACATCCAGATTGCCATCGTCATCCTCGGGATAGTGGTCTTGCTCGTGCTGAGGGCCCTCGTCAACGGGACTCAGATCGGCAGGGCCATGAGGGCCGTCTCGGTTGACGTGCCCGCGGCCAGCCTGATGGGCGTGGACGTGAACAGGATCATTGCGTTCACCTTTCTCGTCGGTTCCTCCCTTGCCGCCCTCGGCGGCATAATGTACGGTCTCGCCTACCCGGTCATCGAGACAAACATGGGAACCATGGTTGGCTGGAAGGCGTTCTGCGCCGCGGTCATCGGCGGCATAGGCTCAATCGAGGGCGCATACATCGGCGCGCTGGTGCTCGGGACGGTCGAGATCCTCGTCCCGTTCCTGCTGAAATCCCAGTATCGCGACGGGATCGTGTTCGGACTGCTCATCCTCATGCTTGTATTCAGACCCACCGGGATATTCGGCGTGGTCAAGAGCGAAAAGGTGTAATCCGATGAGAACTGTTCTGTCGCCCCAGACTCTTCGAAAAGTCACCTGGACGGCCGCCTTATACCTGGCGGTGATGCTCCTGACGTCCATGAAGGTGCTGTCCCCGTATTACGTAACGATCCTCTGCTACATCTGCATCGATGCCATCCTCGTGCTCAGCCTGAACCTCACGAACGGATACATGGGTGAAACGAACCTCGGGCACGCCGCATTCATGGGCGTCGGGGCCTACGTATCCGTCACATTGATGACCATGGGATTCGGCCTCGGGCCCGCCTCACCGTTCTGGCTGAGAGAGATCGGATTCCTGGTCTCCCTGGTGGCGGGGGGCGCGGCGGCCGCTGTAGCCGGCCTGATCCTCTCTGTGCCCGCCTTCGGGACGAGGGGGGACTACCTTGCCCTGGTCACCTTCGGGTTCAACATGATCACCATAAACGTCGTGAACAACATCGAGGCCGTCGGAGGGGCCAGGGGATACCAGGGGATACCTCCGGACAGGCTCATCCCGAAGGTCACGGACTTCACGTGGACCTTCTTCGCCCTGGTCGTGACGGTGATCATCTGCCGAAACTTCCTATCTTCGAGTTACGGGAGAGACGTGCTCTCTATCCGGGAGAACGAGCTCGCCGCCGACCTCATGGGCGTGGACACCAGGAAAGCCAAGTCGATATGCTTCGGTCTGTCCGCCGCGCTCGCGGGGCTCGCAGGCGGGCTTTACGTCCACCTCCTCCAGTACGCCCACCCTTCGATGTTCGGCTCGATTAAGTCCATCGAGCTGTTGGCGATGCTGCATCTGGGCGGGATCGGCAGGATCGGGGGGGCGATCCTGGGGGCGGCGATCATGAATATCGTCCTGGAAGGCCTTCGCCAGGTCCTTCCAGTATTCCACCTGAGCCCCGTGTGGAGGATGGTGGTCACACCTGCTATCCTTGCCGTCCTCATGTTGTGCAGGCCGTCCGGGATCCTCGGCGGCATTCGCGAACTCACCCTGTTCCTCCCGCCCCCCATTCCAGGGAGGTCCGCGCCGGCAAAACCGAGGGGAATCGAGGAGGGGGTCTGAGTGGGGGTCATACTCGAGACACAGAATCTGTCCATGTCCTTCGGCGGGATCCGGGCGTGCAAGGAGTTCGACTTCCGGATGGAGGAAGGGGAACTGGTCGGTCTCATAGGGCCGAACGGGGCCGGGAAGACCACCGTGTTCAACCTCATCACCGGAGTGTACCGCCCCACCGAGGGTAAGGTCCTGTTCCTGGAACATGACATAACCGGCCTGGTGCCATACCGCATAACGCGACTTGGCATAGCCAGAACGTTTCAGAACATACGCCTCTTCGGCAACCTCACCGTGCTCGATAACGTGAAGGTGGCGTATTCCTCGAAGAGGAAGACCGCGCTTCTCTCGGCGCTCAGGCGGGATTCCCTGTTCGGGGCCGAGGAACGCGCGGTAGAGGATGCGTCCCTCGTCCTTCTCGACAGGTTCGGGCTTCTGGACAGGCGAGAGGAACTGGCGAGGAACCTCCCGTACGGCGAGCAGAGGAAACTGGAGATAGCCAGGGCCCTGGCTGTGACGCCGAGGCTGCTTCTACTGGACGAGCCCGCGGCCGGCATGAATCCGAGTGAGGCCGAGGACCTCATCAACCTGGTGCAGCGTGTGAGAAGGGAATTCGGCGTGACGGTACTCATCATCGAGCACCAGATGCGGGTCATAATGCGGATGTGCGAGCGCATCAGGGTCATGGACTTCGGGGAGACGATCGCCGAAGGGACCCCCGGGGAAATCCAGAGCAACCCGAGGGTCATAGCCGCCTACCTGGGACGGAGGGCTACACATGCTGCTGGACGTTAAGAATCTGAGGGTCGCGTACGGCGTCATAAAGGCCCTCGACGGGGTGGATTTCTGCGTCGACAGGGGAGAAATCGTCACGCTGATCGGGTCGAACGGCGCGGGAAAATCGACGACCCTCAGGGCCTTATCTGGTCTCGTGCCCGTCGCTTCCGGGAGCGCGATCTTCGAGGGCCGCGACCTGACGAAGATGCCGCCGCACAGGATCGTCGCGATGGGAGTGGCGCACGTTCCCGAGGGAAGGCACGTCTTCCCGAACCTCACCGTGATGGAGAACCTCCAGCTGGCCACTTTCGCACGCCGCGACAGGGCGGCCCTTGCGGCGGACTACGACAGGGTATTCCAGACCTTCCCCAGGCTGAAGGAGAGGAAGAAACAGCCGGCGGGGACCCTCAGCGGGGGCGAACAGCAGATGCTGGCCCTCGGGAGGGCATTGATGTCAGGGGCCAAGGTAATGCTCCTGGACGAGCCCTCGATGGGGCTCGCGCCGGTCCTGGTGGACGAGATATTCGAGGTCATCCAGGAGATCAATCGCCTCGGGACGACCATTCTCCTCGTGGAACAGAACGCCTATGTCGCCCTGGAGGTCGCTCACAGGGGCTACGTTCTCAGGAACGGCAAGGTGATCCTTTCCGGGCCCGCGAGGGATCTCGCGGCGAACCCCGAGGTCCGGGACGCCTATCTGGCCGGGTAGACGCAAGTCACGGCCGCAGTTTTCCTGCAGCCATGCCTCATTCCTCCATCAGTAGTGTTTGTTCTGGGCCGACGCGGCCAGGGCGCAGAACACCTGGCGCCACAGGAACAGGTCCTTGACGCTCTTGCACTGGAATCGTATGCCCCTATTGCTGATCCTCTCGGTCCCGGGGACGACGCAGGCCGCATCCGCGAGATTCGCGGAGGGGAAGTCGATTTCGAGGACAGGCTGACTGGGGACTGCCGGCAGCCCAATCTCGCGGCGCGACACGGCGGCCTCAGCCGCCGCCTCCCTCGCCGCCTCCGTGATCATCTTGCGGCTCGCGGCGATAGGAAGGCACTTAGCGCAGAACCTCCCCTGGGCCTCCTTGACGCACACAGTCCTGAGTCTGGGATTCACCTGCACTGCTTCCGCGGCGGCGGCCCTGTCCCCCGTCACGAGCAGAACCGGCACCCCCATCTCGGCGGCATATAGTGTGTTGATGCCGATTTCCCCATGGGCAACGCCGTCGATCCTGATTTCCAGGACACTCTTGGCGTAGTAGGAATGGTCCATGATGGCCCCGGCCGTCCCCGCCCTGGCGTGATAGCCTAGGAGTATGGCCCCGTCAAAGGACTCGTCCAGCCCGTGCATCATTGAGAACTTCCTGGTGTCTCCCGAAATCAAGACGGCGCCGGGGTCCAGCGCCGTGATGTCGATGGTCCGCGAGTTGTGGTGAGAGTCATTGACTACTATCTCATCCACTCCCGCCTGGCGGAGTCCCTGAATGGCCGCATTCACATCGCCCGTCATCAGCTCACGCGACATCGCATAGTCCTTGTACTCAGGCATCGTCTGCTCCGGGCTGACGACGCCGCTGATGCCCTCCAGGTCCGCCGATATGTAGATTTTCATTCCATTACACCACCGTATGGTAGATTCCGCAGCCGGCATTCCCTACTCGTTGATCTACGCAATTCTGATGCCAGTTCATGACCCGTCATGGATAACAGCTGTTTGCTGCTCCGGCGCGGTTTCTCCCAGGCGGTCACCCCCTCAGGTCACTCACCGCGAGTCCCGAAAGTGGAACCGGGATTCGGGGCGGTTCGGAAGTCGGGAAAGGTCTATGCCAACCGGTGCAACAGTCTTCGCAGGAGTGACTTCTCCCGCTTGCAGTAGGGGAGTCGTCCCTTGCGGCTGTGATATTCAATGCACTCCGCACACATGCCGTGGCGCTCGCATCTTCTCTTTGGGCAGTCGCACGACTCTCTTCCGTTCTCGAGCATGGCTTCAGTCATGCTTGAACCTCAGCGCCTCTCATGAGTACTTCGAGATAAGCCTTGACGTATAAGGGTAGGTCCTGCGGACGACGACTTGACACCAGGTTTCCATCTACTACCACAGCTTCATCGACCCAGATACCCCCCGCGTTTTCCATGTCATCGCGGATTGCTGAAACACTAGTCACCCTCCTGCCTTTAATAATCCTCGCCGATATTGATACCCAGCCGGCATGACATATCTGACCTATGGCTTTTCTCCGAGCATCCATGTTTCTGACCAGGTCGAGGACCTCCGGGTACCGGCGCAATTTGTCCGGCGCCCAGCCTCCAGGGATCAAGAGCCCATCGTAGCCGGCGGCATCAATCTCGGAAAAGCCGTAATCCGCCGCAGCCGGAACACCATGCTTGCCAGTATACACAGTCCCAGCTTTCTCACCTGCCAGATGCACTGCAATGCCCTCTTCCTGCAAGCGTAGGTGAGGGTACCACAACTCAAGGTCCTCAAAACCCTGATGTACCAGCGTCACGACCCTCAGATTCCCATCCATACGTCGTCCCTCCCAGTTCGAATCCTGAGCCAGTTACGCCTGAATCCAATGGACATTTCTTGATCTGCCTCCGTCAAATCCTGCAAGCACAAATGCTGCCCGCCAGTCCACCCGAAGTGGCAAGAATCCGGACTGCTGGCCGAGATCATGGCCAGCAGTCTGTCTACGTCTTTTGTGTGCCGAATCCGTTCAAGTACCTGCTAACGGACCCGACTGCAAGAGCCGTCCCTGCCACCGACAGGATGCCGCATAAACCCGCCAGGACCGGCTTTGCGAATCCGAAGCGACAGAACGGGGCTCTTCTTGAAGCCACGTCAGTATTCAACTTCCTGTGTATCTGGGTCCTTATTCCTGCAACCCCACAGATAGTGACCTGCTTATTGCTGCGGTCACCAAGCATTGCCGCCGTGTGGGGCGGGTACCCGTACGGGCTGCCACAGATCGTGGCTTCAGGGAAACCAGCAATGAACGTAGCGTCGTCAAGTTGGGTGTGAAGAGAGCCAGTCTGCCCCGCAAGGGCAGTCGAGGCCAGTGAAGTAAGCCTTCAAATCTAACGGGGTTGCCGGACTTAAGGAATTCCTCGACGCACCTGGGCAGCTCCCTGCGGCTATCCAGCCGGGCAGCCGGTTGGGTCCGTGGGACTATTCTGCAGTACACGGCGCACGGCGTGACCAGTGCTGGCGTTCGCAGGCCTGTGAGGGGTGTGGGTTTCCATGGGAGTCCGGGGTGAAAAGGGGGGGTGGCGCTGCCACTCCCCCCTCACTGCAAAGTCTTCAGGCGTCCAGTCCGGCGGCGCGGAGCATCTCCTCGATGCCCAGGTCGAAACGGTACGTCACAATTCCGCTGTCGGCCGCCACGAGGCGCCAGGACATCCGGCCGTCGCGGAGGCGGCTCAGGACCGCCCAGAACGGTTTATGGATCACCCTCAGGTCAACGTCGCCGACACCCGCGGCAATCACCTTGCCCCTGGCAAGACGGCCCGCCTGTTCGCGGATTCGCACCTTGGCTTCGTCCTCGGGCACGCGGCAGGGCACCAGCCGTTCGGAACCGTCGCGCTCCAGTTCCTTCATCTCCGGAGGCGTGCCCTCGACTGCCCCCGCAACGCCCTTCCATCCGTCGCAAGCGAACAGCCGCTTCTGGACCGTCTCGCTGAAGGCGCTCTTGAGCCGCAACGCCCCGGGTCCGATCCAGTACGGGATATAGACGAGACTCCGGCTGACGGGCGTCGCGGGACAGCGTCTGAACAAACCCCCGCCATATGTTCCCAGCGCTATCCTCTGACCGGCGTCGCCGTCGAGTCCCGGCTCCTCCGCGAACACGCGCGTCATGGGACCACACCTGCCTCTACGTGCGATAGAATACCTCGTTGATGCCTTCGTCAGGGGCCGGGGTCACCATCGTGATGACGACCATGAACACGAGTGACACAGCCGTCCCGATGACGCCGGGCCAGATTCCGTACGGCCAGTTCGACAGCGACTTGAACTGCTGCCAGCCGAGGTAGTACCAGTAGAGCGACGATGCCAGCCCAGAGTACATGGCCGCCGCCGCGCCGTGCTTGTTTGCCCGGGGCCACCACGCGGTGCAGAGAATCGGCACGGTCAGGCTCGCGGCCATTACATTGAAGGAGAACGCAACGAGCCACTGCACGGCGTCGATGGGCCGGATGGCCAGGATCATGGGAATGACGCCGAGGGCCACAGTCGCGAGGCGGCCGACGTTCAATTGCTGCACGTCGGTCGCTTTTGGGTTGATCAGCGGGACATACAGGTCGCGTGTAGCCGCCGCGGAGCAGAGGAGCAACACGGAATCGACCGTCGACATGATCGCCGCCAGGATCGCCGACAGCACGATGCCTCCAAGGAGGGGATGGAGCATCTGCGTCGCGAGAGTCGGAACAAGGGTGTCAGCCACCTTCAGATCGGGCAGGAGCACCCTGCCGGCGAGGCCGACGATGCCCACGGTGACGTACGTTACGGTCTGGAATACCATGGAATAGCCCAGGGCAGTACGCAGGGTCTTCATGTCTTTGGGGATGATGAACCTGACCACGGCCGCGGCCGAACCGCCGATTTGCAGGAAGGACCACGTGATCACGTTGCACACCGCCCACGTAGCGGTGACCAGACCCGTCAGTCTGATGAGCTTGGGGTCAATGGCTGCAAGCCCTGTGTGGACGGCAGCCATTCCGCCCGCTTTCCCCAGCACAAGAGCGGACAGGATGATGAGCCCGATTACCATTACAAGGCCCTGGAAGAGGTCGCTCCACGCCACGGCGAACATACCGCCCGTCCACGTGTAGATAACGATGATCACACCGGAGAATATCACGCCGATCAGGTAGTCCCATCCCAGGGCCACCTTGAGGATATCGCCGCACGCCTTCAACTGGCCCACCATGAGCGGGATGTAGAACACCAGCATCAGGGCTGCGTAGAAATACCGCGCAGCGCGCCCGTACCTGGCTTCGAATATGTCGCCGTACGTGTACGCGTTGATCCGCTCGGCGATCCTCCTCATCCGTTCGCCTATCGACAGGAAGGTGAACCATGGCGCCGCCGTGGAGGCGATTGACACCGGTATGTAGTTGTAGCCGAGCTTCCATACCGTTGCGGGGCTGCCAATGACGGTGCCGGCGCTCATCTGAGTCGCCGAGTACGAGAAGCCAGTGACTGCGGCGTTGGTAGATCGCGCGGTAGTGTAGTAGGAACTAGTGTCTTTCACCATCCTGGAGAAGTACCAGCCTAGAAACACCATGCCCGCCATGTACACCGCGAGCACTACAGCGTAGGTTGTGCCCATCATTTGCCGGCACCTCCCTCATTGGCTTCCCTTGAATTCTGATTGTAGATGAAGATAAACGAGGACACGACGAGAATTGCGTAGCTCAGCCAGCCCACGTAGAATGTCTCCATTCCAAGGCCCCACGGTCCGCCCGGAATGGTCACGAAGTTGGCGAGAATGAGGGTCAGGAGGAACACGCCCATACCTATGAACCTTGGCCACGGCACTTTGATGGATCCCGCCTGGTCGCTGGGTTTCTGCATGTCCGTCTCTCCTCTCCGAATACATAGAATTCCAGTATCTAGAACTCACACAGGATCCGGAATAGCAGGGAAATCCTCTGGGGAAGGGCGCTCACTATCATGTGCTCGTGGACAGCGTGGCTTCCATCCCCCACCGCTCCCAGGCCGTCAAGCGTGGGCACGCCCAGGTGCGCGGTGAAGTTGCCGTCGCTGCCGGCGCCGGTCGCCGATTCCGGCAGGTCAAACCCCAGTTCAGCGGCGATGGCCTTCGCCTTCGTATACAGCCGCACCGTCTGCTCATTCCGGACCATGGGCGGCCTCCCGAATCCTCCGGTCACCTCGACCGAGATCCCCTGCCGTGTCGGCTTCAGGCCGAGGATGGCGGATTCCACCGACTCCATCGCACTGGTGGAAACGACCCTCACGTCGATGTCGGCATGCGCCTCTGCCGCGACAACATTCGAGCGTGTACCGCCCGAAACGATGCCCACATTGACTGTCGTACCCGAAGCGTAGTCCGTGAGGGCTTGGAGCGCCAGGACATGCCTGGCCAACTCCTCGATTGCGCTGACCCCGCGCTCGTGGTCGGAACCGGAATGCGCGGCTACTCCACGCACCCTCAGGTGGAATGTCCCCTGACCCTTTCGAGAGCTTTTCACCGCCCCACCCGGCGCGCTGGGTTCCAGCACGAGGACGTAGTCGCTCTTTGCGGCCTCCGCCTCTATCACACCGCGGGAAGATGGGCTGCCGATCTCCTCATCCGAATTGCACAGTATGACGACTCGCTTTGGGAAGGACACCCCGAAATGACGCGCGGCTCTAAAAACCTCGGCAGTGTAGAGGAACCCTGCCTTCATGTCGTAGATCCCCGGGCCGCTCACCCTGTCGCCCTCAACGCGAAACGGCCTTCGCGCCACTTCACCGAGCGGCCACACGGTGTCCATGTGGCATAGGATTAGAGCCTGGCGTTCGCCCTCTCCAAACTCAACTCTCAGGTTGTCCCCGCTCTGTCCCCCTGGTATTGTCTCGACGCGAGCGCCGAGTTCCCTGTACACCCCTCCCAGCCATGAACTGAACCGGTTCACCGCCTCGCGGTCTATAGAAGGCGACTCGTGCTCGACCAGCTTCTGCGCAAGATGCATCATGTCCGGGATACGCGATTGAAAGTACTCCAACAACGAGGACCCGTGCAACGCCATGTCTCCCCTTTACAACCCGAGCAGTTTCCCGTCCTTGATGACCGCCGCGACCCGAGCCAGATCCTCGATGTGTCTGGTTGGATCTCCCTCGAAAACGGCGATGTCGGCGAGTTTGCCCGGTGCGATTGTGCCGAGTCTGTCCTGGACTCCGATGCACTCGGCCGCCATGCTGGTAACGCACACTATGGCTTCCCTTGCGCTCATACCGGTCTTGACGAATTCCTCGAGGCACACGTGGATCTTGCCGTGCGGGGCGTACGGGTTCCCGCCTGAATCGGTACCCATACACATCTTCACGCCGTGCTTTTTGGCGATCTCGATGGTCTTCGGCGCCCGCGACCGGAGCGGCATCATCCTTCTCTTCCAGTCCGCGTCGAGGTTTGGGAACATACTCTCGTGGCCGGGGGTGATGCACAGGAATACGCCGTTGTCAGCCATCATCTTGGCCCCGTCCTCGTCAAGAAGGCTCCCGTGATCGATGATGTCGATGCCGCCCTGGACAAGACGCTTGATCCCGGCCGCGCCGTGCGCGTGGGCCCCTACCCGCCTGAAGTTGGAGTGGGCCACCTCGGTGGCCGCCTTGATTTCGTCAAGTTCCAGCTGAATGGCCTCAAGATGCTGACCGGGCGTGGCGCCCCCGCCCGTGGCCATGAGTTTCACCATGTCGGCGCCGTTCTTGATCTGCTCGCGCACAGCGGCACGTATCTCGGACGGGCCGTTTGCTTCGGTAGCGATCACGTGGCAGTGACCGCCGGTAGCCGTGATCATCTTGCCGGATACAAACATCCTGGGGCCAACAAGGACGCCCTGGTCAATGAATCTCTTTAAGGACACATCGAGGAAATTGAAACCGCCGACATCCCTGCACGTAGTGACCCCTGAAAGCAGCGTCCTCCTGACGGAGTCCACAGCCTCGAAACACAGCTTATCTCGCGGATCGAGATAAAGTTTGAAAAGGCTTTCGTGACCGTTGAACGCCAGGTGAGTGTGCGCGTCTATGATGCCCGGCAATACCGCCTTCGCCGAGTAGTCGAGCACTGACTCGAACGACCCTTCCGGTTGCCGGTCTGAGACGCTCTCAATAAGGTTCCCGTTCAGGACAAGGTACTGTCCTTTCGCCGGCTGGGAGTCCTTTTCGCCCGTAAACAGGACTCCAGCCTTAATTAGCGTCTTTCCCAATAACCCACCTCCTCGCGAGATGCGTTTCAACTACATATCCCTCTGCCTTAGCAAAAAGCGTGCCCTCTGGAGACGGACCGGTTTGCCCCGCGTATCTTGGCCCTTTCAGCACGCCGGCGTCAGGGACTGGCGGCATTGGCCGCCTATTTGTAGCCAGATAAGCCCATTTCGGGCGAATGGGCGAGAAACGCCTTCCCCAGCGACGTCAACCTCGTACCGTTCCGGCCCCTGGCAGACTCGGTCAATCCAAGTTCACTGAGCGTCCTGAGCCTCGCCCTGATCTGGGCCACAGTCATCGGGACCAGCCCTCTCGACGATAGTGCCGCCTGGAGCGAGTCCCTTCCCATCCCCGCCTCCGACCGCTCCGACGCCAGGCAGCTCAGTATGGCGCCAAACTGCGCCAGTTCGCCCTTGCAGCGGAGACGGCTGCGGATGTCTGCCACCGACAGCGCCTGCCCCACCGAGGCAATCTCGGTGGACGAATCGAAGAAGTCCTCCATGTTGGAGAAGAACTCGCGCTCCGTATCGGACACGCTAGCCGAATGCCTGACAAGCTCCTCAATCTCCCTGACGTTCCCCGGCCACGACCATGATTGTAGCCGCTGTGTCAGGCTCACCGGCGGGTCCGCGGTCCACTTCGAGTGTTTTCGGATGAAGTGGCGGATGAGCAAGGGAATGTCCCCTGGGCGCTCGCGCAATGGCGGGATTCTCAAGGGGTACGCGCAGAGCCGATAGAAAAGGTCCTTCCTGAACCGGCCCTGCGATACCGCATCAGAAAGATCCCTATTTGTAGCCGCGATCACGCGGACTGACACAGGTATCAGGCCCGACCCGCCCACCCGGGTGACTTCGCGTTCCTGCAACACCCTGAGCAGGCTGATCTGAACCGCCGGGCTGATGTCAGCGATCTCATCGAGGAAGATGGTCCCACCGTCGGCAGCCTCGAACAGGCCCGGCTTGCCCTCCCGACGCGCTCCCGTGAAGGCGCCGCTCTCGTAGCCGAAGAGTTCGCTCTGGATGAGCTGTTCGGGCAACGCGGCTATGTTCTGGGCTATGAAGGGCCCCGATCGCCTTGGAGACGCGTTGTGAATGGCCTGGGCGAAGAGTTCCTTCCCCGTCCCTGTCTCCCCCGTAATGAACACAGTGGTGTTAGTCTCGGCAATCTTCCTCGCCATGTTCACGGTCTTCATCAGGGGGGCGCTGGCGCCAATTATGTCTTCGAATCTGTACCGCGCGGTCCTGTTTCCAGACCTCATCGCCCGGACCAGCTCGCCCCTCGCTTGCTCTATCGACCGGGACTCCCTGGCGGTGATAATGAGTCTGGGCTCGTCGGAGGCGATTGGGACAACCGTGACAAGGCATTTCTTGCCACCGACGGAGCAAAGCTGGTTGACCTCAGCAACGCCGCGATCAACAGGGCCCGCGATCAGGTCCCGCGGAAACCATCGCCCCAAGTTGAGCGCTTTCGCCGTGTCGTTGTGGACCCCAAGGAGATTCTTGGCCGCATTGTTCAGCCTGTGTACCTTGCCCTTGTAGTCAGACATAATCACCGCGTCGCGGACATTGTCGAGGATCGCTTCAAGGTCGCGCCTTGCCAACTCCACCGCGGCAATCAGGCTGGCTTGCTCTCGCACGACGTTTACGACCCCCTGGTATCCAGAGACCGTGGCATGGTGGATCCCATCCAACGGCAACCCGAGAAGCATGGTTATCTCCACCAGGGTGGATATGTCTATTGGGCGTACCCCCAGGTCGTACACGTGGCGGGCAGGGAACGTGACAAGGCTCGTGAAGCCGGGCGTCACCACGACTTCACGGGCGTCGCTGGGCACTGGGCAGCCCAGCCACCACGGAACCAGCTCATAGGAATGCAGGCCCAGACTCCGGAGGAGTTCCACTGTCTCCAGTGCCACGTCCTCGGCGTTGTTTACAACCAGAAACCGCGTTCCCGGCGGGTACCTAAACAACGGGCCGATCTTCGACGGGTCGAGGCCCCTGCGCGACACGATCGGCCGGCATCCCTCGAGCACGCGGCTCAGCGCGGGCAACACGTCACGGGATGAGGCCAGGAAGAGGTCGCCCTTGATCCCCTCAGATGGAAGCGGGTCCTCCATACAGTAGCCCTGAATGGCCACCCGATCTCTGAAGAACGACGCCAGCTGCTCCTGGAATACTCGACACACGCTTCGAGAAAGGGTAAAGAATACAAGACGTTTCACCCGCCTCATCTCCTCTCTGGTCCTCTCCGAATCGAGTACACCCCGGAACACCGCCATTATGTAATCTTCCGTGTATTCGCCGTGTGCTGGCGCTTTTCCCGCAGGAGCCCAGATCATCTACCAGCAATCAACGACGCGGCCCTTTCCAGACAGTCGGAGGCCGTCTTCAACGCCACCGCCAGCCTGTTCTGCTCACGCGAGAGGCCGGTCAGAAGGAGGTACTGTTCGTCCTTGCCTTCAAGATCCCGTATCCTGTGCACGTCGAAGAGGCCTGGGATGAACGGTATCGGGATGGCGGGGTCCTGGTAGAACGGACCCGACTTGGTATACAAAACGGGCACGAGCGCCCGGACGGCGCTGACGAGCAGATTGTTTGCCTCCCGGCTGACCGGTAGGCTGGCTGAGGCGCCATCCAGCACTGCATCCACTCTACTGGCGGCCTTACCAAATCCATCAGCCAGCCCGTTCAAGGATGTGAACGATAGGCGGCCCATGCTCTGACTTGCGTATTCCGTGAGGCGGTCGATGATCTCCGCCGCGGTTTGTGAGAACCGGTATGGCAACAGGTCCGCGCACGCCAGCGCCAACACAGCACGCGAGTAGATAGCTGTATCCTGGGCCAGGATGCCAATGTCAGCCTTGTCGATGGTGTCGTACTCCGAGTGCCACCACCACCCGCCCGCCGATCCCCCGACCATGGCCCTGGCGGACTCTGGCAGGTTGCCCATCAGGAAGAACATTGATGGGACCCCCGTACCCCAGAACGACTGGTCTGCGGCGCGGGTCGGGTGGACTGTCCGGCACTTCTGGCCCGTGACCTGTTCCACGGCACCTCTCACGACACTCGCAAGTTCAGTCATGGCCGTAGCCTCAGAATACACTGTTGCCCCGGCACACCCTGGGGAGTCGACGTTGTTGTAGCCAAGGCAATTCTCGTAGATATCAAGCCAGAAGTTGTCGTTGTACCACGTGGAACCGGAATACCTGCCGTAACTGTGGCCCGCCCACCAGGCGAACCGGACCGACCGCTTCAAGTGGTCCCTGTAAAGGTTGAATACCCTTGCCATCTCGAGCATGGCCGCATTGCCGGTGGCGTTATCTGTAATCCCCTCATGCCAGGAGTCCAGGTGCCCTCCGACCAGCACGAACTTTTCCGGCTGCTCGCTGCCGTCTATCTGAGCCACAGGGATCCTTAGCCGTCGCCATGCGGTGTCGGATTCTGCACTCAGGATAACCTCAACCGGGCCGCGCGCGCACATCTCCCTCAAGACATCCCCATCCCGCTTCTTCACGCTGACGCTCGGGATCCGGGGGAGCATCGCGGCAGTCTCCATCGTCGGCGTCCCCCACACGGGGCTGGCGATCATCTCGTGGATGCAGTCCTCCCCCGACGGCCACGAATTGATGAGCCCGACCGCTCCGGCCCTCTGAGCGTCGAGAACGGCGTCGGGGCCTGCGCGATCGGTGAGGACGATCTTGCCCTTCAGGTCCACATCTCCATATCCGCCAAAGCCCGCGTTCCGCCCCAGTATCCCCGTGCTGCCGTCCTTTTTGGCCACGGCCACGACCTCTGCGCGGATTCCCCCCGGCGGGGTGCTACCGGATAGGGCCCGCGTCTTGCAAGCAAACTCCCGCCCCACCGGAGAAGCCGTCTTCAGCCCCGCACTCACCGGGTAGGAGATCAAGGACATCAGTTCGTGGACCTGGACCCGGACCCCGTACCTGGACAGGCAGTCAACGATGTAGTCAACCGCGCGGAAATCGTCACGGCTTCCGGATTTCCTGTGCAACCTGTTGAGCGCCTCCAGGTGTTTCCGCATCTCATCGCCGGATACCGCCCCTGAGACAACTCGACTCAGATCCTCTACAGCCATTACCGCACCTCCAATCAATGTGGTTGGACAGAGTAGCCTCGTCGTCCTGACTTTACAGTATCGCAAGACCCGTACCATGACGCCGGAAGGCAAAATGGCCCGCTTCCGAAGCCCTGCGCTCAATCCGGAGTTCGCACCGGATCGCCTATTCAGCCAATTCAGGGCGAGACGCGACCACTAGAAAAACCCGGGCTGCGTCCTGATAGACGGAGTCTGGGTTGTTCCTTGCGCAATACGCATCATCCACGGGGACTCCGCAACTCTGGAGCGCCGCGCCCAGATCCCCCGTCCGCTTGCGCGACCCGCGCGCTGCGCCGAAGTACGCAAACGCCAGTCCTGGTTCCGACGTCCCAACGTCGGAGAGCCGGCCAGGAGGCTACAATCAGCGCATTCAAACGGCGCTACAGATTGGACCGCACGCTCTATCGTGGGGTGAACGGCTCCTGACGCTGGGTAGGTGGGGCGATTTCGGCTTACAATCTACGCCGGATCGCGCAAATTGCCTGACCCTCCGGTAGCAGCCAAACCATGATCAATTGTCAAGGAGCAACATGCCGGTAAGATAAACTGGAACTGCCGCAATCGCAGTTTTCAGGGGATCTCCTCGACGCCAAGACCACGGGAAGGAGGGGCAGGTGTAGGGGATTGGAGATGATGGCTGCGCAGACAACCTTCCTTAGTTCTCGTCGACTTCGGTGGCAGTGACCACTGTTACCATTGAGAATTGCGCCGACAGCTCGGTGGTCGAATCATGCCCCCCTCCTAAGAGACTCCGATAAGGGGCCGGGGAGGGCAAAGACTCTGCCCGATTGCCACGCCGTGTAAGGGACATGGGTGTGGCCAAAGCAATAGACCCTCGCCTGCGCATCTTCAATGAGTCGCTGCGAGGCGCAACCGATGTCTCTCACGGGGAGATACTCGTAGAGCGACCGCGGCGTCGCATGGAAAAGCGCGATCCCTACAGGGCCTATCATTTTCACAGCAGACGTTGGTAGGCTTTCCAGGTAACGGCGTCCCTCCTCCCCCAGACGTTGCCTGGTCCACCTGAATGCCGCCTTCTCGAAAACGGGATCCCGCCCGGCGGGTATTACAATGTCCGACTCCGTGGCGCAGGACACCGCTTCGAAATCGCGGTTTCCGATGACGCAGACGGACACCGTCCGGCGAACAGTATCTATTACTTCCGAGGGCCTCGGCCCGCAGTTCACTAGGTCGCCCGCGCAAATCCACTCAATTGCCGTGGATGTCCGATATCACGCCCACCTTGTAGCGGTCGTGGGATGCCTTGTGTGCGGAGCCGAGTACCTCATGTCTCGCCAACGCGTCCTACTCCTCCCTGATAGCCCCCGACCTGCCCACCCAATAGATCGTAAGCGGCAACGTTGTCCGAAGCCACCCGATCCGAGAGGCCAGCCTCTCATACGTCGGAAAACCGTCCGGCAGGCCCAACGCCAGCCTGACAGACGCATTCTGGCTACGGCACAGAGCGACGTCGAATACCGCCTGGGCAAACCAGTGCCTGGCCTGGGTGTTGGCGCTACTCTCCGGGAAGCCCTTGACCGAAATCCAGATCTCCACGCCGTCCGGTCCGGCAGCGACGATGTCGATTCCATGTTCCTTGGATGCTGTATGGGCAACGCTGCAGATCTTGTATCCACGACCGGCCAGGTAGGTGGCTAGTCTCGCCTGAATACTCCCTTCCCAATACCAGGGACGCCGGCTGGACGCACCGGCTTCACTCTCCCCCGTCGGCCGCCTCGGAGGTTCGTGACTACCTCTGAATGGAACGCTATGGGATTCAGTCTTTGTGCTCATCCAGCTAGTCTCCTTGGTCTTCCCGCAGAAAGCACAATCTCCGTAGTCTCTGTTGATTATCCCGTCATCGGCCATTGTGGTGCAATACTGGTAGATGGTCTGTCGAGGGTGGATTGCACTGACCTGTGCGAGGCAATCGTCGCACACACAGGCGCCAGTATCAGAAAGGGCTCTCAGAATCCGTTAGTCATGGCACTGCCTCGTCAGGGTCCGAGAATACTGTGAGCATACTGCCGACTGCCGGGTTCACGGAACCTGCGTCGTATGCCATCAATGGTGATCAGAACGAATCGCTCCAACGGCATTCCGGATACCTGCTGCAGCCGAGAAATGACCCCTTGCGGCCAGACTTGAGAACGATCTTCCCTCCGCAAAGAGGACAGGCAAGGGCAAGATGCTCAACAGCCAGTTCTAGAACCCGGCGCGGGATGCTCATCATGCCATCGCACCTGTGGTCGCTGTATGAGACACACCCGAGGAACGGCCCAAACTTGCCCGCCCTCAGTACCATGGGTTTGCCACACTTAGGGCAGGACGGGAACGTCATCCGTGCCTCGAGCGCGGCAGCCAACTGCGCAAGACGCCGCTTACGCACATCTTCACGTTCCTCCTGCCGGACCAGGTAGGTCGTGCCTGAGAGATCCATCAGCCTCTCTACAAAGTCCGGCTGAGAGAACCGAATCATCAACTCGCTGCTTCTGCTGTGGGATAAAATGTTGAGGCTGCCGCACCACGCGGTCTTCCGGTCCACAAAGGCCAGCTTCTCGTGCAGCCCTCTCCTGCGCAGCACCTTGACTCCGGCTTCAGAGACTTGGCGAATCAGGTCCCGGGTAGCCGTGTCGGACTCACTACGCTCTCGCGTCACCAGGTGCACCGGCACTCCTCGATCTATCAGGTGGCGCAGGGCGGTAATCACGTCCGTCAGCCGTCTCTCTGATATGAATGGACTGAAGATGATCACCTGCTCAGAGGCACCGCGCAGATCCTTAAGGAATGCAGGGTAGAAGGTGCCTTCGTTGAATAGAGCCGCCCCCTCGGGGTAACCCAGCAATCGAGTAGCGGGTACTACAGCCTCCAGCGCCGTCCCGACGGCTGGATCAGCATGATCTTCCAGAACCGTCCGGGCGTCCATCATCCTCCCGCGCCTCTCTAGGTACCCCAGAAGAGACCTCAACGAATCGCTGGAGGCCGCCTGCGCATTTAGGTAGTCGTGATGGGCCACGACCACTAGTTTCCCTTTTGCTCGAGTGGAGGCTACGTTGAGCAACCTCATGGCATCGGATGCCCAGCCGCCCGACAATATCTTGCCGATTCGAAACGGGGGGCTGTCTACCAAGTCGAAAATGATGATGTCTTTCTCGTTGCCTTGAAACCTGTGCACCGTGGCCGCCACTACCGCCCCCCGCGGCAGTCGCTGTTCTTTAGTCAGTTGTTCCGCGAGGTATTGCAGAAGGCGTGTCTGTGCACGATACGGCGTCACCAATCCAACGGTCTGCGCTCCGGTGGACACAGCCTGCGCAGCAAGTCGCAGGCAGACAATCGCGCTGTATATGTTATAGCGGGAGAAACCTGCGTCCAGCCGTGCGCACCATGGGTTAGCTCCTGAAGTCGTGCAAAGAACCAGCGGCTCACCGGCTTCAGGACATGCATCAGTGGCGCGCTTGTATTCCTGAGGGTCTGCCCTGTGTTCAAGCGGCTTTCCGCCATGAACATATACCAGCGCATTGGCCAACTCGCCGATGGCCTCATGCATGCGATACTGCATCTGCAACGCACACAACCGAGGGTCCTCCAGTTTCGCCCGGTCTTCGACAACACCCGCCTGAGCGAAGATGTCCCTGCGCAACCATTTGGCGGCAAGAGGATACTCGTCCTCATCCTGGGCAACCGCAATCGGCGGCAGCTGGCGAAAGTCGCCCGTGACAACAATCCGCTTCCTCGCTCTGCTCGCCGCAAACCATAGGTTGGGCAGGGGCACCATACTGGCCTCGTCAACGATCACTGTATCGAAAGTGGCCTTATGTACCTCTTCGGATACTACCAACCGTGACAGAGTGGCCCCAACGACCTTGGCTTCGCGAATCACAGCCCCAGCCATTTCCTTGAGCCGGGAGTCGATCGCAGCCAATTGACTCTCCAAGGCCTTCAAGTTCTTGTCTGCCGCGCTGATCTGTAGCCGGAGCTCCGGCAAGGGCGATGTGTGACCCATCCTCTCGAATGCCTGCCGCGCATTATCGTAATCCCGTTCCGCTCGGGATAGTGAAGCGGCGGCGGCGGCTTTCTCCAGCTGTGCTGCTTCGCACAGCGACTCAAGGCGAACAACGGCTTTCTCCTGGGCGAAGACCTGTCGACGGACAGCCTCGGGGTTTAGGCCGAAGAACACGCGCCGAAGGATCCCCGCGGCTTCGGCTTGCTGTAGCCTAGTGCGCTTTTCGTCCAACGCCCGGCGGGCAGGCGGGATAGCCTCTCTTGCATCCTGCAGCCGCCGCTCCCTGCCTCCAAGAGCAGATTTGGCAGCGGCCACCCGCTGCTCCGCTTCCTCTAGCCCCTCCGCCACGCGGATCACTTCAGCCAGTTGGTCCCTGCTTCTCGAGATCTGCACCCTCTGTGCAACAAGGTCATCTCTCTGCCGCCTCAAGTCCTCGCTCTTTCGTTCAAGGACCGATTCCAGGGTCACCTGCTGTAGTTCCTGATCGGTTCGGGCCGGCGTCCCGGCCCTAACCACGGCGCCAGCTGCAATTTCGGCTTGGCCAAGAGCCCTGATGGCAGGAATCAGGGCAGTGTCCACGGCTACATTGGTGTGGGATGTAACCAGCACTCGCTCTTCACGCCGGGTCAACTCGCGTACAAGAGATCCAATTGTCCACGTCTTGCCCGTTCCCGGCGGGCCCCAGATGAACGTGATCCGCTGTCGCAGTGCAGCGTTGACCGCTGCATACTGTCCGCCGTTCAATGCGCCCTGCTCGGCGGCAGGGACCTCACTCTGAGACAACTCGTTTGGCTGGAAATTGAAGAGGCGCATCGACATGTCTCGGTCGGCAGGAAGCGTCCCTGCAAGGATCTCGGCAAAGCGTTTCTTGAGTAGTTCTAGCAAGTAGTATGCGGAAAAACTGAGGATTGCCTTGGAAACCGAAGGGCCGAGGTCTTCCATCACAGCCACAGTGATATCGTACCCCTCAATGTTTACGACAACCGCGTCGTACTGCTCCTTGCCGATGCGGAGTTGAGCGGGAGTATCAGAAGGAACGTTGAGCTCATTGTCGAGAGAAAAGATGTAGATGAATCGATCGGCGACCGTCCTTGCGTGCCGTCCGTCGTGAACTCCTACCTGATCCATTCCGCCAGACTTCTTAATAGCACTGATCTCTTCGTCCAGAGCCCCCACCATCTCGGCGGTCACTGAATCAAAGAGCGCCGGCAACGCGGACCCTCCTTCGGGACAATCCCACGGCCACCCTGCGTTTCCACCATCCCCCTATTCGCAGGGCTTCATTTCGCCGCTATCCACGTAATACCAAGCCAGGCGGCTCTCTCCGGGGATCGCCAATAAATGATTCACGGGGATAGTAGTCTTCACAGATGGGTCTCTATCCGTTAGGTAATGACCACGGTAGCGCAGATCTCCATCACGTGGACTGAAGAACACTGCTTCAACAATGAACTCCTCGTTCCCTACGGACTGGTTGAGCCCCATGCTGCCTGGCATGACCACCCTCACACGATCCCCTTCTCCCTGCTCATCAGTCACCCCTATCTCTTTCCCAAGGGCCGAGTCTATCTCAGCCGATGAATTCGCCGACAATTGGAGGCTCAACAGACACTCTCTCGTTTCGGGGCCTATTTCGAACAGGCTCTCCTCACTGGCTAGTTCAGATGCTTTGGCTATGACCCTTCCCGCCACGCCCTCGTCAAGAAGGCGGCCAGTCAACCTCAGGCTGCCGTATGTCTGATCATATATGGCAACGAATCTGGTGCCTTCGGAAAGCACGCCTCGAGTGACTTTGAGTTTGCCCCAACCCCAGCTTATGTCCTGACGCTCAAACGGAATCTCCATGAGAAAGCACTCGTACAGGAGATGCCCAAGAGCGTCAAGGTTGACACCCTGAGAAGCCAGCGTTGGATCAGCAATGATGACACCTGTAGTGAAGTAGTTCCGAGAAAACACTGGCTGAGGATGACTGACGCCGATCCCCGCCTCCAGGGGATAGTGCTGGGTCAGTTCAGTCGAACCCCTCCGCTCCTTGAAACCACATACCGTCTCTCTTATTTGGAGACTGCACTCCACGAGCAGAAGCGAACTGTGTCGGACAGCGCGATAGATGTTGCCTGGGGTCAGGTTTGGGAACACCTGCGTGGGAAACATTATCGGCCGGGTCGTGTAATAACGCTCCCTTCGCACCCTTATCGTGCGAGATCTCTGAGACACCTGATAGACCCGATATGGAATCGCCGTATAGTAGTACACGGCCCCCGGATAGGCTTCGCGCAAGACCTGGCTGTACGACAGCGACCCCAGCCTCGCTTGGTGTGGCCCCTGCCTCTGCTCTACGGCGAACTGGCTCTCGACATCGCGCAAGGGGTACACATGATGCGGAGTATCGCCAGCCTCCATCTTCATCGTCTGTAGGTCCGGTGGCAATTCACCCGATCGTTCTCGTTCACACAGTTCCACGAAGCCACTTGGCCAGTCAACAGCTGTATTGAACGGTTCCTCTGACGCCGCACCACTTCTGGCCCACCCCTGATCGTGTTCTCCACCCGACCTTGCTAAGCACATCGCGTGAATGTACTGGATTCTGGAATTCTCCAGGTACAGCGCGCCCTCAGCTAAGGGGCGCTCCAACACGTCCAATGGATTCCGAAACATCGCCTCACTATACAGATCTCGATTGTTAATGAGGACTACTGTGCCCGGTTGCTGCCTTCCAACCCGACCCATTCGTTGCTCCAAAGTTGTCTTGGATCTCGGGACTCCAACAAGGACCCCAATGTCAAGATGTGGGATATCGATTCCCAATTCAAGGGCACTGGTGCTGACGACCCCCCTGAGCTTGCCTCGGCTGAGGCGCTCCTGGATGACTGCACGATCGCCCTCTTCAAAGCCCGCCCTGTAGGGCAAGACATCCAGTCTGTTCAAATGGTCCAAGTCCGCGAACTCGGTTCCAGTGTCGTCGGGCACATACTCTTGCGACCGAGCGACAATGGCTGAGACGAGTTCGGTCTGTTTGCGACTGTCCATAAAGACAATGAACTTGGCCTCCGTCTCGCGCACAATGCCCTGCAAACAGGCCGCCAGAGAGCTCAATAGGTCCTTATTCTCTGGGGGACGCACCATAAAGATTCTTACCGCCTGGTGGCCGGAGGTGTCCTGTGCCTGCTCGATTACGTTGAATTCGCGTCCGAACAGGGCCCTCAAGTGTTCAACGGGGCCTCTGATGGTTGCAGACGCAGTGATGTACGCCGCCCTCCGACCCGCGAGTGCCAACTGGTGCTCCAACCGCCTGAACACAAACGCCGCATTCGACCCGAACACTCCCGCGTACACGTGAACCTCGTCGACAACAACCAGTCCTATCCGCCGAATGAAGCTCCATACTGCGCTGTCGCCGATATTCGGAAGCAGCCACGCATGGATGATATCTGGCGTTGCCACGACCACTTTTGCACCCCGGAGAGCCGACTGTCGTTGCGCTACAGGAATGTCGCCGTCAATCCGCACCACAGCGCTGGCGTCTATTCCAGCGGATGAGAGAGCCGAGCACCATCGTTGATGCTGTTCCCGCCCAAGGGCTTTCAGAGGATAGACCGCTAGCACGGCAGAATCAGGTTGCCTGGTTAGATTCTCGATGGCAGAAGCGTAGAAGACTAGACTCTTGCCAGAAGCAGTGCTGGTCGCAAGGGCTACGTCATGGCCCTCACAGCTGAGTCGAATGGCCGACAGCTGATGTCCGTAGAGGCCTCGCGGGTACCCATCGAGAAGGTAGCGTCGCGTTGATGTAGAGACTGGAAGGGTATCGATTGGAAACAGCCCTCTGGAGCGTGATGGACGAGTAGTCGAAAACACCAACTCCCAACCATGCTCAGCCCAGTACCTCTTAAGAAACTCCTCAGGCACCCGGATGCACCCCCGATAGTCATCAATCGACCTCTTGTTCCCATTGCAGGGGCACGAGCGCTTTGGCGAGCCTTGATTCCGTCGGTAGACGGTTTACCGCCTACTCCTTCTCAAACTCCTGGTTCCTGAATTTGAGCGTCCTGCAGTTCTCCCCCACAGTCCGTACCACCTGTTCCGGAATCTCGGTCGGGGTCTTCACCGAGATGTCAAGTGAGATCTCCACATCCGATCTCGCTAGTTACGGTGGGATCATCGAACAACCGCGCCAGTTCCGGAATTCGCTTGGCGTCATCCAAGGTGATGCGATTCCAGAAAACCACATTCCTCGCGACATAGGCAATGCTCTTATGGTTTTCATTCGCGCCATGCGCCGTCTCATAGTACGCTACGTACTTGGATGGGGCAAGTCCGTACTCTGTTTCGCCGCTCGGGAACCATACACAATGGCGTTTGGCCACCATCATGAACCATGGGGTTTGCGTAGTCACGGTAATATCCACCAAATCCACACTCGGAATCTCAGCCACAATCTTCTTATCATACATTGAGTCTTCGACCTCCCGAAGGAAGAGCGTGCACAGCCGCTCAATGTAGCCCACTCGTCTGCCCAGTCTGACCTTGCTGTCGCTGGCTGTCTTGGGGGTCAGTCCGAGAGCATCCTTGATCAAGTCCAAGACTTCGTACCATTGAAGATACACGAGCGTCTGCGGCGCCAGAACGTCTGGCTCGAGAGCACTTCGAGCGTCATTGAAAGTAGATCTGTCGTTGATCTGCGTTACACATACGAGTCGCCTGATGGCTGCCGGTGATCGGGCCAGATACTCCGCATACCGTCCTAGCTGTTCCACGCTAAGGTGCGAGTGGCCTATCTTCGCTTCAAGGAGTATATGGATTCTGCCACCGACACGAATCTCCGCATCCGGGATCCCTTCTGGAGTGTGCACTTGAAACACGAGGTCCGCCTCATGCAGGTCTCGCTCGCGAAAGGAGACCCCTATTCGAGTGAGAAATGCGCGGAGGATTTCTGTCCTTGACTCGGAAAGAACAAACATGATGTTAGATGTGAATCGGTTTTCATCGTTCCGAAAGTAGTCCCCGTGCATAGAAAAGAGATTGAGCAATGCAACATCCCCCAATTCCGTACATACCGGCTCCTATGGGAATGGCGCTGACTCGTACTGGCACAAACCGAACGGCTGCACGGGCTCTTGCCGACAAGAACACCTGAGCTATGATGAACGCTCACCATCTATCAACCAGAGCTCGCCTTTCTTATTCTCGCACACACCCGCCCACGCGAGTATGGCCGCGATCGGGGAGACTCGCCGTAACACGCTGTCCCCAACCCGATTCCCATAAACGACATGCGCCACGCGCCCTTCCACGGACTCTAGCGGCAAACGCGCATCACTCAATCGTCC
Source organism: Ignavibacteriales bacterium (assembly GCA_050260105.1). Lineage (GTDB taxonomy): Bacteria > Bacillota > Sulfobacillia > JABLXB01 > JABLXB01 > SM1-B181. The sequence goes on along the minus strand of JBLNBR010000005.1, from coordinate 56,169 downwards.
CCCCATCGCATCGCCTTTGGAGCAGGCTCCTCCGTGACGCTCAAGAAGGTGTACCACCTCAGAGAATACTTCCACCTGATGCTCTGGATGACTCGCTCGCTGTCCATCCGCAGTCTCACCTCTGCCCGGATTAGCTGTTCTATCGAAAATCCTCAGAGTCACCCGCGATGAATCATCCTAAGCACCTCTTGAGGAAGGTGCTCCCTCACTTGTCGTTCTATGTCAGGTCCTCAGGTTCCTGCGGAAAGGGCTCACCTATCCACTCGGCTGGACAGCAGGACTGCATTCGCGAGCCAGTCCCACCCAGTAATTTTCAAGGATTCCGCGTCGGTGGAACTCCCCATAGACAGGGCTCCCAGGAAGAGAACAAGGCCCTGTTCGACGCGCTGCACGGGAAGAACGCCGAGATTGAAGCCGCTCAACTGGGAGCGTATGGACGCGAAGAGATCATCAAGGATCCGCGCCTGGGTGTCGGAGAAGCGTCTCAGGGACCGGGAATCCTGGCCCGAGATTCAGAGATCCATGATCAATGCCATGGTGAAGCTCTCGGGAACACTGAAGAAGCCCCCTGCATGAATACCTGGCGACAGCGAGTGGTCATGTCTAGTCGTGGTTTCGCACCGAACCTGAAGCCCAGCGCTCGTGGTGTTGCGCTGTTTCTGCCGTACACGATGACGTACCACACCCCGTTGTCGAACCTCTGGTGGTCACCGCCTCAGCATCACCCCACGCGGGACCCGTGTCGAACGACAGGAACCTGCCCAACTCCGACAGGTGGGCCGAAACGTGGTTGGGAGACTAGTCCACGTCCCGTCTAGATAACGCTCTTCACGAACGCCACGTAGCCCCCAAAGCGCTCCCGGTAGAACTGACTGGCCATGCTCGGCTGGTGGGGAAACGGGAAGACCATCCTGCCCAGGCGGTTCTCGGCGGGTTTCAGGCAATCGAACGGTCCGTTATAGCCGCTCTTCCGGTCCCGCGTGTAGCCCCAGTAGTCCGTAGATATTCTCCAGAGTGAGGCCCAATCCCGTGAAAATCGCTGCTCATTGACTCCTGCTCTTGCCCCGGAGTCCGTCGAGCGGCCGCACACCGGGCTCTTGCATACCGCCTCCGCGAAGGTCTTAGGGACGAAACAGGGCCAGGGCCCTCCGCTGTTCGTCAGATACAACGTGGATCTTGTTGCGTTGAACGGGGTGTATCTCTGCTTCGTCCCACAACTCCTGCTTGACCGAGGTCGCTATGCCCACTCGCAGGCCCCCCGTAGTCAGCGTCCTAACCAGTCTCGGCGCGTCAAAAGCGTAGCAGGTCGAAGATTGCCTCATATCAGCCGCGACTAATGCCAGGAAACGCAGTCCATCTCTTCCATGTTGCGCTCATGGATTCCTGCTGTTGCCCCGGAGTCCGTCGAGCGGCCGCACACCGCGCTCTTACATACCGCCTCCGCGAAGGTCTCAGGGACCAAACAGGGCCAGGTCCCTCCGCTGTTCGTCTGATACGACGTAGACCCTGTTGCGCTGAACGGGGTATATCTCTGCTTCGTCCCAGAACTCCTGCTTGACCGAGGTCGCTATACCCACTCGTAGGCCCCCCGCAGTCAGCGTCTTAACCAGTCTCGGCGCGTCAAAGAGGTAGACTGCCTCGATTACCCACGGCCTGGTGGTCCCGCGCGAGGATCCTGCGGCCGTCTTCGGGCCGGTAAAGACGAGATAGTAGTCAGGCACCCCGTCGGGGTTGATGTCAAGAAGGCCTTCTCGCTTACCATACCACTTGACATCGACTGTGCGGCCATTGAGTGGGCCACTCTTGAACCAACCGTCACTACCCTTGGCCGATGCAGAATCGTTGAGCGCTATGCCGAAGACCTTCGACGCCACATACTCGCCAATGTGGCCCAATTGGGCCGGCCGGCCGATCATAGCAGCGATTTTGCTATCGATGAGAGTCTTCTGTTTGATGAGAGCTGCCAGTTCCACGAGAGATTCCATTGTGTCATCCCTCCCCCAAGATCCTGGAAACGCCGCACGTGGCATTCAACGCCCTACTTCCCGCAAGAGCTGGTCTGGGTTCCAAAGGCGCTCTGCGATTTCCCGGTACAGTTGACCACGGGCATCGAGATCGGCCTTCTTGAAATGCTCGTGCGGCTTGAAGGGTAATCCGCTCCTGCTCACGAACTGCAGAAATCCAGGGTTGCGTTCATAGCACTGCGGGTGGAGCGATCGAGCAAGTAGGTTCTGGGTATTGTAGTGCGGCAGCTTCTCTTCGTAGGTCAGGTCGCCGTAGCTGGCGTTGAAGCTCTTGGGCAGAAGCAACAGCCCACCGACGCGATTGCGATAATCCGCAAAGTCCGTGGGATGCGTGAACTCGTCGGTGTGTCGTTCGGGCTTGTCCGCCCAGATATGCTCTACCTCGTAGCGGTTCTTACCATTAACGCTCACGTACTCAAGGTACCGAGACGGCATGCCTGATTCTCGATCCACATAGTCTGCAATACGGGCCAGGATACGGTGCAGATACCAGCGGTTCTGCTGGTGTAGACAAAGCCGATCGTTGGTAGCGAACGTCTCCTGCTCTTTCTCCAGTATCTGCCGAAGCTTGACTGCCAGGGGCTGAGGCTCCAGACCGCGGATATCCCGCATCACCAAGAACATGGCATACTGCATGGTCGAGTAGGCAATGCTGCGGAAGTTCCACAGCCGCCACGTCAGCAGGATATCCACAAAGATCGCCACCAGGCGAAGCTTAAGATTCACAACCTCCTTGTCGTCGCCCGGGCGCAACGGTGCGAGCAGCAGCATGTACTGCAGGGTGAATCCGTGATGAGCATTATAGAGCACATGCTCCAGCCCAGGCGTGAGAACTTGGGAGGCTTCGACCAGCCTCAGGTACTGCCCCGAATAGAAGTCGAAATCTCGTTCGATGAAGCGACAGAAGTCCGCCATCTGCGTAAGCCCGATGGCTTCGTGGTTATCGCGCACCCACCGGTGGTATTCAGTGCCAATGCGATCAAAGTCCTCTGGCTGGGCACCCTTCTTGCGCTCCCGTATTCTGGAGGCGTACTGACTGCGTAGCCAGGCCTTGAAGCAGTCAGCCTCCACCTCCTTGCCACGTCTGCCCAGCTCCAGCATTCGACCCTTCCACAGTGCATCCGCCGTTGTCTTCTTGTTGGGCTCGGTGATGTTGGCCAGCAGGTAGCCCTTGAGCATGTCTGACGGACTGAGGGACAGCCCCCTGTCGTTCATAGTCTCGAAGATCGTGTAGGCGTCATCGTCAGCATAGGCGGTGATCTCCACCAGATGGACGTTCTCTATTAGCCAGTCGATGAAGTAGGGCAGGGCTTCTTCGCGCAATTCTTCGGGGAAACACTCCTCGATATCGTGGTAGCGGGCGTTGATGTTCTGAACCGACTCGGGCTTGTCGGTAGGGTCAAACGGCTGCCGATCGAAAAGAGCCTCCATACACGGTATTCGTTCGGGGACATCGAGATTGAAAGACTTCTTGCCGTACTTCTCTGAGTAAATAAGTTCGTCAATGTTCACTTGGTCGGAACGCCCGTGTTGGAGGTTCCGCATATAGATCAGGAGCAAGGTCAAGCTAGTCATGCGCTGCTGGCCATCCACGATGAAGTTTGTGTTGTCCTTGCGGCTGACGATGATGGATCCAAGGAAGTAATGACCGTACTCAGCCACTCGCTCTCGCGGATGACCGGGCTGATAGCTTTCCAGGAACTTGTTTGACAGGTCCTCAATCAATTCGCGGATATGCTTCTCTTGCCACTTGTACTCGCGCTGGTAGTAATCAATCGAGTACTTGATACCCTTGAGTAACTCGCGGATGCTCTTCGCCTTACCAAGGATTTCCCTCATTGAGCCCCCTCCGTATCGACAAGGTCTCCTCTGGCAATTCCTCCGTCTCGCCCTCCAACGCCCGTATGTCGGCCCGGGTCCGCTCCAATGTCGGCGAGACGCTTTCCGCTCTCAAGGTAGCACCGGTAATCCCCAGATTAGACCCATGGATGCGTCCCTCTTCCAGGCAGCCGTCTTCAATTATGACTGGAGAGAACGCCTCGGCGCTTCTTGCCCCTGGATTCTACGTGGGACGAAAGTGCCCTGCCCCTTGATTAGGCTCAAGTATATGATCTATCGAACGCCACCTCCTCCCCGATAGGACAATTGTATTGCGAAGGTTCAACCGAGATAACTGGCCCTCGGAGCCCCCAAAAGGAGCCCAGGTCGGCCCCCTTTTAGCAACACAATGCGGGGTCCCCAAGACCGTGCGCCCTTCGATGAGGGCAGTTCGACAACAAGGCAATACGCATTGGTGGATGGCGCAATGACAATGATGGTACGATACACTTAGATCTTCCAGCAGTTGCCGACAGCCAAGAGGGTGCATTCGAGCTTGCCAAGCAGTACAAGCAAAAAGGAGTGTATCGCTTTGGAGAACAAGGTGGCGAAACGATCAACACCGAACATCTCTGGCAGCAAGAAGTCCCCGTGGACTCTGGTGCTGTCGGGACCGCTCACGCCCAACATGTCGAAGGCAGAGCGGCACCAAGCGGCGGTCGATCTAGCGAGGGCGCTGGTGTCTCAGGAACGGCCAAAACCCGTCGAAACGAAAGTAGCCCGGAAAGCCACCAAAGCCGTCGAAACCACAGGAGAACCCGCAGAAACCCCAGCAGCCCAAGACCTGATATGAACGAGGCCGTCAACCCCTTTTCTCGTTGGGCGAGGAATTGAGACTCTGGCTGCGTCGACGGTTGGCATTCTGGTATTCGCGGGTTGGCTACCGCATCACACACCTCCGTCTGGAGCTGCCTCGGACTAGTGACGTACGTGAGGGAGCATATCCCCTGTACGTAGATTAGACCAGGTTATTTGGGGGCACACCCTGGCCGATCGTTCCATGTCTGGCAAGAATATTCCTGCAGGATAGCTTCTCCCCCTTCGCGCGAATCGGGTAGGAGTCCCCCACCTGCTCGATTTGAGGCGACCCCCTCTTGAAAAGTACCACTCCGGGCAGTATGATGAAATTGCAATTGCACCCACATTATCCTAGCGCAATTGGAGTTGCATGCCCATGAACGATTCCGAAACCCTCAAGAGGCTGAGCGGCCTCAGAACCGTTCTGTCCGGCAACAATCTCGCGATGCTAAACTACGTGCTTGAGAGACCGGCAGAAGTCGCGTTTATGGATGCGGTGGAACTTGGGCGCCGCACCGGTGTGAGTGCTTCGACCGTCGTCAGGTTCGCAAAGCGCGTCGGATTCTCCGGGTACCCGGAATTGCAGAAGGAGCTCCGGCGCATTCTGCAGGGGCAGCTGGTGCCGATGAAAAAGCTCAGGCAATCTGTCCAGGATATCGGCGAAGAAGAGATGCTCGTCGGCAGAGTAATCGAGGTGGGCGCCGAAAGCCTGAGCCGGATCTACAACAAATCCCTTGAGCGCGCGTTTTCTTCTGCGACCGATGCCATCTGCTCTGCGGATAGGCTAATCATCGTAGGAATGAGGAGCTCCTTTGCAGTCGCTTACTACCTTTCGTTCATGCTGGGCCAGTTCATGGCGAATGTCAGACTCGTTTCGTCTGGCACGGAGGACGCCTTTGACCAGATAGTGGACATAGACTCTGAAGACGTTTTCTTCGCAGTGTCCTTCCCCAGGTATACCAGGCGAACAGCTGACATGGCGGGCTACGCCAAGAGGGCTGGAGCGAAGGTCATCTCCCTCACGGACACTATGGCTTCGGTGCTGGTCCCGATGTCGGACATCGTCCTGCTCGCGCCGAATCTGTCGCCGTTTTATTCGTTCGTGGCGCCGATGGCGATTGCAGATGCCCTCATCGTCGCAGTAGGCAAGCGATTCAAGGATAGAGTTGGAATTGCCCTTGACAAGCGCGAGAAGGCGCTCATGGAAAACGGAATATACGTCTAGTGCTCCAAGACGTAGGAGGGAGCCAGTTGGCAGACCGTATTGCGGAGATAACAACCACGATTGTAGAAGTGCCGCTCAAGAAGCAGTGGAAGATCTCACTTTATGCAGCCAGCGTCAGGCGACATGCTGTGGTGAGGATAAGGACCGCATCCGGGCTGGAGGGATTCGGCGAAGCGTCTCCGTCGCCTGCGTTCATGGGCGAGAGCGCCGACACGGTCAAGACCGTCGTTGACAGGCACCTCGCGCCTGCGGTGATTGGAGCCGACCCCATGCGCATAGCCGACGTGCACAAGAGGATGGAGCAGTCCATCTACGGAATGGAGGCGGCGAAGTCAGCCGTGGACATGGCCGTCTACGACCTGGCAGGCAAGGCTGCGGGGGTAGGAGTGTGTGAACTGCTGGGTGGGCCCGTCAGAGAACGGGTCGCGCTTAGCTGGGTGGTAGGCATTCAAGGGGACGAGGCGGCAGTGGATGAGGCGGTTGCCTTCGCGGATCGTGGATTCGGAGTAATCAAGGTCAAGGTCGGGATAGAGCCGGAGCGGGACGTCAGGATCGTTCGGGAGATATGGAGAGCGGTCGAGGGCAAGGCCCGGATTCGCCTGGATGCGAATCAGGGTTACGACGTAACTACGGCTATTCAGACCATGCGCAGTATCGAGGAATTCTGTCCCGTCGAGTGCCTTGAGCAGCCGGTAAGGAGATGGAACCTGGCAGGGCTGGCTGAGATCAGGAAGTCTATTCGTACACCGGTGATGGTCGATGAGGCTGTCTTCGGCATTCATGATGCTCTGCAGGTGGCCGCAACACGGGCGGCCGACATCATCAACATCAAGATCGGCAAGGTGGGTGGGATCTACCCCGCCATGAAGGTGGCATCCATCGCAGAATCTGCAGGCATGAAGTGTGCGGTCGGAAGCAACCTTGAACTTGGCATCGGCTCGGCGGCCGCACTCCACTTTGCTGCAAGCGCCAGGCCGGTTGAGATCGCTGGCGACCTCCTTATTGGACCGTTCTTGCACGAGCGGGACATCGCAGATCCTTCCCTCACACACCTCGTGGACGGCGGAGAAGCAACGGTACCCTCGGGGACCGGCCTGGGCGTGGAGACACATTCCTGAACCGTGCCCACGGGTGAGACAACTGGGGGTGATAATGACCAGCGTCAGCACGATAGTTGGACCGCAGCACTTCAGCGCCAGCACAATTTCGAAGGGAGGAAGAACAGGCATGATTCTCGGACTACCGCCGATCCTTGGATTCGCCCCGCTGCTTGTGTACATTGTCCTCTCGTTTAGGGGAATGGATGTTCTGACAGTTGTGTTGATTTGCGTCATACTCGGAGCGGTGCTTACCGGCCAGACCGTGCTCACGTTCGGGCAGGCGTTGGCTGGAGCACTGGGCTCGTTCCTGGGACTTATCGGATTCATAATTCTGATGGGTTCAGGCACGGGTGAGGTGCTCAGCCAGACCGGTATAGCCCAGAATATCGTGCACCTGGTCATTACGAAGGCCCGAGTCCGCACTAAGCAGCAGGCCATGATAGCGACCATGGCGACGTCCGTGCTTCTTGTTGGACTGCTGGGGTCGATGGCGGGCTCCAACGCGATTCTGGCGCCCATTATCATACCGATTGTGGCAAGCCTGGGCATAACGCCGAGCACACTCAGCGTATTGCTTCACGGCGCCGGGGCAACCGGCCTTTACCTGGGGCCGTTCGTCCCTCCTGTGATCACGACGATGGCCCTGACCAAGATCAGCTACGGGCAATACATGCTGCACATCGGGGTTCCGATATCGATTATCGTCTGGATCTGCACTTTCCTGGTAGCGCGCAGCGTGCAGAAGGCAACTGAGGGCAAACACTCATATTCCTCTGAGGACATGGTAGCCGCGGGCGAGGGCTTCAAGCCCACACCGGGTGCTGTGAGAGGGACCTGGGCGTTCGCCATTTCCATAGCGGTACTCATAGCCTACGGCATTGTCGCCAGGGCAGGCGCCAACTATGTCATACCCGTCATGTTGATCGTCGCGTTCGTGTCTGGAGTAAGCGCCGGATTCTCGTTTGACCAGGTTCTAAAGGCGCTCGTCAAGGGCGGTTCGAGGATGTACTGGATTTTCTTCCTCTTCGTCCTTTACGACCCGTTCCTCAATTTCGTAACTGCATCCGGAGCGTTCACTGCCCTGGCCAACTACCTGAAGCCGCTCGTGGACGCAGGAGGGCCGGCAGTATTCATGGTCGTCAGCACCCTGGTGGGTGTGTTCGGGGTGTCAGGAGCGGCGGTTGCCCAGGAGAAGATCATCGATGACATGTTCAAGCCCCTTGTGGCAGCTCTCAACTTCCCGCCGCACCTCTGGGCGCTAGTGCTGCTCGTTGGGTCTCAGATCACTTTCTTCGCGTATCCTACAGGCGACATGGTTGGTCAGATGGGCCTGGCTCGCTCCAAGGACTTGAAGTCCATGATCAAGAACGGCCTGATCATCACTGCGGCCACGTGCGGCTACGTCGTCGTGCGATCTCTGGTGCTTGCGGTCACAGGCAAATAGCCGCAGGGGGGAGTGCAGCGTGAAGACTATCTTGAACGTCAGCATGATCCAGCTCGACATGGTCCATCAGGACGTGGAGAAGAACCGCCTCAAGGCGCAGGCGATGCTCGATCAGGCGGCGGATGCCAGGCCCGACGTGGTTCTTCTACCGGAGACCTGGACCTCGGGGTACTCCGTGCCGGTGTTTCACAGCATCCGGCAGTACGCCGAGCACATTGACGGCGAGTCGGTTGCGTTGCTCAGGCGTGCTTCGGCGAAGTACGGATTCTACCTGATCGGAGGCTCCTTCGCCGAGCGCGACGGAGATTACTGCTACAACACTGTCCCGGTGATCGGCGCCGGGGGGGCCCTGATAGGGAGATACCGGAAAATGCACCTCTACAGCGCGATGGACGAAGACAAGGCCTTCAGGCACGGTACCGAAATGCCCGTCTTTGAGTCGGAATTCGGGAAGTTCTCCGTGATGACGTGTTACGACATACGTTTCCTGGAACTCTCGCGGACCTACGCCCTGCGCGGGGCGCACGTCATCTTCGTAGTGAGCAATTTCCCACGACCCAAGCTCCACCACTGGAGGACGCTTCTTCAGGCGAGGGCCATTGAGAACCAGGTTTATGTCGTCGCCTGCAATCGGGTGGGCTCTGCCGACACTTCCACCTACTTCGGGCATTCCATGGTCATTGACCCCTGGGGAGAGATAGTGACCGAGGGCGGCGAGGACGAGTGCATTGTATCCGCCACCCTCGACATGACCTCTGTCGGAGCCGTGAGGTCGAAGATCCCGGTCTACTACGACAGAAGGCCGGAGAGTTATCCTGGGGACTTCATGAAGCCGGGATTACCGGCGGGTGAGGTGAAGCCTGCGGGGGCCTGATCGGCCCCCACCCAAGACATGGAGGCGGTCCGCTTGACAGAGCTTCGGGATAGGATACGAGGGATGATAGATGATCTGGCAGGGGACGTCGGCCTGGTTATCAAGGACCTGAAGGACGACACGACCATATTGCACCGCGAGCACGAGCGATTCAGCGCGGCGAGTGTGATCAAGGTCCCCATACTGTGGGAGCTGTTCCACCAGGTCGAGGCGCGGGCTATATCCCTGGATGAGGTCGTTTCCGTGGGCGCCGACGTGAAGGTGGGGGGCACCGGCGTCATCAAGGAACTCCACGATGGCATACAGCTCACCATCAGGGACCTTGCAACCCTCATGATCGTGGTGAGCGACAACACCGCTACCAACCTCATCATCGACCGTCTCGGCATGGCACAGATCAATGATGCGATGGCGAGCCTTGGTCTCAGGGCGTCCAGCCTGCAGCGGAAGATGATGGACTTCGAGGCGAAGAAAGCGGGGAGAGACAACTTCGTCTCCGCGTGGGACATTGCCATGCTGCTGGAGCGGTTTGCCAGGGTCGACGGCCTCAGGAAGGATTCTTGCGATCAGGCTTTGAACATCATGATGAGGCAGCAGCTCAACAACAAGCTTCCAAAGGGGCTCCTGCTCTGCCCGAACTGCCGGAGAGCGGTGAAGGATTATCCGCAGTGCCCGTGGTGCTATGCAGACCTTCGGAAGAACCCTCCGGCGGGGGCGCGGTTGGCGCACAAGACCGGTGAACTGGCAGGAGTGGAGCACGACGCCGGCCTGCTGTTTCTGGACGACAGGGCCGTGGTCATCGTGGTTCTGACCTCAAATCTTCCGAACAACGATGACGGCATAGAGTTCATCGGGAATGTCGCCTCGGAGGTCGCGCGGCATTACTCCCGTGTTGCATAGGCTGTGAAACCCTGTTTCGGGGGCGTCGAGAAGACGCCCCCGGGAGGCGACTGACGCGGAATGATGGTTGGGTTGGACGTACTGGAACGCATTCGCAGTGCGGCGGAGGAGTCAAGGGATAGGATCGTCGGTCTAGTTCAGGAGTTTATTTCGATCCCGAGCGTCAGCGGCGACGAGGGCGATCTGGCAAGGGCATTGCCCCGCCGCATGGGCGAGCTGGGATTCGACCAGGTTGTAATCGACGACGTCGGGAACGTGATAGGGCGAGTGCGAGGTCTCAACAGCGAAGTCGGTGCAATCCTCAACGGGCACCTGGACACCGTCCCAGAGGCAGATATGGAGCAGGGGTTCTCGCCACGGCTCCTCGATGGTGCGGATTACGGCGTTGATGGGCAAGTCATAGTGGGACGGGGCGCCTGTGACATGAAGGGACCGCTTGCCTCGATGATCATGGCAGGCGGTATTCTGAGAAGGGCCTGTATCCGCCCGCTACACGATTTCATCGTGACAGCATCCATTCTGGAGGAAGTGGGCGGTAGCGTCGGCTCTCGGCGTCTTGTAGGTGGCGGTCTTTCGGGAAGACTCGTTGTCGTCGGAGAACCCACCGGTCTGAAAATAAACCTTGGCCACCGCGGCTCTGTACATGTCGATGTGACGACCTTTGGAAAATCGTCGCACGCGTGCTCACCCGAGTCCGGCACGAACGCAATCTATCTCATGGCGCCGATCATACAGGCTGTAGAGTCGCTCGACCCCAGGCTCACGTACCATCCGACCCTGGGGAAAGCCTCGGTGGCGGCCTGCAATATTGCCGCCTTCCCCGGCGCCCGGAATGTTGTGCCCTCATCGTGCACACTTTCAGTCAACTTTCGGACAACGCCTGACCTGAGCGCCGACGACGTACTCGGTCTGCTCGAGCAGGCCATCACACCTGTAGCGGGTAGGATTGGAGACCGTTGGACTGCTGAGATCACCATGAATTCCGGCAACACCTACACTGGAGTCAGCTACAATACGCCGAAGATCATGCGGGGCCTGTGGAGCGAGCCCCAGGGCGCACCATTCGAGGCGCTCAAGGTGGCAGTGGAGCTTGCGACAGAGAGAGACGCCCAATTGGGCTCGTGGAGATTTGCCACGGACGGGCCATGTTTCAGCCTCGATGCGGGAATTCCTACCTACGGCTTCGGCCCTGGAGATGAAGCGGTGGCGCACTCGTCTTCCGAACATGTCCCGGTGGACGACCTAGTTGCGGCCGCCAAGGCATATGCGTTGCTGGGAATACTGGCGTAACGCCTGCACAGTCCTTCATTTCGGCGTATAGAAACAGCCTTGGAGTCTAAAAGCCTCCCTCGCGAGGGATAAATTCACGTTTGTGGGGGGCTCGTGATAGAACGTCTCAGCGGGCATTCTCGGGTACATCCAGCCTTTTTTCGCCGTGGTCATCGGCCTCTACTTCTGAAACCTCCTCAAGTCCTGGCTGGGAAATAAGGTGGCGGTAGAACGCGAATCTCGCAAGGAAATCTAGGGACATTCCGCTTTCAGAGCCGCAGTCGGAGAAGACGAGGCCGAGTTCGTTCGAAGAGATAATCGGGCAATCCGAAGGGTTGAAGGCGCTGCAGTTCCTCACCCTCGGCCGACGCCAACCCCTCGCGCTGGCCGGCATCGATCTCGTACTGCCAGACCCACTTGCGCACTGATTCCGCCGAAACACCCAGATCCCGCGCCACCTCCCCCATCGTCTTCCCGTTCTCGCGCACCATCCGAACGGCACCCTCGCGAAACACCGGCGGATACGGCGGCCTTGTCCTCGGCATAGTGATCTCCCCTTCCTGGGCTCATACCCCAAGTATCAGTCCACGCCGTATGCCTTAATTAGATCCGGCTCTGTCTCTGGAGAAGTGGCGAATAATCCAGAGCCATACGTCTGGCCATTCTCGTTCCTCGGGTACACAGGAGCGGTGGCAAGGCTTTGGTCAGAATAGACATTGGCTGCTGCAAGGCCGAAACCGAGCGTTCCCACTAATATGCCAGCGACAAGAGCTGCACCGATGATTCCTGTTCGTACCCCAGCTGGCTTGAGTCGCGTTTCGTTCACCCCCCTAATGATTGATACTCGGGCTTTAGGAATGTGTGGTACACGTCACATCCGTTGCCGTTAAAATACGCTGAGGGAAGTACTGAGTTTGAGTTGACTCCTAGAAAGGAAACCGTCTGGCCTCCCGCCTTACGGAAGCCAGGCGGTCTTTCTCTTCACAGGGACCTGGAACCAGTTCTTTCCTCCATCAGTCGTTCGGAGGAGAATAGATTGGCCGTTATCTTCGGTCAGGGCCCAGCCGTCGACCGCAGTCACAAACTGTATCTGGGAGGCCCGTCGAACGTTGGCCACCTCGGTCCAGGTCGCGCCGGCATCGTGGGTGGCATATAGCTGAGATTCGGAGAGGGAATCCACCAGCACCCACCAGTTGGTAGCATCAGCCACGGCTATCAGGGGCCTGTACCCCTTCGCCCACAGGACAGACGACGCCTTCCAGGTGGTTCCACCGTTTTCGGTAACGAAGAACACGACAGCAAAATCGCCGTATTCCTTCCCTTCCTGGACGAGGTGAAAGACGACGGGGAGGATTCCATGGCGTGCCTGGCCTTCAACAAAGAACCGGGGCGGGAACACATCGATGACACTGTCCCCCAAATCAGGGGGATGGGCACATCCGGCACCCTCCAGGTCTTGCCGCAGTCCGAGGTCACATAGAGTCCCAGTTGACCTGGTGGGCGGTACTCAACGGTGACCCATCCTGCCTTTCCGTCTGGCAGGAAGCCCACGGCATTCTTGAGGCCAGCAAAAGGCAGGCTGTCACGCCCGGGGGCCGGATTCGAGGGCCCCTCGCCGCGATGGACCAGGACCCAGTGACCGCCCCTCTCCATCCTGTACAAGTCAACCGGCTCGCTGCCAGACGCCGGTCCATACCGTTTCAGGGCCCATCCGATTGTTTGCCTTTCATCTGCTGTAATGAACAGCCTCGCTGATGTGAAAGGGACTTCCGACCCGCTCCAGTACTTTCCCCCGTCAGTAGTGCTGAACAGGACTCCCCGCGATTCCACGGCGTGCTCCTCGTTAACAAGCAACCAGGCAGTGGTAGCATCTAGAAAGAACCAGTCGGCTGAGGACCCGCTTACTCCCTTGACCCCGGGCGGAGTGACGGACCACCAGTTCACACCACCGTCCAGAGTGCGGAACAGCCCCTGAGAAGCGACGGCCCAGCCGTGGTGTTTTGTAACCATGTGGATTTCCTCAATCACAATCTCCTGTGTCTGGGTCGGCTCTGAAGCGGTAGTCGTCATAACGCAACTCAAGGGCGTAGAAGAGTTCGTCTGTCTCGAGGTACAACCACTCAAAACTATTGATGCCGCCACGCAAGGGAGCAGGAGTCCCACGATGAATCCCCTCACATCTGATTACCCCCCGGCGGCGGTGACCAAATAACCGGCCTTGCTCGTGACTATGTGAAACCAGACGGGCCCTCTTGGCAAAGACAGTGTCCCATGTTCGCCGTCTTCCAGGGCGATTGGCGTGGGGGCCGGGTATCTTGTCCAATATGCCCTGGTTTCTCGACCACCGACGTAGACCAACGCCGGCCCTCTATCCCCGGCGAAAACGCCATCGGGGAAAGCGCCCGAATCGTTAGGCCCACCTTGCGCGTACAGTACCACCAGGGCAGACACCCGGACGTGCCCGTCACCGACTGTCCGCCGGTAGCACCGGCCATCCCAACTCCACCGGAAGACCTCGGCCCCATCGTTTCCGACTCCCGCGATGAGCGATGCGGGGCCTCCCTTGACCTCCGTCTTACCCCTGTTCATCATGTAGTTCTCTTCGGGGAGGAGACGGTAGCGCTGTCTCTCCAACGAGGCCACGATTTCATCCAGGGTGGTGTATTGGGCCGGCCTGGCGGGTATTCTCGTCAGCGGATACACGTATGACCTGATGAATTGTTCAGCTTCCGGCAGCGTCATGCTGCATGCGACGTTGCCATAGGTGTATGCAAGATGGGCGGCGCCAAGGGACAGTGGCGCTATAGGACCGACTTGCGAGCCCGGTTTTCTTGTGAAGACGGCCAGCAGGCTTGTCGAGCCATCCCATTCTACCCACTCATAAACGATCGCCGCGTCCTGGACTCCCTTCACCGGCCGGTCGGGGTATTCAGAGATCATCACGCAGACGGGGTATGGCAGGCGTCCCGTTGCGGTCTTGACTGCGACCGCCGCAACAACACAGGCAATGATGATCGTAAGGAGCAGCAGAAAACGCCATCGAGCCGCCTTCGAGGTTCGCAGCGTTCGCAGCCCCATGATGGACCACCTCAATCTAGACACCGGATGCCGTAGCCCATAGGAAAGGACCTATCGTTCTGTCTCAGGAACGTTCACGACAGAAGTGACATACAGGGTGCTCGTGAACGGCAGGCGGCGAAGAGTCAAACGATACCTTGGCACAATCGGCTCGTTCCCCTCAATGGCGCCGGGGTCGTCAGAGGGCACTTTGCTGAGAATGACTTCCGTGCTCAGCCCCTCCACCCTACTGTTGGGATAAATCGCGACGGGTAGCCTCTCATTCTGAGGACCAAGCCTGCACACGACGATGCCCGGGCCCGCAGCGACATCTTCCCACTTGAGGGGCTGCGAATAGTCCAGATTCAAGAGATCCAGAGTAAAGTTCCTCGCGGTGTAACCGCTGAATAAGCCCCAATTTGGAGGAAGCCTTCTCGCAGGGTCGGCCGACCTGCCAAACCCTCTGAGTTCTCTCAGATACACGCCCAGAACGGGAGTCCTCACCCAGGCGCCGTTGTCGTAGTGCCTGAACCGGATAGCCAGGCTTGCGGCAAACAGCGTTCCCAGCAGAACAAGGATCGCGGTAATCCGTTTGTGTAAGCGCATTCCGTCTCCCTCATTTATCCCTGCATTCTCTTCAATCCACGAGGTTCTGATCCCTCCGGATGGGCGCCACAATGATCTCCTTCAGGTACTCGTCATCGCTCCCTCGCCACGAACGCTCCTCCACCCTGTACTTCGGACTACGTCCGCAGGGCATTGGCAGGCTGCTCTCGGCATGGAACGGTTGAGCCTCGTCTGGACCGGCAGGTCTTGGCGCCCCGGTGAGAGAGACCACCCACGGCACCCCGGCATTACTGCCGGGTAGGCTGCGGGTCTCGGCCATCTCCCGGAGAATGAGTGTGTCGTCGTCCTTCCAGGCGACAGACTCTATCAACTCGCCTGTGGGCAGGCCCACCGACCGGACCACGTTGCCCGTTCGATCGAGGATCCTCACCTTCGGGCTCACGACGACCATCGCATCCAGTCCCTCGACGGTCTTGTGAGTCCCGTCGGCGACCTTGTGGGCCACGTGAGTACCGCTTGGATTCCAGCCCACCCAGTCTATGAGCTCGAGATACGGCCCCACGCTCCATGCCCGGCCCTCGACGAAATCGAGAAACGTGAGCCGGAACGGGCCGGTGTGCTTCTCAAATTCCAGCATGACCGCGCTGCGGCCGTCCGGTGAGAACCAAACCGGTGGCACAAAATCGTTCGCGGCTAGCCGGTCCTTCACAAGATCAATCCTCCGGCCTGTCAGCGTATCGACCCGCATGACCTTGGCGGTCCGTGGCGAATCCATGTAGCAGACACAGGCGAACCTTCCGCCCGGCGTGACGCAGGCGCCACACAGGCGGCCATTCAGCGTCGCCAGATTCCGGCACTCCGCCTCATCACCGGAGAAACCAACAACCTTCACGCACATTGGGGCCATCAGGTCGTCCGTCCGGCAGCGCGACAAATCCAGGCACACCACTTCGGCAGGCCCGATCCACCCAAGAGGGAATATGGCCTCGAGGTCTTCCTCTCGGTACAGGAGCGATGAGTCGCCGGTCCTGGCGCCGGCCACCCACAATTCAACGCTATCGCGGCGTTGGACAGTCAGGAGTAGCCGTTCTCCACCCGGGCACCAGAACCACTCTACGTCACGCCCCAGAGTCAGGAAGGGGCCGAGTCTAACCTTCCCGTTCGCGAGCCTGCGGGGAAGATGATCGACCCAATCGACGGGGTCCGGGTCGTCCAGAAGTGTCGTCCCGGGGTCCATAGCGGCGCCCCGCTCCATCGGTGCGATTGCCGTCGTCGCAGCGCCCGAAGGAGGCCACGCGCCCTGTCCGGCCGCCGACGGAGACTCCGCAGATTGGACCTTGACGGGATCGCCGGCGCTTCCGCAGCCTGGCAAGAGCGGCAACAACAGTATCAGGACCAGGCAGCACACCAACGGCACAGGTAGAATCCGCTGCGGCGTCCAACGCGTGACGGGCCGCTTCACCGTCAGATTGACCACGACCCGACACATCATCGCTCCCTCCGTCACGCTCGCGTATCGTGGTGCCCGGGGATCCTTCAGAGACCTTCAGAAGAACGTGGCGCTGGGGCGGAACCACAGTGGGACGGCGCCCAGTTCGCTGGTCAGGTACGACAAATCCAGAGGGCGCCGGCGCCTGCCGACCTGCTCGTCCCATGTCACCAAGTCAGGCTCGCCGGGGGATGCCGCAGTCACCTCGACGCCTAACTCTGGCAGCATACCCAGGTCGGCTGAGCGCACGCGCAGTTCGAAGTTCGGCCACATCGAGCGCATGCCTGCGCGAATGTACAATGACATGGCCCGGTAGTCGCGTGAGCTCAGGGTACAGGCCGCCGTTCCGTCCTCCGGAAGAGCCTCCCTCAGGAGTAAGCCTCCCACCTTCCTGGATTGACGGCCAGGACGCACGAAGAGTTCCGCAACGTAGCGGACTGATTGGCGGGTCAACACGGACACAAATCCCAGTATCCGTTCGCCTTTCTGGACCACATACACGTCACCGGTCTCCAGCTCGTGCCGGTAAAAACGCGGCATCGCGGGACGGGCCGGCGGGTCGGAGTCCCCGGAATGCGCGCCACGAATGACTGCCATCTACGTCAATACCTCCTGGCAGGCTGGCTCCGGTGCTCGCCCCTGCTTGAGCGCCCCCCGGCGCCGACCTCATCGGCGATCGCATTCACCTCCGGAGCAGTACATACTCAACCGGAATCGTTTGCTCACGATGGAACCGGGGCTGACTCTGAGCGGCCCGTCAAACGGCTCAGAAGCCGGAGGCCGCCGGACATCTAGCGATTGTCCATTGAACGCCGTCTGCGGCGTACCCGGCGTCCCCAACCGCCCATGGGTCTATCGATTCATCATCGCGGAACCGGGTTGCCGCAGGTGTACACCGCCATGTACCTCGCGTCGGGCGACCACGACGGGTAGAAACTCGCCGTGTTCCCATCGACGTCCAGGGCATGCACGCCGTTCCCACGTTCCTCGTAGAGATCGTACGCGTAGCAGCGACCGTCCGGCGAAAGCCCCGGCCGGAACAGGCCGTCATAGGTGGGCATCCCGCCCCTTGAGAAGCCCTAGAAGCTTGCGGTAAACGACTGCCTCCTGGGACGGACGGGCTGTACATGTTGAACGGGGCGAGCAGGCTGAGCAGGGACTGCGGCACTCACATCCACCTGTAATTCGGTCATCAGGGCCGCAGCGCACGCCGTCGGGTCGGCCAGCCCCGGCGCCTCCTGTATTGACCCACTCCCGGCAGACACTATTGCCCCACCCTTACGAATGATCTGCCGGCGACAGGCAGATTGACCGTAAAGTCTCCCGGTCCTGCAGAGTACCAGTTTCTCCGCCCGGACGTCACCATGCACCTGACCTGCGATTTCTACGGAGTCAGCTACTATGTTGCTGTTGCACACGGCTTCTTCGCAGATTAAGACTTTCCCCGCCACCCAGAGGTTCCCTTCAAGCTTACCGTGAACCTCCACCAACCCCCGGGACGTGAGGTCTCCATGAAGCTCCACTTCTGGTCCCACGACAGTCCGGCAATTCCGCGACCTTAAACCAGTCAACATCAGCCCAACACTCCAAGGCCGTCAAGCCCCCGCATGTCGCTTCCCCCATTCCCAGTAGCCCCGGCAGTTTGCGGTGATCGGTTCATCGACGAGCCTGCCCTGCGGAATGTGCGGCAACAGGTATGGGCTCAGCGATTGACCACCACCACCGCTCAGGTACAGGCGGTCGAATTCCTGAATCCGCCATGCAGACGTCAGTTCGACGAGGACCTTGGTTGCCAGGCGTTCGAAGGCCCCCTGGCATATCGGAGTGATATCCACCTCGACTCCCGATACCTTCACCTTCCCCTTGATGACGGCGGCATCGAGCGTATGGGGCTCGCGTTCCAGCCCGTACTCCCTGGACAGGCGGCGGGCAATATCGGTGTAGGCATCCGCAAGTCCCACCTTGATTGTCGTGCTTCGAGCGGGAATGAATTCTCCATCCTCGATAGCCGCCAGATCGGTTGTCAGGTACCCGACATCCACCACGCCTACCCGACAGTCCAAGTGGGCCGGCGCCTGGTCAGGGGCTTCGAGAATCTGACTCCAATAGGTGCCCAACGGTTGAGGCACCACCTCTATGGCTTTCAGGTTGACGTCGACCTTCCGCGCCGTTCCGTTCTGATGAACCACAATCAGGTGACGCCCGCTTACCTCGTCCACCATCCGCTTGGACAAATGGATGCACCCCGGCGGTAGTCCCGTCACCACATCGATCTCATTCGCGGACTGCTGGCACAAGAGACCTATCGCCGAAAGAAAGAGGACCCTCATATTGTCGCCTTCCGACCGGGTAGCCGACAGGGCCCGGGACGCCAGATTGGAGTGTCGTACGGCGGCCTTCCCCACAAAGAACAGCCGGTCGTCTATCCTGACACGCAGGCTCCCCAACGGGTCCCCACCCTGAATGGACGAGTAGTAAACCCGTTCCTCACCAGCGTCCGCGACCACGCTGGGGAATATGAAGCCATCCTCACCGTCGGTTACCTTCACGAAACCATACCCTACATCCAGACCCAACAACTGCGCCATACTGCGTTCCCCCCCTACGCACAAGGAATCACCTTGTTCATCGCCAGACTGTACACGATCTGTTCGAAGAAGACATCACCCAAAAGGGTGAGTGGGGGGGGTGTTCTCACAGACAAGAATACATCCCCGTCCGTAGCAGGGATGTATTATCGCTCGCCACGATGACTCCTACAGGATTCCCGCTGCCTTCGCCCTGGCTACAACCTGGACTCTCCTGTTGGCCTGAAGCTTGCCATATATGTTCTTGACGTGGGTCTTGACCGTGTTGACGGACATCTCCAGCCTTCCGGCGATCTCCCCGTTTGACAGGCCTGCGGCAATCAGCCTGAGCACTTCGACTTCCCTCTCACTGAGCGGCTCAACCAGGGGCGGGCGGTCTCTACTATCCGTACTCATGGCGCCCTTTTCCAGGAATGGCTTCAGTGTTTTCGCGTAGAGCATTTGACTCAATAGGATTTTCGACACGTCGACGCGGGCTTCAGTGAACACCCCTCTCATCAGGCTGTTCTCCAGGTACAGAACCCCTATTGGTATGCCGCTGAACAGTACCGGCAGACACATGATCGACATTACAGAATTTCGTGCAATGTACGAGTCTCTCGCGAATATCCCTCCCCCTCTCCCATCGTTCAGTACCACCGGCTCCAGAGTCCGGGCGGCATACCGGACCACTGCTCGGGACAGACTCGTGCTCTTCTCCACTGGCACGGGTGCGATGACCCTCGCGGGGGTCTGTTCGCCTTCCTGCACGGCCTCGATGAAAAGCTCTCCGTCTCTCTCCAATATCAGATACCCCTTATCAGCGCCCGCGTTTTCGGTGGCGATCTCCAACAGGCGCTCAACCAGTCTATCGGGGTCGACCTCGTTATGGAGGTTGTCTATGGCTTTGCGTATGGCGGCAACATCCAGTTCCCCGGCGATGCTGTTGGAAGTCGCTGCAGCCTTCAAGGTGCGTTCAAACACTCCCGTCAGGCTGGAGTCTTCTTGTGCCTCCATCGTCTCGGTCAACAGCTCAGGATACTGTCCTTTGAGCTCCTGCGCCTTTCTTCGACCTCCCCATTTACAGTAACCCTTGTAGGCATTCTGCAAGTACATTTTCGCAATCCAATCCCGCCCGGTCGCCAGATAGTACCGGGCAGCCAATTCGCTGGCAATGGCTTCGTTTTGGATATACCCATTCTCGTGGGCGGACTGGATGGCTTGGTCGTACATCGATATGGCCTCGGCGCCTCTGCCGGATAGACGCGCCATTTCAGCGGAAACCAGCAGGTACTTGTGCAGGAAGTTCTCGGCACAGGCGTCTGCCCACTTCTTCATCTGCCGCTGATTCTTCCTGAGGACGTTCCAGTATCTCCTCCTGTCTCTCGAGGGAAGATCATCGTACATAGCGGCGATGACAAGGGAGAAGTAGAATACGTACTCCGCCGATGTCATGAACCCCATGATTGAATCGGCGAAGCCCCGCATCTCCTCGGCCGCAGTGAGCGCGTTCAGGTAATCGCTTCGCAAGTAGTACGACTGCATCCTGAGAA
The DNA here is from genome assembly GCA_050260105.1 of Ignavibacteriales bacterium. GTDB lineage: Bacteria > Bacillota > Sulfobacillia > JABLXB01 > JABLXB01 > SM1-B181. The sequence continues at coordinate 35,424 of JBLNBR010000005.1, read as the reverse complement.
GACAAGAGGTTGCCCGGACTGCCCTATCGCTGTCTTCGCCGGAGATGTCCGTGCACGGTGAACCCTGTTCCTCCGACTGCCCCATCAAGTCCGAGATGAAGTGCTGATACAGCACGGTGTTTGCGGCCAGGTTCTCGTGTCTCATCCTTCTGGCCCAACTGTCGCCCTTCCGAACCTCCCCGATGATCTCGGCGAGGGGAACGCCCATGATGTACTTGTTTTCGAAGATACAACCTATGGAATAGCCGACAATGAGCACATCCCCAGCCTCCAGGCCGCACCGGACAGCCTCGTTCAAGTATTCGATCCCGACCCTGCCGTGTTGCGTCCAGTGAGCCACAATGGCGCCGGCAGTGAAGTACACAATGCACTTGGAGGGGTTCATGTCGTACTTCTCGGCAAGCTCAATGCCGATCTTCGCCAGCCGCCATCCAGTTGCATAATCCCCAAGGACGCTGCCCACGGTGATACCGTATCCGATGTACCCGATGCATGCCATTTCGCTGTTGCCGTACTTGACTGCCTGGTTGGCCGCTTTCAGAAGTATGAGTCCGTACAGTTCGGGTTCGATGACGCTTGCCACGCACTCGACCCTCACGTACAGCTCTGCGACCTTTCTTTGCACCGGGTCTTCCATTTCGGGCAGGAGCATCAAGTCATCGATCCTCTTGTTGCGCATGAGCCACCTGAATAGCAGCAACTCCCTTGCGTAGTCGATTTTCCCGGGGCGGGCGGGTAACCGGACTCCAAGTCTCCGCAAGGCACTGACTCCGATGCGGATAGCCCCGGCGCAATCCCCGATTCCTGCGCGCAGGATTGTCCTCAGGCCGTGCACGCTCGCTCTCTCGAGCTCCGTCCGCGTGCGGAGGACCAATGTGTCAAACAGCTGTTCAGCCGTCTCCAAATTACCCAACATGTATTCACACTGGGCGCGCTCCAAGTACAGGTCGTAACTCAGTCCATAGCAGGTATCCCACGAATCGCCGGGCAGCAGTTCCACACCACACCTCAAATAGCCCAACGCGGAGTCGTAAGCGGCGCCGGCCTTGGCCTTCCGCCCCGCCGCCAGATTGTACTCAGCCATCTTCAGCCTCTCGGCCGGGTCATCCACCAGGTCAAGGCCGCAGTTCAAGTGGTCCATGATCGACAGTATCCTGTCGCCCATCTCGTCTTCGGAAGTACTGCCCAGGATAAGGCGGCCGATCCTGAGGTGTACCGCACTTCTGTCCCCCTCCGGAATCAGGGCATATGCGGTTTGCTGGACTCGATCATGTAGGAACTCATGGAGACTCGCCTCACCGTCGCCGACCGGGGCGGGCGGGGTTCCGCCGTTGTCGTCTATGGGCACAACGAGCCCGGCCAGCACTGCCGGCAGAAGGCAAGACGACGTTTCCGCAAGGGGCTTCTCGCAAACAACCGACAGGGTTTTCAGGTCGAACCGGTTTCCAAGACAGGCAGCCAGCTTCAGTACGTTCCGTGTCCCTTCCGGCAGCTTCTCCAGCTTTCCAAGCATGAAATCGACCACATCATTCGCAACCTGGAGTCTCTGGATGGCGGCGGTGTTCCACTCCCAGCATCCGACCTCGACGTTGAACCGCAGGAGCCCGTCGTGATGGATGGACGTCAACAGCTGGATAAGGAAGAAAGGATTCCCTCCCGATTTGCGGTACAGTTCTTCAGCCAGCGGATCGGACTCTTGCCTGCGGCAGTGCAGCGCGCCGGCAATCAACTCCATGACGTGGAACCGGTCAAGCGGAGGGAGTGCTATCAGCCGGACTGGAAAGCCTTCCTGTCCGAGATCCTCGAGGAGCGCCATCAGGGGGTGAGTCTCCGTTACTTCATTGTCCCGGTAAGCACCGGCCAGGAGCCAGTAGCGCCTGTCCGCCGTCTGGCACAGATACCTGATGAGCTGCAGGGAGGCCGCATCAGCCCACTGCAGGTCATCCAGGAATATGACCAGGGGATGCTCTCTCCCTGCAAACGCCTGGATGAAGTCCCCCCACACCATGAGGACGCGGTTCTGCGCCTCTTTCGGCTGAAGTGTCTCGATGGGCGGTTGAGGCCCAATGATTAACTCGACTTCGGGAATCACGTGGGTGATGAGCGCTCCGCTCCGCCCGACGGCATGCTGGATTCTCTTTCTCCACCGACTAAGGCTCTCCTGACTCTCCGTCATGAGCTGCCTTATCAGGCTCCCGAACGCTTGAGCGAACGGAGCGTAGGGTGTGTTCCGCTTGAGCTGATCGAACTTGCCGCTCACAAAGTAGCCTCTCGCAACCGCGGCCGGCCTGAGGACTTCATTGATCAACCTCGTCTTGCCGACACCAGCGTATCCGCTCACAAGCATGACCCCGGCCTCGCCGGCGCATACGCGCTCGAAGGCGGACCTCACGGCCTCCGCTTCTTTTTCTCTTCCATAGAACCTCCGCGGCAATTGAAGATGAACGGACACGTCCTTTTGTCCAGGAGGGAACGGCTCGATCTTGCCTGACTGGCGCCATTGACGCCCGCATTCTTCCAGATCCCACAGGAGCCCACGGGCGCTCTGGTATCTGTCTTCAGGGGTTTTCGAGAGCAGCTTCATGATGACAGCAGACACAACGGGGGGTATGTCGGGGTCACTCTCGCTGGGTGATTCTGGTCTGCGGGCAACATGGGCATGTACCCACTCAATCCGATCCCTGGCTTCCAGAGGCAATCGACCGGTCAGCATCTCAAACAACACTACACCGAGGGAATAGAGATCGCTCCGGTGATCTACGTTGCGTTTCAGGCGCCCGGTTTGCTCCGGCGCCATGTACTCAGGCGTCCCCGATGGGAATCCGGCGACTGCCGCTTTCCCACTCCCTGCGACAGACTGAACCGCACAGCCAAGACCTGTGATTGTCGCCTTCCCCGTGCCGGGGTGGATCATTATGTTGTCCGGTTTCAAATCACTGTGAATGATGCCTCTTTCGTGCAGATGTCCGAGTATTCGGGCCACCTGAATGGCAACGGCAAAGAAGACGGATAGGTCGATGGAATCACCCCGGGAGTATTCCCTGAGGGACACGGCCCCAGTATCTTCCGTGACCAGGGCGAGACACCCACCGTGCTGTTCCAGTCGCACAGGCCTGACGATATCCTCGACATCAAGACTCCGGGTGACCTCGTACTCGTGCACGAGTCTGGCAATTGCCCCAGGACCGCCTGCTTCTTCCTCAATCGCCCTTATGATGACCGGCGTTCCGTCCGGGATGCTCCGTCCCCTGTAGACTCTTGCTCCGTCGTTTTCCGCTGTCGCTTCATCAATTATGTAGCCGGGTAGAGTGAACACGGTTATCTCTCAACGCGCCGCAGACATTCCGGGTGACTTATGCCTCCGGCCGGAATCTACCAACACTGGGCCCCCCACGTGTGTGACCTGAGAAGTAGGCGTACACTCTATCGTCGAAGGCGAACCGTCAATCGCCAGGGTTCCTGCCGAAGCGAGGTTGCGCTGGTATTTCACCCGAGGGTCCGCGGCATCTTCTGCCTCCCTTCACATTCTTCTATCGGTGACATGCCACGTAATGCCCACCTCCCACATCCACAAAGGGCGGTTCGACCCGGCAGCACTCCTCCGTGGCGTGCTGGCAACGCGTATGGAATGGACACCCCCGGGGGGGATTCGCTGGGCTTGGGATATCCCCTTTCAGCACGATCCGATGTCGCTTCAGTTTCACGTTGGGTACCGGGATGGCAGATAGCAAGGCCTCGGTGTAGGGGTGTTTGGGGTGGACGTAGATTTCTTGAACGTCCGCCATTTCTACCAGTTTTCCAAGATACATGATGCCAACCCGATCACTGATGTGCTTGATTACCGATAGGTCGTGGGAGATGAAAAGGTACGTCAGCCCGTATTCCGCCTGCAGGTCCAGAAGGAGGTTCAGCACCTGTGACTGGATGGATACGTCCAGGGCAGAGACAGGTTCGTCACAGATGATGAGCTTAGGGTTCAGCGCCAGGGCCCGAGCGACGCCGATGCGCTGTCGCTGACCGCCGGAGAACTCATGCGGGTAACGCCGAGCATGTCGGGGCTCTAAGCCTACTACCTCCAGGAGTTCCCCCACTCGCTTCTCCTTCTCCTTCCCCCTGGCCACCCCGTGGACCTCAAGGGGTTCTCCCACGATATCAGCCACCGTCATCCGCGGGTTAAGCGAGGCATATGGGTCCTGGAAGACGATTTGCATCTCCCGCCTCAGGCGTCTAAGCTCCTCGTGTCTAAGGGCGAACACATCCTTACCCTGGAAGTAGACCTTACCCGAGGTAGGCTCCAAGAGGCGTAGAATCACTCGGCCAGTAGTTGTCTTGCCACAACCAGATTCTCCTACAAGACCCAGCGTTTCGCCTCGTCTGACTTTGAAACTCACCCCGTCCACCGCCCTCACGTATCCCGCCGGGCGACGAAAAATCCCTCCAGTGATGGGGAAGTGTTTTCTCAGGTTTTCCACTTGTACCAGGACATCGGACATTCAGACTACCCCCTCGCATCTAGCACTCAGTGCCGTGCCGCCAGCACCTCACCTTTCTGCCATCCCCTAGTTCACTAAGCGGGGGGGCTTCGGTGAGGCACCGGCCTTCAGCGTAGGCGCAACGCGGGTTGAAACGGCAGCCTTTGGGCATTTCCTGAGGGTTGGGCACGACGCCTTTGATGACGTGTAATCGGCTCTTACCCGTATCCTGGCACGGGATTGAGGCTAGAAGCCCCTGGGTGTACGGGTGGAGTGGCTGCTCAAACAGAAGAGCCACCGGGCTCTCCTCCACAATCACCCCAGCGTACATGACAAGTACGCGCTCTGCCATCTCGGCGATCACCCCGAGGTCGTGGGTGATCAGTATGATTGCCATCCCGATTTCGCTCTTGAGCCCCTTCATCAGTTCCAGAATCTGCGCCTGGATGGTAACGTCCAAAGCTGTAGTCGGTTCATCGGCAATAAGGAGCCTGGGATTGCAGGATAGGGCCAAGGCGATCATCACCCGTTGCCGCATCCCACCAGACATCTGATGCGGGTATTCCTTCACTCGCTCTTGCGGCATGGGGATGCCCACTAGCCGGAGCATCTCGATAGCACGGCCAGTGGCCTCCTTCTTGCTCAGACCCTGGTGCAAGCGTATGACGTCACTGATCTGGGCGCCCACTGTGAACACTGGGTTTAACGAGGTCATAGGTTCCTGGAAAACCATTGAGATCTCGTTACCCCTCACCTTGCGCATTTCCGCCTCGGAGAGATCTAAGAGGTTGCGGCCCTCAAACAGGATTTCGCCATTCATGATTCTACCTGTCGGGTTTGGGATAAGGCGCATAATGGACAGCGATGTGACGCTCTTGCCACAGCCTGATTCCCCTACAATCCCTAGAGTCTCCCCCCGGCCGACTTCGAAGGTTACGCCGTCCACAGCGGCCACCATGGTGGCTTCATCATAGAATACAGTTCGAAGATCCGTAACGGCAAGTAGTGGGCCCAACACCAAACCCTCCTTTCGGCAGTGTCCCAGATCACTAGGGGAAAGTCAGATCCGGTCCAGCAACAGGCTGTGGTTTAGCCGGCACTCTAGTCCTGCGATTCGAAACAGCATCCATAAGGTGGCCTGAGTGGAACTAACCACCGGTTTGCCCAGGTCTCTCTCAAGCGAGGGCAGGACGCTGAGGCTAGGGAAATCGGTACAGCTGATGAAAATGCCATCTACCGCAGGGTCATCCATCGACCTTGCGACGGAGTATATCTCCCCCGGGGATACTTCGTTCATCCCGTCTTCCAATCCCAGGCACTTGTGGGAAACCACTTCGAAGCCGGCCTCGGTGAGGAAATCTACCTCCCTAGTGGTTAGCCACTCCGGATAGGGTGTAAAGACTGCCAGCCTCTCAATCCCTAACTCCTTGAAGGCTGCCACCACTGCAGTAGTGTGGTCGTGCAAGGCACATCGGTGATGCCGGAGACCACATCAATAATTCTTCGGTCATAACCGATGCCCTCAAGGAAACTCCCGGCCGTGCAAGCAAAGGCGATTGCTTGCGGATGGGCGTCTAGTAGCCGGTCCACCTGCACCGGCAGGTCATCAACCATTCTCTGGAGCTCTTCGAGTGTGTCAGCGCGCAATTTCAACCGGGCAACGTGTAGGGAGACCCCCGGCGGAAGCAACGACCAGACCTCAGGTTCCAGTGTGGTGTTGCCTGACGGAATCAGCATGCCCAGTCTCTTGTACAATGGCCGCACGATGACATCTCTCCTAGTCTCTATCTCCGCAATCTCGGATCGAGAATGTCTCGCACCCCGTCACCGGCGAGGTTGAACAATAGGACAGTAACGAAGATGGCCAATCCGGGGTAAGTGGACACCCACCACCACCGAGGGAAGAATTGGCGCCCTGAACTAACCATAAGGCCCCATTCGGCGGTGGGAGGTTGGGCGCCCAATCCGAGAAAACCAAGGCTGGCGGCGGTCAAGAGAACATACCCCATGTCCAGCGAGGCCTGAACCATGATGGGCGCCATGCAGTTGGGGAGTATATGCCGTGTAATTACCCTTATCGGCAAGGCCCCAACCGCGTTGGCGGCCTCGACGAAATCCCGGTTTCGCAGTCCCAACACCTGGGAGCGAACCAGCCTGGCATACCAGGGCCACCATACCAAGGCGATGGCCATCTGCGCATTGAACAGTCCGGGGCCCATGGAGGCCCCCACAGCCAGCGCCAGCACTAGGGAGGGAATCGACAAGAACGCGTCCGTGACCCTCATGATTATCTCGTCCGCCCAACCCCCGAAATAGCCGGCGATGAGCCCGGCGGCGGTGCCGATGCTAGCCGCCACAGCCACTACAATTAGGCTCGTGGACAGGGAAATCCTCACCCCCAGGATAACCCGGCTGAGAATATCACGTCCCATCTCGTCAGTCCCAAGACGGAACTCCGGGGACGGCGGTTTCAGCCGCTCAGACAGCCGGGCCACGCCCGCAGCATCCTCCGGGTGCGGGGAGACGTAGGGCCCTACTACAGCAACACCCACCAGAAACATGATGCCCAGAAAGCTCAGGGCGCTGAGCTTATTCTTCAGGATTCTCCTTGTGGACTTGCGAAAGCTCGTCATTTTCTCACCCCTGGATCCTAACACGGGGGTCAATTATTCCATAAGCGATGTCTATGAGTAGGTTCAACACCATGTAGGTGAGGGCGATGGTGATCGTCACTCCCATCACCGCCGGATAGTCAGAGTTGATGATGGCGAAGGCCGTATACCGCCCCAAGCCTGGCCAACTGAAGATCATCTCGGCCAGCAGAGAGCCACCGAGGAGGTATCCGTAGGCAAGTCCGACTACGGTTATCGTCGATATCATCGCGTTCTTAAGGGCATACCGAAAGAAGACGACCCTGGGGGAAAAGCCCAATGAGTGCGCCGTTCTGATGAAATCCTGCTGAAGAACTTCAAGCATGTTGGCGCGGACTATGCGGGTTACCATTGCCAGCGTGGGATAGGCTACACAGGCTGCTGGAAGGATGAGGTGCCGCAGCACGTCCTTAAACAGCGGCCGATTCCCAGATAGCAGAGAGTCTATGAGGTACAGGCCGGTATGGACCCTGAAATCAGCGGCGCCCGTTCCCAAGCGCCCTCCCAATGGCAATACCCCCAGTACCTGGCAGAACAATACCTGCAATAAGAGGGCGAGCCAGAAGACGGGGAATGAGATACCACTCAGGGAAAACAAGCGGGAAACATGATCGATGAAGGTGTCTTTGTAGATCGCGGATAGAACTCCCAGGGGAATCCCGATGGCGAGTGTCACCAGCAAAGCCAGGGTGCTGAGCTCAAAGGTTGCCCCGAAGTAGTCCCGTATGTCGGCGATGACCGGACGTCTTGACTGCAAGGATTGGCCCAAATCACCGTGGGCCAATCGGTTCAGATATGTCAGGTATTGATATGAGACAGACCGGTCGAGCCCGAGTTCATGCCTCACCCGTTCCACCTGTTCCGGGCTGGCTGTCGCCCCGGCAATCAATCGAGCGGGGTCGCCTGGAACCACATAGGAAAGGAAGAAGGTGATGGTCGTAACCACCCACAGTACGAGAGCCATGAGCAAGAAACGCCTCAATGGATACATGCCGCGCACCGGCTCCACCGTTCCCTTCCGCCCGAAGCATCTTGCCGGACAAGTATCGTTGGTGGGGCGGTGCCCGGCCACCCCACCAACGATGCGCTAGTGCTACTCCAGATACATGGAGTACACGTTGAAGGTCATCAGGTAATAGGGATTGTACTGGAAGCCCTTCACGTTGGCCCGCATGGCTACGGGTTGGAGCTGATCAAGAACCCAGATTGCGGGCATGTCTTCAACCAGCATCTCCTGCACCTGTGTGTATAGCTCATTTCGCTTGGCGGAGTCGGGCTCGAAGGCGGCCTGGCCCAGAATCTCATTTATCTTCTGGTTCGAGTAGAATTGGTTCGCCGGGTCCTTCGACGTCCAGAAGAATGACCCTGTCATCCCTCCCAGGTAAGAATCGGGATCGGGATAGTCGTCCCACCAGTCGCCGATGACGAGATCGGGCGCAGTATCCTGGCTGGTGAGCTGGTCGACCATGGCGGACCAGGTAAGGGGCTGAGCCTCAACCTTGATCCCCAACTCCGTGAGGGTGGCGGCCAGGACGTTGAATATCCTGGTGCCCGCATCCTGCCCCTGCATATACGTGACCTTCACCGTGAAGCCGCCCTTTGGGTAGCCGGCCTCCGCCAGCAACTGCTTGGCCTTCTCCATGTCCGTTTCGAATACCTTGATATTGGGGTTGTGACCAGGGACGGCCGCCGGCAAGGGACCTACCGCCCTGCTGGCCTGTCCGAGAAACGCCTTGTCCACAGTATCCTGGTACGGGAAGGCATAGGACAGGGCCTCCCTGACCTTCTTATCATTGAACGGTTTGCGATTGCAGTTCATCCCGATGAAGAACCCGAAATTGGATTTCTCCGGTTGTTCAATCCTGATGTCCGGGTTAGAGCGCAGGGCCGCAATGTCATCCGCGGTGATGTGGGTGGCGGCAAGGACGTCGCCCTGTTCCAGAAGCATTCGTTGTGTAGATGGCTCGGGCACGATCTTCATGACCACCTGGCCGAAATGCTTGCCTTCCCAACCGCGCCAATAGGTGGGGTTCTTCTTGAGAACCACTTCCTGGTTACGAACCCACTTGTCAAGCATGTACGGTCCGGTTCCGATGGTGTTCTCTTTGGCCCATTCAGCGCCTAGGTCACCATCCTTTTCTTGCTTGGCAACACTGGGGCTGATGATGGGGGCCGCGTAACGCGAAGCAACCATCCCGAGAAAGGCGGGGTAGGGTTTTTTCAGAACGAATCTCACTGTGAAGTCATCGACCACCTGGACAGTCTTGTCGTCCATAACCATCTTGAATGCCCATGCCAGGCCCTTGCCGAGACTGAGCATCCGGTTGAACGAGAACTTCACGGCCTCCGCATTGAACGGGGTCCCGTCGTGAAACGTCACGCCCTGCCTCAGTTTGAACGTATATGTCGTCCCGTCAGGTGAGACTTGATAGGATTCCGCAAGGCAGGGTTCAACCTCACCCGTTGCCCCCTTGTACTGCAAGAGGCTCTCATATACCAACCGTGTGATGCGATCTGACCCGTCGTACACCGCCGCCGGATCGAGAGTGCTGGGCTCCTGCGATGTCGCAAATGTGAAAGTGACCACTTCCGGCTGGTCATTTGGAGCGCTTGTTGGCCGGCCGCAACCTGTGACTGCCAGGCTCATAATCAAGGCCAGCGCCAGAGCCATGGCAGTGTGCCTGCTGCAACTCTTCATCGTTTGCCCCCCTCAATTAACGTGTCTCATTAGCGCGCGTGCTATTGTTGCTACCCTAGTCCCTACTGTGCGTGCAGCCTCCAGAGCACGATGGGAATCCAGAATGCTGTCCGGTGGGCAGGGGTGCGGTCCCTGCGCTCCCGATTCGCCAGCGGCGCCGAAGTACGCGTTGGGTGTATCACCTCCCACAACGATCATTTCTTCCGCGAGGAAGAAGTTGATGATGGACTGCAGCGCGAACTCCTGGCCCCCGTAGGGGTGGATGCCGACGCACAGCGCGCCGCCCACCTTGTCCCGCAAGGGGTCTCTCATACCGTGAAACAGCGCGCCGATGCTCCCAGCCCGGAAACGCTCCATGAACGCCTTGAGCTGGGCGGAAACGGTCCCCACGTACACCGGCGAGGCGATGATGATCCCGTCCGAGGCCAGCACTTCGCGGTAAATGGCATGGAAGTCGTCGTCGATGCGGCAGTCTCCCCCGTTCGTGCGGCAATGATCACAGGCGTATCCCAGGCAGGGCGATATGCGCTTCCCCACCAGTGAAAGGGAGCGTACTTCGGCGCCGGCCGCGGTTGCGCCATGAGCGGCCGCCTGGCACAGGTGATAGGTATTGCCGCGGGGGCGCCCGCCTCCCTGAATGACGCATACTCTGGGTTGTTCGCTTGGCTGTTCCCCTGGTTGTTCCCTTACTTCAATCGTCATCCTCAGTCACTCCCCCGGTCAATCCTGCTGGATGACCAGGTCCCGTATTACCTTGCTTTGTTTCAAGGGTTCAATCCTCATATGCTGTGTCATCAGCGTCTTGCAGGCCAGAACGGGACGCCCATTGACCTTGACCCCACAGACACCGCAATAGGAGCAGTCGCAGGCGTGGCGAAACGCCAGGCTCGCATCCTGGGTAAGATAAATCCTCTTCAACACATCGAGCACAGTGAGGCCAGGGTCATAGGGCACGTAATATGTATCGAACCGGCTTTCGTTGCTGGTTCTAGGGTTACAGCGTTGAATTTCCACTACAGCAACGGGTTGTCCCAGGTCCCCTGCAAGGCTAGTCGGGATCAACGTCGTCCACCTCTGGGTATTGATCTGCATTGGCGATGGGGCAGGAGCTGATGGCCAGATCCCTTCCCCAGTCATCATCGCCGCCGGATGTCTGCCTGACATCGAGGTTTACGCGCCAGGAACTGTCTTCTCTGGGGAAGTCGGACCGGAAATGCGCGCCTCTGCTTTCCTGCCGGGTCAATGCGCTGAGGACGATCGCCTGGCCTACAGTGATCATCCGGCGGGCTTCCACTGCATCGACCAGTTGCATATTATAGGGCACTTCGGGGCCTGTTCTCAGCCCATGGGTCGCAGTCAAGGCCAGTTCCTCGATTTCTCGCTGGGCCTGAGCCAGGGCATCGGCCTCCCGGACCACGCCGGCCTTCTCCCACATTATGGTCTGAAGCGCCTGTTTGAGTTCTGCACCGGTGGCGTCCTTCTGGGAGCCGATGATCAGATTTCGCAGCGATTCCTGAGGCCCGGTGACCTGATCAATGGGGAATGCTCTCTCCCCGCCGTTCATAGCTGCGAGGGCCGCGGCCCTACCTGCTCGATAGCCGCTCACCAGGATCTCGGAAAGGGCGTTCCCCGCGAGACGGTTGGCGCCGTGGAAACCCGCAGTCGCTTCTCCAGCGGCATACAAGCCGTCCACGCCGGTCCACCCGTCACCGTCGATCCTTATCCCCCCCATGAAGTAGTGGGCGGCAACCGTAGTTTCGATGGGCCCCTTCTTGAGGTCGATCCCCGCCAGGCGAAGATTGTCGTAGAAGCCATCAACCCCAAGTTCCCGTTCGATTACCTCTTCCGGAAGATGGGATACATCTATGAATACCCCGCCGTGTGGAGATGGCGCGCCACCGCGCATGATCTCCGAATATATGGTGCGAGCCATGAAATCTCGTGTGCCCTTGAATCTCCAATCAGGCAGCAGGTCATCGATGAAGTCCTCGCCCCTGGCGTTGTAGATCCGGGACTCTGCCTGAAGCCGCAGGGTTGCGGGAGCGGTCGGATCCCAACCCACCAGGCGCGGGTAGAGGGTCACGGTGGGATAAAACTGGACAAATTCCATGTCCCTTAGGGCTGCGCCTGCGCGGATGGCCAGGGCCAGTCCATCCCCCGTATTGTCGGCGGATACGGTACTACGGGCGTAAACCCGGGAACCGCCCCCTGTGGCGATGATCGTAGCCCTGGCGCGAAACAACACGTGCCGGGCGCGAACCAGGTCATAGGCCAGGGCGCCCCAAACTCGACCGTCATGGGATATGAGATCGATGACGAGTATGTCGGAGTAAACGTGTATCTGGCTTGTGGCTCTGACCACCCTCCCGAGGCCCCTCAACATGCTACGGCCTGTGTGGAAGTAACTTATGAAGCAAGCCCGCGGATAGGTGTGCCCGTCGAGCGGGGCCTGAGCGAATCCGTCACCTGCGCGTACAAAGGGAACACCCAGGTCAAACAGCTGCTGCACTCTCTCCGGGGCCTCCCGGGTGAACAACTCTACCAGTCCCGGGTCATTGATGCCCCGCCCCGCACGCATGGTATCAGCGAAGTGAACCCCAGGATTGTCCCTGGGATCCGCGTGTCCGAAAGCAGCGCAACAGGAATAGGCGCCCATCACCGTGCACCCGGATCGTCCGAAGACGCCCTTCTCCAGTATGGCTACAAACGCCCCCTGTTCCGCCGCCGCCAGCGCGGCCTGGGCGCCTGCGCCTCCCCCGCCGATTACCAGAACGTCCACGTCTACGGAATCCACAGAATCACTCCCTAATCCCTTCCATGGACCAGAGCCCCCTGGGGGAAGAGGTCAATAGTCGAGCGCCCGTACTGGTGACCACAACCGTATCCTCCACCTGCATGCCGCCCCATTCGACGCGATAGAGCGGCAGCTCGATGCAAAGCGCCATGCCTTCCTCCAGGACAGTTGTATCGCCAGGGCCGATAAGCGGGGCATCGTAACCCTCCAGGCCGATCCCATGGCCACAATGGTGTCGCTCATAATTAGTTAGACCTTCCTTGCGTGCTGTCTCGACCGCTACTGCGAAAACGTCCGAAGCCCTCACCCCGGGGTGTATGCTTTCTATGGCTGCTTGTTGGCCGGCGAGCAACGCTGAGTAAACCGACTCGTATTCAGGCGTGGGTCGGCCGACGATCACAGTTCGCGCGATATCTGAGTGGTAAAACCCTGCATAACCACACAGGTCTAATCGCACGATATCGCCTGGCGCCAGAAGGCGACCTGTAGCTTGGGCGTTAGGGAAAGCGCTGCGGCTTCCCGCCCCGACCACGGTAACCTCCGGCCATACATCATTGGCCACAAGGTGGGAGTGAAACCGTCGGGCAAGGTCCATCTCGCTCTCACCGGCGATGGTGGCTTCCACCGCCTTGAGGGCTGCCCGTTCTGTGATCCTGGCTACTCGTTCCAGCGCTTGGATTTCCTGCTCTGATTTGACAGCCCGAACCCGTCGCAGTAGCTCGTAGGCGGGAGATACAAGTGGTTCGTCCCGGGCAATCTGAGTCCACAGCCCCGGCGCGAGCCCGACCTCGTCCAATCCGATGGCGCGACCCGTGAGATGGCGGGACCCTAGGACATGATGCAAGGCGGCTACTGGGTCCGGGAACACCGGGTTCCCGAGCCAGGAAGCCAGGCGCTTCCCGGCAGCCGAAGAACCCCCATCGATTCCATAGGAGAAACTGCCGTAGCAGAACACCTCAATATCTTCAGCCACGTTTTCAGCGGCGAAATCCAACTCGGACAGCGGGACAATCAACGCCGGGAGCCCTTCAGGGACCCATACGGCATAGGCCTGCGTGAGGCGGACGGACCATTCGGGCAAGCCGAAGAAGCCCGTAATGTAGTAGACGTTCTCCGGAGTAGTCGCTATGACTCCTTCCAGGCCGTCCCGTTCGAGGCAACCCACTAGGCGGAATCGTGCCACCCGGCCATGTGCAATAGGTGCGCTTCTAGTCGACATCGCTTGTTTTCTCCGGTTTCTCTGGATAGTCAGGCCCGAACAGGTCAGTCTGCAGAGGATGCGTCGATGAAGACCGTTTCCGGCGCTACCTTGCCCCCTTCAAAGTCCGACTACTGGGGTGTTACCTACCAGGCTCAGAACACGCTTGACAATGTGTGTCATGGCCTTTCCCGTCCTTTGCTGCTACTCGGTTGTGCAGGCCGCCAAGACGGTCACTCACCCGGGCAGCGCTGTCGACGACGAGCTGGATCAACCGTTGTTGCTCTTCTGGCCCGATAGTACCTACCGCATAGACGATGCTCAGGCCGGCCAGTATCCCTGAGGGGCCCCATAGCGGAGCGCCTATGGAAGCTACGCCAATATCCAATTCCTGCATGGTGATGGAATACCCCCTCTGGCGGACTGCCCGGAGGTCCCGAACCCAGCCTTCATACGAGTCGATCGTATACCGGGTTACCTTGGGGAAGGTCCATCCCAAGAAGCGGCGTTCGATTTCCGCTTCTGGGAGGTACGCCGCCATGACTTTGCCCACTGCTGTGGTATGGACATAGGCCCGGGAACCGGTCGGTCGCACCGTGACCGGTCCGGAGCCCTCTCGGACCGCGATGGTTATGGTCTCGTAGCCATCCATATAGCCCACATAGGACGTGTACGCTCGCAAGTCGTCTTCAAGGCAAGATATGGTGGCGCTGTATATGTTGTTATGAACCAGGAAGGCTTGGCCCACTGTGCAAGCCATCGGGCCCACCTTGTACTTCTTCGACACGGGGTCTTGAAGCACAAACGCTTCGTGCTTCAAGGTAGTAAGGATGCGGTGGACCATAGTCTTAGGGAAACCAGCCTTGCGAGAAAGACTGGAAACCCCCATTTCTCCGTATTCCGCCAGGGCACAGAGCACCCTTAAAGCGTTAGCAACTGAACCGAGTCTCGGAGTAGCCATGCTACACCCATCTCTGTTCCTATATAGAAGACGCTGTATCTCTTCAGTAACTTGGCGGTAACGATTCGATGACTAATCTCGAATTCCTGCAGGGATTGGTTGCGGAGTACGTCGAGGACTCCAGCCGGCGTACCGGCTATGCGCCGGACTGGATGCGGCCTGATGCTGGCGCAGGCCGACACCCTGGAGAAACCCCAGCCATTCCAGCGCCAGATACTTGTCTGCCGCTTGCCGGGATCGGCGTAGTCGCCTTCGAGGGCAATCAGCTCATTCTGCCCGTCGCCGTCGAGGTCTTCGAGGGAAATGTCCTAGTTGGGGCGGTCGAGGTTAGAGGATTGCCACACGGGTTTGGGGGAGCCGCCGACCATGTCGAAAATGAACAGGTGGCATCGTATGTTTCTGTCGTCCCGGTCAACCCAGAATGGCCTGTGCCGGCCAAAACTCCCCGCCTTCCACACTGATAGGTTCAGGTCTTCGACACCGTCGTTGTTGGCGTCACCCAGGATGAACCTATCCACCCACCATTCGTCCGGTGACCGCCAGACTACCTCAGAATCGATGGTGATCACGAGACTGCCGTCCCGCAGGGAGTATGTCTCGCTCGTCCCATCGCCATCGAGGTCAGACTCCCGCCTGCTTGTCAGCCTGTACTCTTGCGGCGGGGCAGCGTATGCAATATACTTCGTCGCCGCAAGGGTCCCCTCTGTCCCCTCCCCATCGCTCCCGGCGTGCATGGACACCGCCTCAACATCCAGGCCAAGCCTCTCCACAACCGCGCCGGCCTCGTTCCCCGCCAGCATCTCCGGCTGAGCATCAGCATTGATGACAACCGGCGCGAACTCGATCTTCTCGACACCCGTCTCGTTACCCGTCTTGCTGATGAACAACTTGACCGCCATGCCTTCGCGCGTGGCTCGCGACCACATCTGGTCGAAGACGAAATTACCCAGGCTGTAGAATATATACCTGTCCCGGTAGCGCTCCACCCTCTGCACCACGTGCGGGTGATGCCCCAGTACGAGGTCTGCCCCGGCGTCGACCGCTGCACGGGCGTAGCGAACCTGGTTTGAGTCGGGGTCTTCGGAATACTCAGTGCCGGCGTGCATGGACACTACTACGAAATCGGCATTCTCCCCCGCGTCATGGATGTCTGCCCGCATTGTCTCGAGATCCAGAAGGGCAGTCCCGGGAGTGTCCCTTCCCGCCCGGTAGGATGCAGGAACCACGCCGGGGTCGCTGTAGGCCAGGAAAGCCAGCCGAATCCCCTTCACGTCGAAGTACCTGGCGGCGTGTGCTTCCCGCTCGTTCGAACCGGCCCCGACGCACTCGACGCCTGCAGCGCCCAAGTTCTTCAGGGTATCGGCTATCCCGTCAGCCCCGAAATCCGGGATATGATTGTTGGCAAGTGAAAGGATCGTAAAACCGGACGAAGCCAGGGCTGCCTCCAGCCCGGGATCGGCGCGCAGGACCATCTCCTGTGGTTTGATGTCGCGGCCCGGCGTCAGGGGGCATTCCAGGTTGCCGAAGACAATGTCGCCGCTGTGCAGGTACTCCTTCATCTTCGAGAACGGGTGCTGGATATCCCCGTGTCGCTCGATCTGCTCGGCCACACCGCGGGAGAGCATGATATCCCCCACGGCCACCAGGACCACGGGCTCCTGCCCCTCAGGCAGACTGAGCCTTCTTACCCTGAAAGCCGCGAAGTCCTCCACCTGATGCGGGCCCCGTCCGGCGGCGCACCCCACGCAGGCTACCGAGACTGCCAGGGCCAACGTCACACCCTTCACCAGCAGAGGCCGCACCGCCTTTCATCGCGCCACGAAAGCCTTTGTCCATCCGGGCAGTGGCGGGGTCTTGCCGTCGTTCAGCATCTGGCGCCATTCCGAGTCCGTCAAGCGATCGTTCAATGGCCACGGGAACTCGTAGTATGAATAGACGCCGCCCCTGGCGATCCTGAGATTGCCGTCCACGGGCACGACCGCGTAGATCTCAAAGATGTTGCCTGTCGCTTCTTCCAGGACCTGACCACCCGGGTCCGTAGCCACATCAGCGATAACCGCCGCCGGCTGGTCAGAGGATTGAGAACGGTGGTCGAAGCCTTCGTCGCGCAGGGCCTCCAGCCAGAAATGCTCCAATTGCACTCCGTAGGCGCGTATCAGGTCATATTCCGCATCGGTCAGGGGTGTATCACTCAGTTCCTTTTCGGCAATGGCCTTCAGGGACAGGGCGAGGGTTTCCAGCCTCTCCAGGCTGGCCTCGTCCTTCTCGTTCAGGAGGCCCCTGGACTTCAGGCCTTCGCGGGTCATCTTCGCCAGCGAGGCCAGGCGGGCGTAGACAGGCGGGTTGGGCTCGACATACCCTCGGTCGTCCACGCCCATGTCTCCGCCGCCGGCCTCGGCGTAGACCGGCTTTGAGTACAGGATTGTGTCGTGTTTCAACTCCACCCAGCTACCCAGGAACGTGTTGAGGTCCTTCCTGGCCCAGGCGGAGTTGCGCATGAAAGACGGGTAGCCCTCGGGCTTTTCCTGGGCCAGCGGCAGAATCGAGTAGAGCCAGCCCCAGTAGAGGTTCTGAGTCCAGGTCTTCTGATCAAGACCAGCGATGTGAGCCTTCAGTCTGGCGATATTCTCGGGGTAATTTCGGTAGCCTGTCTCCCCCATCGATTCCAGGATGTCATATGCTTCCGCCGACCCCAGGGCGGCCGGGATGTCCAGGCCTTTGGGCAGCATTCGTCTCTGGCCGTTGCCGTTCTCCTTGACTTCGCGGTAGACCAGCCTCTGGAAGATGGAGGCGTCCACGGTGAACCTCTGGCCCATGAACCTGAAACCCTTGATTTCCCTCTCGCGGTCGGGCTGGATCGCCTCATCGAATATGGGCATCGAGTTGATGGCCGGAGGCTCGAGTCTGGCGGCCGCGTCCAGGAACGCCGTCCACCCGGCCTGATCGGAAACGAGCGTCTTCAGGTCCACGCGTGAGCCGAAGGTTTCATCCATCAGCTCCCTGAACTGAATTGGCGAGATGTCGTCGCTCTTTCCAACCAGGAAGCTCGTGGGCTCATATATCCCCTTCCAGGCCGCCAGGTTATCGCCTTCACCCAGGGCCAGAGTCATCAAGGCGGCGGATTTCGTCTCATCCTCGTTCTTGAGCCGGAAGGTCAGCCTTCCGTACCACATCATGGCCTTGAAATACGCCTTGAGCGCTTCCGTCTTGTCGTAGTGACCGCGCGGGATGTACTGGGAGTAGTCCTCCTTAAGCCCCTCCACGACACCGGGCGCGCCGCCCATGTTCATCACTGGCGACAGGGCGATCCCCTCGTGTTCGGAGATGAGAGCCAGTTCCCGCTCCACCTCACCCCGGACACTGGCGGGAGCCGCCACGCCGGGATCGAGGAGAGAGGCGCCAACGGCGAAGAAGCCCACGTTTCTCCTGGCTGCGTTCTCCCAGGGTGTGCCCTTCAGGGACACATACTGCTTCTGCGCGGCCGACAGCATGGCCTGGTTGAGGTTCTTGAGTTCCGGAACCAGTTGCTCCGTCTCGATGACCCTCAGCAGGTGAGCGAAGAACAGATGGTAGTTATGCAGCATCGAATCGGTGGTGATGAAGCTCGGCGCCGGCCGGTATCGATTCTCCTCGTACAGCCAGAAGAACTCCTTGAAGTAGCTGTTGGGGACCACCACGAAGCCGTTCTTGCTCAAGAGGTCTCTGGCTGAATCGGAAAGCTGGAACATGTCCTCGTTGGTGACATTCCCCAGGTCACCCGCAACTGTGCAGGGCTTGACGGCCGGAACGACACTCACGGGGACTTCCTCGTACGCCGCAAAGGAGGAGGCCGGCGCCTCTGTGGGAGACGCCGGGGATGATATGCCCGCGTCCGTCCCTTTCCCCTGGGTCTGCTGGTTCTGCTGAGACTTGCCGGGACACCCGCCTAGAAACGCCAGCAGGATGACCAGGGTAATCGCCGTAATTATCTTGTTCCGGAGCATGGTGAACCCTCCCGTTTCGATGATGCCGAAATGGAGCGAGGACTTCGAGGAGTGAGCATCGCGGGTCATTCACGCGCCAGGGGATTCTCCACCTTCCCCGCGAAGAGTATCAGGCCGGTCCGGTTCTCCCTGATCAGGAACAGGAACGGCCTGTTCACGTAGAACTCGGGAGGAGTGACTTCCTTCGGCGGGGCCGAGCCGGCCAGTCCCACCGAAGTCAGAGCGGCGGCTTCTGTGCCCTCCTCATCCACGCTGATGAAGCACTCCTGGGATACGTCGCTGACATAGAGGTTGAACCCATCCGACCGGTCCGAGATGCCCGTGAAATCGGCTGCCTCCGGATCGAACGCGGTCTCCATGCCGGCAGCCTTCAGGTGGTCATTGAGCCGGGTCTTCCGGCCGAAACTGAATCTGGGGAACTTGATCTTGGTCTTGACACTCTCCATGCCGTCGAGAATCCTCTCAACACGGGCGTAATCCAGGCGCTTCAGGTACTCGCCCAGGTCGCCTCTTGGAAGGATGACCAGCATGTTGCAGCCGTAGTAGTTGAACTCCCCGGCCTGGATTTCCCCGTCCTCGTAGTACCTGATGCGCCTCTCGGCGTTCATCATGTCCACCTTGACCGTGGCGCCGCCGGCTAAGCCGTCCCTCAACCTCGAGCCGTCACCGAGATGGAAGTCTTCCTTTTCGGTCTTCGACTTGTCGAATTGGTCCTGCCACTTCCCCCGGAAATACAGCGAGTTAAATATATACATGACGGTCTCGGGGGCAGTCTGTGTGATATGCTCGCCTATTCTGCCGTGGGTCTTCTCTGCGATCCACCGGTTGATGGCGTTCTTGGCGCCCGCACTTCTGAAATCCACGTTGAAGACTTCGGCGCCGTAGTAGGTGTTGGACGTACTGAGGAAGGCGTCCTTGACCGGAAGCCGGTCCTGTATCCAGATGGAGTTGGCCATTTCCAGAAGGGTCGTCCTGTTGCCGTTCTCGCTGTAACCGGCGTTGTTCAGGTGATTCATCAGGTTGCAGCACTTCTCATTCAGTTCCGGGGGGGAAAGCCTCTCCGGATTAACAAGGTTGTCGATTTCCGTGCGGGTATCCCCCGCTGCGCCGTTCGCGAGGACGGCAAGCGCTGACGAGAGGCTGACGGGGGAAAAGATGACGTTTCCCTCACGCGCTTCCGCGGATATCCTGCGCAGCAACTCGAGCCCCGTTGTGTTCGCGCCAACGTACATCGGGTCATTGCTGGATACCTTGGGCTTGTCGATTCTCTTCAACGAGCCTTGCTTCTGCATCTGTGCGACGGGCGCCGGTCCCGTGCACCCTGTCATGACAAGCGCGACTACAACCGGCATCCACAAGAGCCAAGAGCGCTTCAATGCACTCACTCCACTCCCGTCGTGTCCCACGTCCGTCTGTTCTCTACCTGTGTGACGCGCACGATGGCGCCTTGTTCCATGGCTTGTTACATCTCTACGTCGACGCCGCCCATGCCCTGAACGTGCAGGCTGTACCGCCCCTCTCCAAGAACGGCGGTCCTCGTGACCGGCCCTTGCAGTACGGGTTGGTCCCCTTCTGCGTTCCGGGCCGGCGCAGTCTCGTCCTTCCACGGAATGGCCTCGCCCGCCAGGTGGCCTGGCGAAGGGACTCTCACCTGCAGCGTGAGGTTCTCCTGGCTGCCCAGGCGGACGCTCACCGCGCCAGCCGTCTTGACCCGCCAGTCAGCAGCCAGCCCCGCCACAACCACGTTCGCCCGGGTGGAACTCGAGAATTCGAGGTCCCTATTCGCTGGAACCACGAGGGTCCACCGTAGCGAACTCGAGTGCCCCCCGAATGCCCTGGACTCGGGCGGCCTTCCAAAGGAAATGAACAGCGTGTCACCTTCCCGGCGAGTGCCGGCGCAGGTCTGCGCCGCCATCGCCGAGGCCTCCTCCCGAGACAGCGCGCTTATACGGCCACGGCCGAAGAAGGTCACCTGCGGTTCGCTGGAGCTGCGAATCTCGATCTCGCCGGAGTCACTCACTACCACGATCTTGTGAATCGCGTCGTCCAGGGGGATTGTCTCGCCGGTCAGATCCGCGGGGTATTCCATTGAGCCAAGCGACCTCTGCACCGCCGGAAGAACGCCGCTGACGCTCAGTCCTTGCAGGCCGATGCTGACAACGACCACGAAAAATGCGACGAGCATCCCGAAGAAATCATACCTGACCGGCGGATTCGTCCCTCTTGAAAAGAACCCCGCAGCAAGTATTTCTACACCAAGCAGCACCGGAATGACCGCCCACCATTTCGACACGAATGGTAGCGCGCGTCCACCCGCATCCAACTCACTCACCAGAAGAAATGCCCCGAAGAGCACCAGCGTCAGACCCATCGAAAAGGAGCCTACTCTCCATTGCCGCATGATTGCGCCCCCCCTGGTCCATCATCATTGGAAGCTACCATACCTGGACCCGGTTGATCAGGCGGGTCCGGCGGGTCTGCCGGAACCCGCGGCGGTCTTGCGGGTTGCCCCATGGCCAGCCGTATGCCACCGCCGATGAACAAGGCAGCCACTACCCCGGTGCGGACAATCTCTATCATCCGGGCGTCCAGGAACGGCGCAATGACGCGGTCGAACAACACCACGCAACCCAAGGCTATGAGACCCAACCCGACCCACCTCTGTTTCTGCGCGACCCATTCCAGCAGGCCGGATCCGCCCGGAGGACAGTCAGCGTTCCCGGAAGCGAGTTGCATAGTGTCGAAGAAGCTGTAGAACCAGATCACCGGCAACAGGAACATAAAGATGCTCAGATGCAGCCAGTCCACCAGGGACATGCAGAGGAAGAACATGAGCATGATCTGCAATCCCCTGCTCTGCCATCCCAGGTACATCTGGCCCGCCCCCGGCACGATGCCAAAGAGAAGGGCCCACATGGCGTCCTTCTTACCCGATGTAACGCTCTCAGCCAGTCCTTGCAGCGGAGAGTGATTTCGTATCTGTTCTCCCTCATTGATTCGCTGGTTCAGGTTCATGGCGTCAAATACGTTGTAGAACCAGATGACCGGGAGAGGGGCCAGGAAAAACAACGCTTCAGCACCGTTTATCCCCACCAGTCCCCCCAGACCGAACAGGAAGAACATCCAACCGAAGAACGCGGCCATGAAGGCCATCCCCCTGTAAGGCAGGCCGAGATACAGGTGGCCCAGCCCGGGGAACATCGAAAGAAAGAATGTCACAAACTGACTCTTGCGCACTGTGTAGCCTCCTTCATTCGGCACGCCCGTCACCGTTGACGGGACCCCTGGATTGACCTCCACACCGGGTCAGCCCGGTGATGTAGCCTGACAACCTATCAGCAAACTCGCCGACCCAACTCACCGGTAGCTGCAGTCTCGCATCTGCAGATGCCAGGACCGTCTCCTCCATTGTCAGATGGATCACCCGGGGGAAGGCGTCAAACCAACCCACATAGAGAAGCATTGCAGTGACGGCCGCAGCCATGGCGTAGTTCTGCAAGGCGGAAAACGCCGGCCTGCGCTCCGGGATCTCCGTGGGGGTCCTCCGAGTGGCTCTCACTTGCCTCATCACGCCATCGACGAAACCAGAGTTCAGCAAGATCTCCGCCAGTTCCTGATCGCGGTCTTCGATGGTCGAGATATAGGCGTCGAGGCACGATTCGCACGCGGCCAGATGGTCGGCCATCGCCTCGCGGCCCTCTAGCGTAACCCGGTTCAACCTGAACCTTCGCCATTCTTTCCGGCTGTAGTGCATCTACGCCACCGCCCTCCTTGCGGTTATCCGCCATGTCCGGCGCTCACGTATTCGTGCCGCTCACGGGCGATTCCGCCCACCGGATTCCCGCAATCGCTTCCTCAGTATCTGGCGGGCCCGGTACAACCTCGACTCTATGGTCTTCACGCTGACGCCCTCCATCGAAGCCATCTCCGCGCAGCTGACGCCTTCCACATAATGCTGTAGAAACGCCCTCCTGTGCACTTGCGTGAGACTCATTACTGCGGACGCGATCCCTGCTAGCCCCATGCGCTCGAGCGCTTCCTCCTCGGCAGAAGGCTGGATGCCCGTGCGCCGGCCCGCTCGAGTCTCGCTCAATGGGGGCGCCTCGTCCTCGAAGACGAACCGGCGAATTCTCCGGCGCCAATCGATGGCCTTGTTCACTGCGATACGGGCGGCCCATCTCCGGAAGCTGCCCCCGGCGTACTGGGGAAGGGACCTGTAGATCTGAAGGAAAGCCTCTTGTATGACATCCTCAGCCGCTTCCTCGCTACCAACAATGGGCATGACGGCGGCCAGCAGGAGTCCCTTGTATGTTTCCACGATCCAGGTATAGGCTTGGACGTCGCCGTCCCTTGCCCTCGCGATCATCTGCTCCTCGGAGTAAACGACGAGTCCCCCCCGTTCCTTCCTATGTACAATGACGAACGAAGTGAGTGCAATCACTGCATGGGCTCGTGAGCATTCCTCGCACTCCCCTTCAACTCGGCGCCTTGGCATTATTCGTTCCTCGCCGGAACAAATAAGCACTCCTCTCGTCCCTACCCATGATGTAGTGCTTCGAGGGGGTTGGAAGGTTGCACACGAAATGGCCAGTAACCATTTCCTGTCTCGTGATGATCATGATTACTATTATGGTTACCGCCTGCTCCAACGCAAATGCTGGACTGACTCCACCAGTCCTGTCTCATGGAGCAACACCCGGAGAGGATCAACGAGGGGCTGAAGTCGAATCTCGGCTGGAAACGACGCTCATCCGGATTGTAGTCCAACGCGGCCAAGACCGTTATTCACTTCGGACACAGCCTGGCTTAAACCCTTACGGACTAGTAACGGATATCCAACACATACGGTGGATAGCGATTCGTGGTGGCGCTGGCATCGAACCGATCGAAAAAGAGGTACTCGATCCCGTCCGGGAGAGCGTAACTGGGAAACAAGTATGGGTTCGATTCTATTATGAGCCCTACAAACCCGAACAGGGAATGAACGACCGGGGTCATAAGGACATAGTTGTGTACACAGATCCCGAAAATGTAGCCGATGCCATTCTCGGGATTCAGAATCCAGACCATCAAGAGAGATGGGACATGTTCGTCCTACACGGCTACGGACCGTGGTTGCAGAAAGAAATCGATATACTCCTACGGCTGGCGGCCGGGATGTGAAGACCTGCGGCGTAGACTGCGGCACTGTACTCTGTTGGCAGCGTTTCGGGCCCCTGTCGCTCGCTGTCCCGGCGGACCCTTCCCACCTGGTGAGCGCCAACGCGTCTTTGCAGCGCGGGGCTGACGGTTCTCATGTTGGGCGGTTTGAGCAGATAGACGCTCACATCTGCTTGTAGCGAAGGCTATCGCAAAGCGTTGGGGACATTAGGCCAATCACGGTCAGTAAGAAACGGCTCAAGACCCAGGGTCTCTGCCTGAATGGGAGTGTGCGCAATTCTATGTAATCGGGTAGGAGGCGGTGTCGACCCGCCGTCCTTCCCACCGCCGGAGATGCGAGTCCGCATCCGGCGGTTCCCCAAGTTAGACGACGTTGTCAGCATCTGGCGGCCAGACTGTGGAGACCCTGGGCGCGCCAATATGCGTTGCTCAGGGCTGGGTCCAGTGGGCATGTTGCAGCGGCCCGGTAGCCAATGCGCATGTTTACGCATTCGTGCCTGCTTGTCCCTTCTCATAATAGGAGAGAGCCTCAATGAGCATGGAATACTCACCGTAGCTCTCTCCAGCCCAACCGATCATGTCGGTCAGGCATCTTGTCATCCTCATTCCCGCCGACTCGCGTGGACATTCGGCCGTCGCTAATCTTGGGGCCAGCCTGGTTGGCTAGAGCACGACTCGCATCACCGGCGAATGATCCCGTTATCCACCTAACCTAGCTCTTCTCCGGCCCCAAAGACCATGCCCCTCGGGCCACGGTGAGGTTCGAGACCGCTACCGGTGCCTTGGGTTCCTGCGAGCCTCTCCACGGCAGGTGGCCGGCATCGCGGCGGCAATCACGGTGGCCATGGTGATCTATCCCGACGCGGCCCATGACTCCGCGGTGGACGGGCTGAGACTATGGTGGGAGGTCGTGTTCCCCGCCCTCCTCCCGTTCTTCATAGGTTCGGAGATACTCATGGGCCTGAGCGGCGTACACTTCATGGGGGTTGCTCCTCGAGCCGTTCATGCCACCGTTGTTCAACGTCCCTGGTGTGGGATCGTTCGTGATGGCCATGGCGTTGGCGTCCGGCTACCCGCGCGCCCCACCACGTCCGAACAGCGATACCGCAGCCGAGTCCCTGCCCTCGACCACGGCGGCCGCGCGATCACCGTACAGGGTAGTGGCATTCCATCTGCAGAACATACCCTCCATCTTTCTAGGCCCGGCACCTACTGCGTTGCGTCATGGGTCTTCCCAGACAATCCACAACGGCACCCTCGCTTCTTGATAAGGAAAGAGCCTGGAGAGGATGGACAATTCATCCCATAACCAACTATTAAGATCGCGTAGGGATCTTGCTAGTGGCGGGACTGCTGAAACAGTCAAAGACAACGGGACATATCAAATTCCGTAGATCGAGGCAATAAGGCACCGCTTGAGAAATGGGCTTCTCTGGCTATGTCCCGTGGTTGTTACCCCGTCTTTTGTCGTCATCCTTCATCTCTGGGTTTAGCCGGTAATGCAGACGACATCCGTGTGCCCGAAATTGGCATTCCAGTCAACATATGCGTTGACCCGTCCGCCACTCGGATCAGGACCGCCCCGCCATTGCCCACCGCCATGAACTGGCCGTCCGCGAATACGACCTCAGAGAAGTCGTCGTTCTAGGGCGCGGGGTTCGTCAGCTGCCACCTCATGGGCGGCTGCGCAGGAGCGCCTGTGTCGCGTCCGTCACTCTCCGGATTGTAGTGGGCAGACTCCTGATTATCAGACTCCGGCGCTCCCTGGACGGTCGAGGGTCCTCCCTTTTCCAGTCTGCGGTCGAATTCGACGTGTGGCCCTTTCTTGGGTGGTTTGCCCTCAACCAGGATCTCGACTGCCGTGACCCCTGGAATCTGAAAGGCCGCTTCTCTTATTGCGTGAGACATTTTCGCGTCGTTGTTGCCTACGTAGTGCTCGAACTCTTCACTGAAGTCCAGCCGGAGTACCCCTCCGCTGAGGCTTGCTCCAAGCAGTCTGGTTCCTTTTGGAAAGGGCGTATACAGCTCGCGAGACGCCGGGCCGGCCAGCAGCGAGTTGATGACTGCCGCGGGGTCATCGGATACCTGTCGACCTTCGGTCACCCAGCAATCCGTTTTCCTGTCCAGATAAGGGAAATGGTATGTGGCGGGGTCGGCAATACAACACTATCCGGAAGACAGCGCACAGTGACAAAGACGCGGCCACAAAGATTGAGAGAGGTCTTCTCATGCGAAACCCTCCCGGAGAGGCGCCCCCGCGTCGTTCTAGGTAACATGTTCAGGTTCCTGCTGACCAGGGTTCCATTCAGGGCAGGTCTTCACCCCACCCGCTCATACCGCCTCCTCATCACCAATATAATGGTTAGCGCGGGTCAACCCCTGTACCGGAGGCGAATGCGATGCTCCCCCTGCACGTGACTGCCGTCCTCGTGTGCCTCTTCCTGCTGGCGCTGATCCTTCACCCGAGGGTCCGCAGCATCTTCCGGCGGAACGCGTTTACCTACTTAGGCGCCGGCATCGCCGCGGCAATCACAGTGGCAATGGTGATCTATCCAGACGCGGCCTATGACTCCGCGGTGGATGGGCTGAAACTGTGGTGGGAGGTCGTATTCCCCGCCCTCCTCCCGTTCTTTATAGGCTCGGAAATCCTCATGGGGCTCGGTGTCGTCCACTTCATGGGAGTGCTCCTCGAGCCGTTCATGCGACCGTTGTTCAACGTCCCCGGCGTCGGATCGTTCGTGATGGCCATGGGGCTCGCGTCCGGCTACCCGCTGGGATCCATCCTGACGGCGAAGCTGCGCCGAGATAATCTGTGTTCGAGGACCGAAGCGGAGCGGCTGATGAGTTTCACGAATACCGCAGATCCGATGTTAACGCGGTTAACTAGGAGCGAATGCGGGGGAATTCCGGGGAAGAGCCGTCATGTCTCCGGCCGGAACTGCACAACCTCAGGTTGGCTCAGTAGGTGGCCCAGGAAGGAACCCTTCCTGTCCTTCCTCGCCTCAAATTCCTCAGGTGAATAGGCAAGAGCCTCAATGGGCTCCAGCACCTCGGAAAGGGCGTCTCCGAGAACCTCCCAGCGCTTCCACGCCGGCATCCCGGAGAATGCGGTCGACACGATGATGAGGTCAATGTCGCTGTCCGGCCTCGCGTCACCCCTTGCGCGGGAGCCGAAGAGGTATACCTTCTCCGCGGCGATGCCATGGCGCCTAAGGGCCGCAATGTAGGCACTCACCACGGCTGTCACTCGGCCTGCTTCTTCAGGCATTCCACTATCCCCCTCGCCTTCTTGAGATACTCCCGCGCAACAGCTGGCGGGTATTCCTTCAGAGCTTGACTCAGGTCTTCCGGGTATCTCGACCTCATGGTCCCGAATTATGGGCGGCCGGTGTACGACGTGTTATGCGGTGTCGCATAATGCTGTCTAGCAGGACTGATCAATGGCAGCGATTCGCGGAGTGTCACCCAAATCCATGGCTTTTTCTGCGGTATGTTTGTAAAATGTTTGCAAACCATCGACGTTGATGGACCTGCACCTGCCCTGGTTTTGAGGGATCCGGTGTCAACATGCCAAGACGGCATAGCTATCGAAAACATACCGGGGCTTAGTCTTGCCATTCACGGTCCTCGATTTCCCTGTCTCTCTTGCGCTCCTCCAACAGGCTCTCGGTGAGCCTACTGCCCCTGAACATTCCACGACTCTGCGAAATGGGGTCCCTCCCAACGGGAACAATCCCAATGACCCCGTCGTAGTCCACGAAGCGCACTGCGGTCCCCTTCACCAGCCCGTACTTGTTCCGCAGCTCTTTCGGGATCACGACCCAGCCCTTCTCAGAAACGCGGCCGGTATGCGCGTCATCGGACATGTGTGTTTTCATCGGGAAGCCCCCTATTATACTGCTGCTGACATCAGCATAACCGGCGCCTGAGTAACGCGCAATCTCCATAAAACACGAGGCCCCGCGAATCATCGCGGGTTTGTACCGTGGCAATTACCGTATTCGTGTCAACTACACATCTGCTTCAAGGCTGGTGCCCGGCCGGTCATCGTCATCCTCTCTGATCTTGAGAAGGTCCTCGACGAGATCGGAGCGGTCCTTCCACCTGCCGGCAACGGACCTGACTACTCCTCTGACTTTTGGAGGAGTCACGGTCCTGATGATGGTCCTGTCCGCGGCAGGAATGATCTCAACCAGATCGCCGGGGCGAATCCTGGAGGCTTTCAGCGCCTCACCGATCGCTATACGGCCGTCCGGCTCAATTCTTCTCGGGATTATCCCTGGACACCACGTATGCATGGTGATACAGTGGCAATCGAGGCACTTGTCTGAATAGGGCTGGGGAGCAACGACTACGTGCGGTCTCACTTTCCGAAAGGGGGTGAGGCTCATGGATGCCCGGACAACTCTGAGTGTGACGGCAGATCTCGCCACGATAGCCGGATTCGGACTATTGGTGCACGATCGACTACGGAGCGAAAAGCCGGCAGCGAGCACAAGCATTGTTGCGGCCTCAACATCTGATGAGTCGCACACGCTGTGGAATCTCCGCAAAGCACTTGCAGAGCGAACTGAAGGTCACCTGCAAGGCCGCTTGGCGCATGTTCCACCAGACTCGCAAACTGCTAAAGGAAGACGCAAAACCCCTTTCTGGCGAAGTCGAGATGGACGAGACGTACATAGGAGGTAAGCGCAAGGGCAAGCGGGGCCGTGGCGCATACGGAAAGACCGTGGTTGCCGGTGTCGTTCAGCGCAAGGGAAGGGTACTCGCTCAGGTTGTGCCCGACATAAGAGCAGAGACTCTCATGCGCATTCATGAAGGAATGTATCCTGCCCGGCTCCATCATCTACACCGACGAACTGCACAGTCACAACGATGCGCTAAAGCACGGCTACCAGCACAAGCGAATCCACCACCAACAAAAAGTAGTGTACGTCATGGGAGACGTACACACCAATACGATAGAAAACCCCTGGTCACAGTTGAAGCGCAGTCTGGACGGAACCCATTACGCCGTTTCAGCCAATTACCTTCAGCGTTACCTCGACGAATTCATGTTCCGCTACAACCATAGGGACGACGATCCGCACCTGTTCTTCACTTGGCTGTCTCAGGTTTGTCGGGGCGCTGACCAGATAGGACATCCTCTATGCGGCGCGTTGCCTTCTGAAGATCGGAAATGAATTGTCTTGCGACTTCTCTGTGCCTTTGTTGTCAGCAAGTAGCAGACTCGCGCGCATTCAACCCGCAACTCCTTTCCAGAGGTCGCACCCCGCTTGTCTTCCTTTGCGACTTGTGCTATGATCCTCCATGGAAAGAGTTTGCGTCTAAAGGAGGTGTGTGCCTTAGACGACATAATTCTCCAGATCAAGGCCGACATATCTACCTACCAAAAGCAAGAGGAGATCGCAAGGGCAAAACGTGAGACTCTTGAAAGTCTGCTTCGTAAGTTGGAATCTCCCCACAAGGAGACGTCCACACCACCAAGGACACCCAGGCAAGTATCACGTTCTGGACTCTCAAAGCAACTAGGCGAAATCGCGTTCCAGATTATGTCCGATGGTAGAGTCTGGCCATTTGGCGAGTTGTGGGAAGCCGTCAACCGCGAGATAGGTAGACAGGTTGCGGCGTCGACTCTCAGATTCGCGCTCAAACAAGATGCCAGAATCAACAAGCCCGAATACGGCAAGTTCCAAGCAAAGATTCAAAGTGCTTAGGCCAGAGGCAATCCCTGGCAGGCAACCTCTGGCCTAAATGTTCCGGGAGCAGGACCTTCGCGTAGCCGCGTAATGGTGCTTAGAACACCATTGGGCGCCGACCTATACTCGGCGTGGGTTCGATTCCCTCCTGCTCGGCCGCCGAACCCTTACTATGTCTATATTGTACCAGTTCAAGGCGTCTTAGTCAATCCTGGATTTCCCAAATGCCTTGGGGGTGCTAAGTCTCGGTAAGGGGGAGTCCCTATAGGACGAATGTTCTGCCGCCCTGATCGAAGGGGTAATACCGACCTGCAGACCGTATGGAACGTAGGCCGGCGGTGGACCAAGCCACAGATCATAAGCACCTAAAAGAAGAAGCCAGCTACGACTGGCCAAATCAATAGTGTGTGCGAGATCGAAGCGGAGCGAAGAACTAGCACCCCCGTTATTCTATGCCAATCGCGCGATTCCTACTACCGTCCTTTGAGAAAGTTTCGCCAGAAGACAGGAGGTGAAAAACACATGCCATTCATCGCTCAGACTCCTGGGGTTTTCACACAGGCTGGCGTGAGTGTCCTAAAACCCAATCAGTATGGGGTCTACGGGCTTTTCAAGCAGGGCGTGTGGGTGTACGTTGGGAAGGGAGACATCCGACAGCGACTACTCGATCATCTCAATGGTGACAACCCCTGTATCACCAAGAACGCGCCAACACACTACGTTGCCGAGGTCACCCGAAATGCCGACACCCGCGAGAAGGAGCTCATTGTCGAGCTGCAACCAGTGTGCAACCTGCGGATTGGCTAGCGGCAACAACCAGACCCGGTTCCATCAAAGCGCCCCGAGAAACGGTCGAAATAGTAATCGCGGTTGTTTACGCTGATACGTACGAACAAGCAGCCGTTGTCTACGTGAATGTGATCGCCGGTAACCGGATCGTCGTAGGACATATTCCGTACGGATCCCGGCACGCCCAATCGCCGCAACAGTCTCCCTAGGTACAACTGCACCGCTGAAACTGTGAGATCAAGCGAAGAGGCCCCGTATTCAGGGGGCCTCCCTTCTTTTCGCTTCTTTTCGCTCAATCGGAAGCAACAGCACTCGTCCCGTGGCTTGCACACCTCCCTGCTCGCAGACACGATGCTGCCAGTTTCTATGGCCTTTCCCATGCTCTCCCAAACCGGATCGTATGCAGTTTCCAGCAAAACCATGCAAGATTACGTGTGGTGAAGGTATAGTCCCCATTCTTTTCCTAACCGGAGCCACGGTCATTCCTCCCGGAGGCCGTTCGCCATAGACATACGTGTTGGCGCTCAGCTTCGATCATAACCTGAGAGAACGCTCTTCTGTCTAGATACCTTTCCCCACCGGTCTGTCAAAGGAGACGCCGTGGTGCATTGCATCAGGGGCGGCTCACAGTCCAATCCAGAAGAGGTCTACGTGTTCACGCAACCGTCCGACCAAGAGTCGGACTAACGTCCCTATAGACGTATATGACACGTCAATGATGTGGCCCTTTCCATCCACGCCATGGAGTCTTATAGCCCCAATTGAAGGAGGTTCGACGAACATTCTGGCTGACACTTCTTCCTCTTGAAGCAGGTTCTTGTAGACTTCTGCCGACCCAGCGCCCTTTTCGCCCACTTCTTGGCAAGGTCCCTCAACGGCGACATTTGACAGGGGACGTCTCAGATCAGTCAAGACGGTATCCAGCATCGTCAGAGTCGTCGGTGTCAAGCGCGCGGCCTCAGCAGATCTCTGAGTCAAACCACTGCTGAAGATGTGATAGTAGGGACCCCGCTGGTCTAGCAGCGGAGTCCCTTGGGTCTCCTCCTCCTCACCACCCATGGGCGTCAATCTCGTGTGTCTCCTACATGTCTTTCAGGACTTCCCTGACGTAGGCGGCGGTGAACTGACCCCAATACGACCGCAGATCGGAGTACGCGTCCTCTGGGTCATGGTGCATGTTCTCGGCCTTCGCATATGCCATGAACAAGACATCGATGGCTACTTCAACTTTGCGAGCAAGTCGAACGAGATCCTCAGCCGTTACCTCCGATGAGTCCTTGCCTGCAGCCTCCTTTATGGGTTCGTATATCTCACGGATGAACGGGTGCCGATGATTCACTTTGACTAGAGCCTTACCGTTCAAGTGTTCAATGTCTAGCAGCTCTTTGCCCGCCCAGGAACTATCAATCAGGGTGATCGGGTATTCCTCGATCTCCTTCCGGACCCTCTCTGCCCGCTCAGGCTCCTTCTTCTCGTCGATTCCGACATCGCTAAGAACGTCTCCTATGACCTGTTCCTTCTCCTGAGGCCCACGATGCGCCCCAGCCCTACCTTGAGGAGAGGTTTGGTCCACTTCCCTGACGGCATCCATCGACTTCCGATGCTCAGCCGAGACTTCCCTGTCGCGTTTGGCAGCTTCGTCCCATTGCTCCTGAATCCGCTTTCTAGCAACCTGAACAGGCCGTTCAATGGTTTGCCGAATGACCTCCCGTAGCTTCGAGACCGGTTCCGCACCGCGTTTCACATGACGGACCTGGAAGTATTCGTCGAGAACAGCCGGGAAGCTGACTTCAATTCCTATGAACCTATCAGGCTTCGGACTGTCTGTGGAGGGAAACATTCTCGGAATCACATCGTAGTAGATCTCCCGGTTATTACGGAGAATGCTGATCCTCCTTGCCTGGTCAGGGATATCTAGGTCGGGATACTGCCGACCACCCTTTCCACGCTTCTCTCGAAGCTCTCTCGGGAGAAGAGTCACCACTATTCGTACCTTGTGTCCGTCGATCGGGATTTCTTTGTCTTCAAGGACTTCTGCCTTAACATCCTTATCGAGATGCTTGAACACTCTGGGATTGTCCATCAGAAAAAGGGGGTCGTGCAAGTCTATCCATCGCTCGTCGAATTCAATCCTGAAGCCTGCGTCAATAAACTTTCGGTAGGCCCTTGCAATGAACTTGATCAGCTCTTGTCGTTCTTCCTGTATCGCGGAGCCGAATCTACCGCCGTCAACAAGCCGATCGACCTTTGACCACACCACAAGCGTGCCTGTCTTGAATGGGTCGCCCTTCGGATACTCCATCAATTCACGATACTTCGCCGGGCAACCGTCGACGAAGTACGCTTCGAACACTTTCTGGGAACGGTCCTTGATCATGTCCAGATCGAGAAAGACATGGTACCAGCGATCGTGTCCCATCGGCCTGGTATAGATCTCTACACGCCTTGCCTGGCTAATCGCCGCGAGCTTCATGCCTACGCCGAAACGTCCGAGACCGCTCCTCTGGTTGTATCTCGTCGAGAAACCGAGAGACAGCACACTTGGAAGGATCGTCGGCTCTATTCCAGTCCCGTCGTCTGCGAAGGCTATGGAGTCAACCTTCTTGAGCCCTTTCGTCTCAACTGTGTCCATTCGTATTCGTACACACTTTGCCTTCGCCTCAATGGAGTTGTCGATTACCTCTCCGACGGCCGTGGATAGGTCGAACCCTGAATCCCGCCAGCTTTCGAGAGCCTTGTCGACTTCAACAATTGGGGCCTGGGCCGTGCCACTCACAACGAGACTCTTTTCAACAACTGCCATCGCATTACCCTCCCTATTTGGGTGAGACGACCAGCCGGTCCGTCCCACCCTGCAACTCTTCTATTCGCCGCTTGGCTCAGGCATTCGGTCCGTCCTCAACGAGTCCCCGCCTAGATCCGTCACACGTTGTGTCTGTCGCAAATCGCTATCCGAACAGCCCACCAAGGCGGCCCCCCTCTTTCAGCGTCTGTCTTCTCATCACGCCATTCGGGATGAGCATGTTGACTACCGCGCCTGAGAGAAGATGCGGCCTCTCAGTGCAGCTCATCGCTGCACTGTCTCTGCCACTCGATCCGTGCACGCTTCCTCGCCCGTGAGATCCAGACGCGGGCGTTCTGGACCGAGACTTCGTATCGCGATGCAATCGAGTCACTTGAAGCTCCCTGATACAACATCGCGAGGATACTCTTATCCTTCGGGTCCAGACCCGAGCGCTCCAAGAAGTCAGCGACATGGATCTCTGCAAGAGGTATTTCGTCTGACACGGAATACTTCGGATTCTTGAGCACGAGGGTGGTGACATCCTCGAGAAGCCCTAGACCACACTTCTGCTCGCGAACTCGTAGTTTCTTGCGCGCATCGGCCAGGGCGTTCCGTGCAAGGTGTCTCGGATCTCCAGTTCTGTCGGGGTTTCGAACCAGGCTATCGAGAGCGAGGTCGCATCGTTCGAGGAACCCATTCGAGCAGGAAGCCAAGCTCTTCTTCTGAACGATTTCGATTGCGTGGATAACGTCGGTGGTCATTTAACCATCGTCCTCCTCGCTGCGTCCGCCAAGACGGTTCGGACGCGGCGTGCTATTGGGGAAGGTTCCAGACGTACGTGAAATGGTCTCCGCGCCGCCGCCGGCTGGTCGGTAGCGCTATGGTCATTCTACCATACCCTGGGATCCCTTCCAATCCCCTTAAGGGGCACGACAGCGGCGGCAATTTCAGTGAGGCGCATCTCTTTCGAACTCACCGTGCTTCGCTTGAACAGACAGCCATTGCTTCGAGCCATAGTCTCACCTCCCTTCTCGTTGCCGCGATCGCCCTGTAGCCTCACAGGAATCTGCAGGCAAGAGATGGAATGTGGCAGAGTGTAGCAGAACCCGCCCGAACCTTAAGGGCCACACGCCGACAGAGTCTCCGGGTCCAGCAAACGAAGGCAAGCCGTATGCGATATGGGGGCGGAGGTTTGACTGGAGGTGGCATTGTGGTCAAGGCGAGTCGTGAGGTCATTACCGAGATCGAAAGGCTCTTGCGGGAATATGAGGTTGCAGTTGACAACGCACGCCGACAAGGACTCCTTTCTGTGAAGAGCGCTCGCACCTATGCATACCATTCCGCCAGCTTCGTTAGGTGGATCAGGGGCGACTTCGAATTCGGCGAATGCGTTCGCTACAATAAAAGTGATCCAGTAATGCCGCAAACGCTCGTCTTAAAGTGATCCACCCCGACCACTAATCCTGTATCCTCGTACTTGGCAGAACGCGGATGCAGGAGGTTGAGGAAGTGATCGGGGTGGACGAGTACGATCGTATCAGGTATTTGTTCGCAGTTGAAGGGATGTCGCGGAGGGAGATAGCGAGAAGGCTTGGTGTGTCGCGGAACACGGTGAAGAAGTACTGTAAGGGCGGATGTCTTCCAGGAGAGAGAAAGCCCGCCCAGCGCGAATGCAGGATCACGGGACCGGTCAGGGACATCGTTTCAGGATGGCTGAGAGAGGATGAATCGGCTCCAAGGAAGCAACGACACACTGCAAGGCGGGTTTACGACAGGCTGCGAAAGGAATACGGGTTTCAGGGCGGGCAATCAACGGTGAGGCGCCTGGTTCGGGAGATGCGACCGAAGGAGAAGGCATACATTCCGCTCGAGTTCGACCCCGGCGAAGCAGCCCAGGTTGACTGGGGGGAAGCGACGGTGGTCATCGCCGGAGAGAAGCGCAAGGCCCACATCTTCTGCATGCGGTTGTGCTACAGCGGGGCGGCTTTCGTGACGGCATTCCCCAATGAGCGGACAGAGGCATTTCTCGAAGGACACAAGCAGGCATTTGAGTTCCTTGGAGGGGTAACGCGGAGGCTGATGCCCGAATATGTTCCCCGGAACATATTCGGGCTTCTGTTCCCTGCTGCGTTATGTGCCGGCGGGCCTCGGCAAACAGCGGAGCCCCACCTTAGGGGCCCGGCCATCCCTAGGGTGGGGCACATAACGATCACAGCGACGCGAGCCAATTCAGA
>JBLNBR010000004.1:0-23752 GCA_050260105.1 Ignavibacteriales bacterium | reverse complement strand
TCTCTGATCCACCGGTTTCTCAACCTCCTGGTACTAACCTTGGGCGTTTCTTCCACCCCAAGTTATATCAGGAGGTTTTTCCATCAATCAACCACGCCCACACATCACCACAGGACTGCTTCGTAGAACCGGTAAGTCTCGTCGAACCGGCGGGTTTCGTCTAATCATCAAGGTCGCGGCGGATCAGGTCGCTGACCAGGGTATGGGGAACGTCCTCGACCACCCTTACGTCTCCCACATTCACCGGCAGCACGAAGCGCAGTCTTCGCCGGCGGCGCTTCTTGTCCGACGCGAGGTATTCCTCCACCTTCCCGGGGTCGAGCGTCGCTCTGAGGCTGGAAGCCTGCTCCGGAAGGCTGAAACGGCGGATCAGGCTCGAAACGCGGCCGTACAGGTCCGGATGGGCCATACCGAGAGCCTGAGACAACCTCACCGCCATACAGGTTCCGGCCGCGACTGCTTGGCCGTGCGATACTCCATCATACCCGCACGCAGCCTCCAGGGCGTGGCCGAAGGTGTGGCCCAAGTTGAGCAACAACCGCTTTCCCGTGTCACGCTCGTCTTCCGAGACTACTCCGGCTTTGACGCGGACACAGCCGGCGACCACTTCCTGGAGAGTAAGCGGGTCGCGGGAGGCGATCTCCCCGGACCTGCGTTCGATCAGTCCGAAGAGGCCCTCGCCGCCGATCAGGGCGGTCTTTATGACCTCGGCCATCCCCTCCGAGAACGCCCGGTCCGGCAAGGTCTGGAGGGTGTGGACGTCCGAGATCACCAGCTTCGGCTGGTGGAACGCGCCGATGAGGTTCTTGCCCCGGGGGTGGTTGACGGCGACCTTGCCACCCACACTGGAATCGACCTGGGCCAGGAGCGTGGTGGGCACATGCACAAGGGGGAGACCCCTCATAAACGTGGCCGCTGCGAATCCGGCCGTGTCACCGACGATTCCGCCTCCAAGGGCGATGACCACTGTATCGCGATCATGGTGGGCCGTGGCGAGCGCGTCGTAGAGGTGGGACACGGTATCGAGGTTCTTGTGCCGCTCGCCGTCGCCGATCAGGGCGGCGTCGACCTCCAGACCGGCGTCCCGCAGGCCGGCTTCCGCGTCTGCCAGCCACAACTGCGACACCATGGGGTTAGATACGATGAATGCGCGCCCGCGGGCTCCGCACGCTTCCGCCAGACGGCGGGCCATATATGGAATGAGGTTCCCGCCGGCGCACACATCGTATCGCCCGCCGGGTGTGACCACTTCGATACACTGGACCGGCGTACTGCAGCGCCCGGCAGATGGGCCGGCAACGAGGAACGACCCGGGCATGCGCGAGAGGATTCCGGCAACCACCTGGTCTACGGGGCCTTCCGATTCCGCCACCAGATCGGCGGCTTCGTGATAAGCTTGTGTCCTCCGCTGCAGGAGATCCGCCATTCTCGCCGGCAGATCCCGCGGGTCGCACCGGCTCAGGAGGGGCCGTTCTTCGGACCTGTCTATCCGTCCCACGAGCGTTTCGATTGTCGCGGTCATGAGCACGACGGCGCAGTTCTCCTTGAGAATCCGTCGCGTTTCCTCGTTCTCGGTCGCTCCCGCCCCGGCGGCGATCACGACCCCCTTCAACTCGGCTGCGGAACGGACGGCCGCAGCCTCCATCTGGCGGAAGGCCGGCTCGCCCATCCGCGCGAAAATCTCGGGAATCGTCATCCCCGCGGTCTCCTCGACCAGGGAGTCCGTATCCAAGAAACGGCGGTTCATCCTGGAAGCCAGCGCCCGGCCGACAGTACTCTTACCGGTGCCGGAGAATCCGATCAGGACGATGTTTCCCGCTACAGCCATTCAGTCTCACCACTCAACCCATGATTGGGGACGCACCTTATCCCCGCCAAGCCTTTCGAGCAGCGCGTCAGCGATGACCAGCGCCGTCATCGCCTCGCCAATCACTGCGGTCGAGCCGACCGCGCATACGTCGGCCCTCTCAACGTGGGCGGGGCATTCCCGGCCTGTCACCAGATCGACCGATCTCAGGGGCGACTTCAGCGTGGGCACCGGCTTTGCGGCCGCTCTGATGAAGACCGGTTCCCCGTTTGTCATGCCGCCCTCGATACCACCCGCCATGTTCGAGGTCCTGCGCAGGCGGCTGAGAACACTCGTGGGCGACCCGTCTTCAGGCATGCAGTCCTGCGGATTGTCGCCGGTGGTTGGCTGCCGCCGCCCATCAAGGACGATCTCATCGTGGGCATGGCGCCCGCTGAGCCGGGCGATCCCGAATCCCTCCCCGATTTCGACCCCCTTGACGCCGTTGATGCTCATGATGGCCGCAGCGAGACGAGTGTCCATCCTCCTGTCCCAGTGGACCCCGCTCCCGAGCGCGGGTGGGACATTCACGGCCGAGACCTCGAAGATGCCCCCAAGGGAATCGCCCGCCTCACCGGCGAGGTCGATGGCCCGCATCATCCTCGCCGCCGCTTCGGGGGCAGGGCACCGTACCGGAGAGGATTCCGCCGCGCGGGCGAGGTCGAGGGCCAGGTCAACATCTTTCATGCGCATAGCCTGGGGGGGTAGATCGGCCTCGACGTCGCCTATGGAGACGACCCAGCTCACCACCCTGATCCCGTAGTAAGCCAGGAGCTTCTTCGCGAAGTATGCGCACGCGACCCTCGCCGCCGTTTCACGGGCGCTGGCGCGTTCGGCCACGGGTCGGCAGTCCAGGAAGCCGTACTTCACGGCGCCGGGGAGGTCGGCGTGGCCCGGACGGGGGGTGGTTATCGGCCTGTCCTTGCCCGCCCAGTTTTCGTGGTCCCTGTTGGGGATGAACACGGACACGGGACCGCCGGTCGTCTTTCCCTTGTAGACGCCCCCCGTGATCTTGACCTCGTCGTTCTCGATGTTCGCCCTCGCGCCACGGCCGTGGCACCACCGCCGCCGCGCCAGTTCCGATCTGAGCTCATCGAGAGAGACATCCAGGCCCGCGGGCATCCCGTCCAGGATTGCCGTCAATCCCGGGCCATGGGATTCCCCCGCGGTGAGATACCTTAGCAATTCAACCACCACTTTCCGGCCACGGCTGTCAACGCGTCCCTCATGGTTTCCTCGGGGGCGCGCGACCCCGTCAGGATTTCGTACCCGTAAACCCCCTGCCACAACAGGACCTCCAACCCGGGCACGAGCCTGCAGGCGGCGTCCCGCGCGGCCATCATGAGCCTGGACGGGGCGCCGGAATAGCTCATATCGCAGAACACCGGGTGTTCACCGGACATCGATTCAAAGAGGCCACCGAGCCCTGATGCAGGTTCTTCGGGAATGCAGTTGATCACGAGGTCGGCGCCCGTGATCGTACGGTGCCCCGGGGAGACAGCCGGGAGGACGGCCACGGGGACGGCGAACCATTCCGTGGCTGGGTATAGGGCCTCGAGCCTTTCCACGAGGTCTGCAGCGCGCCGGAGCGTCCGGTTCGCCACGGTTATTCGTGCCGCCTTGCGACCTGCGAGCGCAGCCGCGCAGCCGGCTGCGGCGCCGCCCGATCCGAGAATGAGTGCGTTACTTCCTCTCGGGTCGAATCCGCCCCTCACCATCAGCGCCTTGAGGAGGCCGGGGCCGTCCGTGTTACACCCCTCGAGCGTCTTCTTCCCATTGCGGAGGGCGCAGACCACGGTGTTCACTGCGCCGGAGGATCGCGCGACGTCGTCCCGGAGCGTGCAGGCCGCGGCAACTGCGGCCTTATGGGGTATGGTGACGTTGAATCCGCGCATCTCCTGGCACGCCCTCGACATGAACGCCGGCAGGTCATCAGGGGCCACGGGGATGGACTCGTAGCGCCATCCCAGGCCCGCTTCCGCAAGAGCGGCGGCGAACATCGGGGGCGAGAAGGTCCTGTGTAGCGGCCAGCCGATCACACCCAGCTCGGGCAACGGCTGTGCCGAGGCGCGTACAATCATCCCGGGCAACCCCCTTCGGGCTCCGGACGTGACGTTCCGGACGTCAAATTGCGGGCGTCACATTCCGATGTCACAGCGTTTCTCTTAGCCGCCCCAGCGTCTCGAGGAAGCCGGGGTAGGAAATGTCGATGCAACCGGGGTCATCGAGGACGGTCTCGCCATCAGCCGCCAGGCCCGCGATCGCGAAGGCCATGGCGATGCGGTGATCGCGTTGCGTCTCGATGAGGCATCCCCTTAATCGCTTGCCGCCCTCCACCCAGAACCCGTCCGGCGTCTCCCCTGCCGCCGCGCCCATCGCCCGGAGATTGCCCACAATTGCCGAGATCCGGTCGCTCTCTTTGTGGCGGAGTTCGGCGGCCCCCTTCACCACGGTTCTCCCCCTGGCGACCGCGGCGCACACGGCCAGTACCGGGAGCTCATCCAGGAGCGCCGGCACGTCCGCGGGGGACACCTCTATGGCAGTGAGGGACCCTCCGGTAACCCTTACGTCACCCGAGGGTTCCCACTCATGTTGCCGCTCCGCGAATTCCATCCGGCAGCCCATCCGCTGGAGGGCCCTCATGAACCCGCAACGCGAAGGGTTCAGGCCGGTCCCCTCGACGCGGATGTCCGACCCGGGCAGAATCGCCCCCGCGGCCAGCCAGAACGCCGCGGATGACGCGTCTCCGGGCACCTGGAGGTTTGCGGCGTGGAGTCTCTGGAACCCGCGTACACTGATGCGGCCGTCCCTCGAGTGCAACTCGCCTCCGAACAGGGTCATCATCCGCTCGGTGTGGTCGCGCGACGGGACAGGCTCTATAATCGTCGTGGTTCCATCGGCGAAAAGGCCTGCCAGGATGATGCAGGACTTCACCTGTGCGCTCGCCACCGGTAACGTGTACTCTTCCAGCGGGCGCAGGGCGGCGCCGGTCTGTTCGCTCCCGCCCCTTATGACCAGGGGGGCCTTGAGGCCTCCCTCCCTGCCGTCGATGCGCGCGCCCATCTGCAGCAGCGGCTGCACGATCCGCCCCATCGGGCGGCGCCTCAGGGAATCATCGCCCGTCAACACGGTCATGAACGGCTGCCCGGCCAGAATGCCCGCGAGCAGTCTCATCGTGGTGCCGGAGTTCCCGCAGTCGAGTATGTCCTTGGGTTCGCTGAGACCGCGCATTCCCTTGCCTTCTATCCGGATGCGGCTCTGGACTCCATCGCCCTCCTGTGTGATGCGTACACCCAGGGCCCTGAGACAGTCCAGAGTAGTGGCGCAGTCCTGTCCCGGTGAGTAGTTGGTGATGACCGTTTCTCCCTCAGCCAGCGCCCCGAACATGGCGGACCGGTGGGATATCGATTTGTCGCCCGGGGGCCTTATGCTAATGGATTTCCGGTGAGACCCGGTGGCCATTGCGCATCCAACCTTTCCTGGATACTTCGTTGAGATACTCCCTGGCCTGCCCTGCCTCGCTCGCCAGCTCGCGGCAACGCCCTTCTCGAAGCGCCTTTTTGATGGAGCGAAGGCGTTTCTCGAATGCGGTGACCGCATCGAGCAGGGCCTTGTGGTTGACGGCGCAGTAATCCATCGCAACCGAGGGATCTGAGCGCGCGAGCCTCGTGGTGTCCCTGAAACCACTGGCCAGGAGCCTGTCCACGAGGGCAAGATCGCGGCCCTTTCCCTGGGCGGAAAGGGCCAGCGTGACGGCCAGCAGGTAGGGCAGATGGCTCGCGAAGGCCACCGCCAGGTCGTGTTCTTCAGCGTCCACCACGAGAGGGTTAGCCCCAACGGCCCTCACGACGGCCTTGACTGTCTCGACGGCATCGCGATCCGCGCCGCGGGTCGTGAGGGCCCAGGTTGCGCCGCGGAACAGGCCCGCCGATGCCGCCCACAAACCGGATCTCTCTGACCCTGCCATCGGATGGCCTCCAACATACCGCACGCCGGGGGGAAGGCCTTCCACGATGAGATTCTGAAGTGGGGATTTCACGCTGCCGGTGTCAGTCAGGACACTGCCGTGCTTCATGAATCCGGCCGCCAGCAGCCCGACTTCGGGGATGTGACTACTCGGCGTTGCTACCATGACGATGTCGCTATTGCGGGAGAGTTCTTCAACCGAACCGGCTACCGCGTCGCACGCTCCGAGTTCAACAGCGCCGGCCCTCACCTCTTTCAGGGGGTCGAAACCCGTCACTCGCCAGCCGCCGTGGGCGCGGAGCGCCAATCCTACCGATCCTCCGATGAGGCCCAAACCGATTATTCCGATCACCGGTATCCTCCGTTCCACCGTTCTACCCTGCCTTGTCTACCGGACTGGTCTCTACAGCGCCGGTGTATTTCGCATGGTCCGCCCCAGGACTGCCGCTATGCTGGCCATTCGAGTCGACAGGTCGTTGAGCTGGTGCAGGTTCAGTGATTGGGCGCCGTCGGAGAGCGCCTTATCCGGGTCGGGATGGGCCTCGACTATGACGCCGTCGGCCCCCGCGGCAACCGCGGCCATGGCCATGGGTATCACCAGCTCACGCTTGCCCGTACCGTGACTGGGATCGACTATGACGGGCAGGTGGCAGATCCTCTTCACCACGGGTACGGCACTCAGATCCAGGGTGTTGCGGGTATATGACTCGAAGGTC
This sequence comes from Ignavibacteriales bacterium, assembly GCA_050260105.1. Taxonomy (GTDB): domain Bacteria; phylum Bacillota; class Sulfobacillia; order JABLXB01; family JABLXB01; genus SM1-B181. Next base: position 17,224 of record JBLNBR010000004.1, on the reverse strand, counting down.
CTTATGCCCCTCTCGCACAGGACGACCTGCATGTTGCCGTACGCCAGGATGTACTCGGCCGCCTGCAGCCATTCGTCGATGGAGCACATCATGCCCCTCTTCAACAGGGCGGGCTTCTTGCTTCGCCCGACCTCCTGGAGGAGGCTGAAATTCTGCATGTTGCGGGCGCCTATCTGGAGCATGTCGGCGTATTCGGACACCATCTCCACCTGTTCCGGCGCCATGACCTCCGTGACCACCGGCAGGCCGGACTCGGCCCTGACCCTTGCCAGCATTTCGAGGCCCTCGCGCCCTAGACCCTGAAAGCTGTACGGGGACGTCCTTGGCTTGAACGCGCCTCCCCTCAGCATGGAGGCGCCGGCTTCACTCGCCGCCCGGGCGGTGGCCCTGAGCATGTCGAGGTTCTCCACTGAACAGGGGCCCGCTATCAGTACTACCTCGGGACCGCCTATCTTCACTCCGTTGCACTCGACTACCGTCGGTTGGGGCTTCAGTTTGCGGCTGGCCAGTTTGTACGGCTCCAGGATCCGGATGGCCCGTTCCACGCCCGGCCACGATTCGATGGTCTCTGGAGACAGCTTGCGTACGTCCCCTATGGCCCCCAGGATGGTGCGTTCCTCTCCTTCGGAGACGTGTATACCGAGCCCAGCCTGCGCTAGTCGCTGCTTGACCAGTTCCGTTTCTTCCCGAGTCGCTCCGCTTCTCATCACGATGATCACTGCGACAGACCTCCTCATGTCCTACCGTGCTGCTACTCCCAAATACCGCTACTACACAGCGTCGCCACTGCACTGCGCTGCCACTACCTTGCGCCGCCGCACCACCCCCGTTTTCAGACGCCGCCTCCCGCGAGGTCCGGGCGGAGATTCCGCGCCTCCCCCAGATAGGCGTGGCGTATGCGTTCCTGCTCTACGCCCGTATTCCAGAGGAGGAGCATGCGCACCATTCTCGGCAGATCCCCCTTCACCCGGGGCGAGGCGAAATCCAGCAGCGGAACCGAGCCGAGTCCGAGCTCCCTGGCCGCCCTCGCGGGGAAGGCCCTGTCGAGATCCGGCGTCACGGCGAACAGGATCGCGGCGATCTCCTCAGCCCGGATCCCGTTCAGATCCATGGCGGCCGATATCATGCGCCTCGTGCTTTCGATGATCGTGCCTTCATCGTTGGCCGGCACGCTCACCGCCCCGCGCACTCCCCTCGTAGCCATTGGTCATTCCTCCAGAGCGAACGATCCGAGAGTCCGCAGCATGCTCGTCTTCGACCTCAACTCGTCGAGCGCCGGCCTCACCTGCCAATCATCCACGTGACCCTCGAACTCGAGGAAAAACACGTATTCCCACGGGTTTCTCCTCACCGGCCTGGACTCTATCTTCGTGAGATTGATGCCCCTGCAGGCGAACGAAGAGAGGGCCATGAACAGCGAGCCGGGATGGTGTGGGAGACCCACCACGAAGACGGTCCTGCTTCTCAGCCCCGGTGAACGATGCTCGCGCTCTATCCGGTAGAATCTCGTGAAGTTCTCGCGATTAGACTGGATCTGTTCGGCCAGTATGCGCAGGCCATAAATCCCTGCGGCCCTCCTGGAGGCCACGGCGGCGGCGGTGGCCGCCCCCGACTCCTTGATATACTTTGCGGCCCCCGCGGTGTCGTAGTGCGGGACGCACTCCGCGCCGAGGCTGCCCAGATAGGCATCGCACTGCGACAGAGCCTGCGGGTGGGAAAACACCTGCCTCACCTGGCACAGCTCCGTGTCAGGGAGCGCCATGAGACAGTGATCGATGGGCAGGACAGTCTCCCCTGTCACCACCAGGTTGTGGGTCAGCAACAGGTCGTAGGTTTCACCCACGCTGCCTGCGAGTGAGTTTTCCACCGGCACCAACCCCGCGTCCACCTGCCTCGTCTCGACCTTTGCGAACACCTCCGCCAACGTCCTGCACGGCACCGGTTGAGCTGCCGGCTCCATCTGCAGAGCCGCAGCCTCGCTGAATGCCCCGGGTTCTCCCTGGTACGCTATCGATCTGCAAACCCCATCCTGATTCCCCCCTGTATTCGAGTTCCGGCCGGGCTCAGCGTGTACGAAAAATCCCGCCCCTTGAAGGGACGGGACTCTAACCCGCGATACCACCCTTATTGGCTGACACCCTCTCGGCCGGACACAGGCGCGCGACGCGATGCGCGCCGATATCCTGTCCTTTTAACGGTAGAACCCGTCGGCGCCTACTCCAGAGCTCACACTGCTGTTTCGGGCCGCGGCTCGCAGGTGAACGTCGGCCGTCTCCCAGATGCCCTCGCACCAACCGGGCGTTCTCTGAGTCTGTGAGATGGCTCCCTCTCCTGGTCATGGCCTTTTCGGAAATAGATTTAAGCCTGATGTTATACCGTGTTCCGGAAGATGTCAATAACCCGAATTGGATGTAACATTATGCAGGTGAGCCTGCCGGGCAGATCCACCGTTGACACGAGTAGAGAAGCCTGATACTATTCTCTGTATCGCATAACTATGCGGTCGTCCATCATAATTATACGGTGCCCGGATAACGGCTGCTTCCTGGAACCGGGCGCTGATTGAAACGAGAGGAGAGACTGAACATGACATGCCCTGAATGTGACGGTGAGTGGGACCCCGGCGCTGTTGAAAAGGGAGAGATTATCAGCTGCCCTGAGTGCGGGGTCGAGCTCGAAGTGATGGGAGTGGATCCACTCGAGGTGGGACTCGCGCCCGAAGAGGAGGAGGACTGGGGAGAGTAGTCCCCGGGCATGCGATGAGAATCGGCGTGTTGCTCTCGCGGGTCCGCCTCGACGAGAAGCTGATATTCGAGGCCCTGGACAGGCGCGGGTTGGCATTCGACAGGCTGGACGATCGCCTGATGGTCTTCGACTGCGACGCTCCGAAGCCGGAATACGACGCGATACTGATACGTTCGATCAGTCAAACCAGGGCGGTATACGCTTCCAGGATCCTCAACGGGCAGGGAGTGGCCACGGTCAACCCGCACGGGGTCATCTCCAACTGCGCGGACAAGGTGTTGACCACGAGACTCCTGGTCGAATCGGGCGTCCCGTGCCCCAGGACATCTGTGTGCCTGTCGCCGGAGGCCGCGCTCCAGGCGATCGAATCCATGGGTTATCCGGTGGTGATGAAGCCGGTGGTCGGGTCGTGGGGGAGACTCCTCGCGCGCCTGAACGACAGGTATGCCGCCGAGGCCCTGGTGGAACACAAGGACGTGCTCGGTTCGGCGCAGCATTCCGTGTATTACGTGCAGGAGCACATCGAGAAGCCGGGCCGTGACATCAGGGTGGTGGTGATTGGGGACGAACCTGTGGCAGCGATGTACCGCTATTCCGACCACTGGGTCACCAACTCGGCGAAAGGGGCAAGGAGTGAGAACTGTCCCATAACGCCCGGGCTCGGAGACCTCGCGGTCGCCGCGGCCAGGGCGGTCGGGGGCGGGGCGGTCGCCGTGGACATATTCGAGAGTGAGAGGGGCCTGCTCGTGAACGAGGTCAACGGGACGATGGAATTCAAGGCCTGTTCGCAGGCCACGGGCGTAGACATCGCCGGACTGCTGGTTGAACACCTCCTGGAGGTGGCGGGGGGATGAAGGTGTCCATTGCGGGGGCCTCCGGCTACGTGGGCGGGGAGCTCCTGAGACTACTGCTCGGTCATCCCCACGTGGAAGTCGGGCAGGTCACCTCGGAGCGCTATGCGGGCAAGTATGTGTGGCAACTCCATCCGAACCTGCGGAAACGATCGTCGCTGCGCTTCTCTCGCATGCAAGATCTCGAGACCTGCGACATCCTGTTTCTGGCCATGCCCCACGGGAAAGGCCTGGACAGCGGGGTGGATTTCGCCTCGGTGGCGCCGAGGATTATCGATCTGTCGGCGGATTACCGGTTGAAGGATCCCGCCGCCTATCCTAGATGGTACGGCATCACCCACCCCCGGCCGGACCTCCTGGAACGGTTCGTGTACGGCCTTCCCGAATTGCATCGCGAGCGGATCCGCGGGGCCGTACTGGTGTCCGGGGCGGGATGCATCGCCACTGCGGCCATACTGGGCCTTATGCCCCTGTTCAAGGCGGGTCTCGTGAGGGACGGCATGGTCGTCATCGAGGGGAAGTCCGGTTCTTCGGCCTCGGGGCGGGATCCCTTTCCCGCTTCGCACCATCCGGAGAGGTCCGAAGTCATAAGGCCCCACGAACCGGTAGGCCACCGTCACACCGCGGAGATCGCGCAGGAACTGGAGGCGGGGCCTGTCTACCTCACTACGACATCCGTAAACGCGGTCCGGGGGGTACTCGCGACGTGCCACGTCTTTCTCAGGGGCGCTGTGACCGAGAAGGACATATGGCGCGCATACAGGGAGGTCTATTCCGCCGAGCCGTTTGTCCGCATTGTCAAGGAGCGGAACGGGTTGTACAGGCATCCCGACCCGAGGGTCCTGTGGGGATCCAACTACTGCGACGTGGGATTCGAGATTGACGGCGATTCGGATCACCTGGTCGTGATGTCCGCCGTCGACAACCTGATGAAGGGCGCCGCCGGCAACGCTGTGCAGGCGATGAACATCATGGCGGGGTTCGACGAGACGGCGGGTCTCGAGTTTGCGGGGCTTCACCCGTAGGTGCGCTCGCACGCTTGATTACAGGCGTTCGTGATTGGCTGGGGCCGGACCGGAGGGGATTGGGGTTGCAGTCGTGCGTGGAGCGCGGCCTTGACCTTGTGATCAAGGTAGGCGGCGCCACGGGCATCTCATACGGGGGATTCGCGGACGATCTGGCTTCGATCGTGCGCGGCCGCCCGGGCGGCGGGCTGAGGGTGGTCGTCGTCCACGGTGGTTCGCACGAGGCAAACACTCTCGGGGAGCTGCTCGGGAAACCGGCGAGGTTTATTACCTCCCCGTCGGGGCACGTCAGCCGGAGGACGGACCGGGAAGCCATGGAAATAATGATGATGGCGGTAGCCGGCAGGGTGAACAAGATCCTCGTGGAGCACTTGCAGCGCTCGGGCCTCAACGCCATAGGGCTTTCCGGCATGGACGGGCGGCTGTTGTTAGCTTCGCGGAAGACGGCCGTGAAGTACGTTGAGAACGGGAAGACCAGGGTGTTGAGGGACGACCTCAGCGGCAAGGTGGAGAAGGTCAACGCGCCGCTTGTTTCAATGCTCGTTGATGCGGGGTGCGTGCCGGTCGTGTCCCCGCTGGCGATCTCGCTTGCGGGAGAACCCCTGAATGTAGACGCCGACCGCTGTGCGGCGGCCATCGCGGGCGCCTTCCGGGCCGAACGCCTAATAATCCTGTCCAATATTCCGGGCCTGCTGCGGGACCCTTCGGACACCGGGACGCTCGTCAGGCTCATTCCCGCCCGGTCTCTCGCCGCCTTTGAACAGTACGCGACCGGCAGGATGAAGAAGAAGCTCGTCGCTGCGGCGGAGGCCCTGGAGGGCGGGGTTGAGGAAGTGGTCATCGGTGACGCCCGTGTGGAGAGGCCGGTGCGGCACGCTATGAGCGGGGGAGGTACGATGATACGTTGATCCACGGGACAGGCGACCGGATTGTGAACCTCGAGACGCGTTTGTCGTCGGGCGTGTATAGAAAGCGCGGGGTCGTGATCGTCCGGGGCGCGGGCGCCCGGGTGTGGGATTCGGAAGGCAGGGAATACGTGGACTGCAACGCCGGTCACGGCGTCGCGATAGTGGGTCACTGCAACGAATACGTCGTGAGGGCCGTGTCGGAACAGGCCGCAAGGCTGATCACCTGCTCGGAGACGTTCTGCAATGACGTCCGGGCCGAACTGCTCTCGCAACTGGCCCGGGTCACGCCCGGGGACATGGGACGCTTCTTCCTCTGCAACTCGGGGACCGAGGCTGTGGAGGCCGCCCTCAAATTCGCGCGGTTTGCCACGGGGAGGACAGGGGTCGTCGCGGCGATGCGAGGCTTTCACGGCCGGAGTATGGGATCTCTGAGCGCAACCTGGGAGTCGAAGTACAGGACGCCATTCGAGCCGCTCGTCCCGGGGTTCAGGCACGTGCCGTTCGGCTCTTCCGCCGCGATCGAAGACGCGGTGGGGCCGGACACGGCAGCGGTGATCCTGGAACCCGTGCAGGGTGAGGGAGGAGTCCACCCCGCCGAGCCCGCGTACCTGCGCGGTGTATCCGAGATATGCAGGGACAAAGGGGCGCTGTTCATCGTGGACGAGGTGCAGACCGGGTTCGGGAGGACGGGGCGGATGTTCGCGGTCGAGCACAGCGGTGTAACGCCGGATATCATCTGCATGGCCAAGGGACTCGGGGGCGGTTTCCCGGTGGGTGCGGTTGCCCTGGGAGACCGCGCAGGCGCGTTACCCGCGCACGTGCACGGTTCGACGTTCGGGGGCAGCCCCCTGGCGTGCGCCGCCGCGCTTGCCGCCCTGAGGTTCATCCAGGATGCCGGCCTGCCCGCAAGGGCGGCGGAACTCGGGGGCCGCTTCATGCGTAGGCTGGAGTCCATCCGGTCGCCGCTCATACGCGCGGTGCGTGGCATGGGCCTGATGGTTGGCGTGGAGTTGAAGCGGAAGAGCGGCCCGGTGATCGAGGCGCTGATGGACCGGGGCGTCCTGTCGCTGGCCGCGGGGGCCACGGTAGTTCGTTTTCTCCCGCCGCTGGTCATAGAAACCGCGGACCTCGATTTCGTGGCGAACGCGCTGGAGGAGGCATTGCACGCCGTTGACGCCTGAAGCCGAGGTGGATCTGCTCAAGACGATGTGCTCCATATACAGCCCGCCGGGCGAGGAGGGGGAGATCGCCTCGTACCTCGTGGAGCGCATGAGACGCCTGGGCTGGAACTCGTACGTCGATGGGGCTGGGAATGCCGTGGGAGAATCCGGCGACGGTCCGGAGACGATCATGCTCCTCGGTCACATGGATACCGTGCCGGGATTCATCCCTGTGGAGGTCCGGGACGGGCTGCTCTACGGGCGCGGCGCGGTGGATGCGAAGGGCCCGCTCGCGGCGTTCGTCTGCGCGGCGGCGAGGAGTACGGCGGCGACGACCGCGGGGCGCAGACGCCGGATCGTGGTCGTGGGCGCGGTCGGCGAGGAGACGGATGAGTCTCCCGGCGCCAGCCATCTTGTGAGATCCGGTGGCAGGCCGGATTTCTGCATCATAGGTGAACCAGGGGGCTGGTCGTCTGTCACCCTCGGATACCGGGGCCGCCTGGCGGTCGAAGCGGTCGTGAGGCAGTCCGTGGGTCATCCTGCCTCCGGGCGGCCGTCCGTACTCGAGATAGTGGTGGATTTGTGGGAGAGGGTGGCGGAATGGGCCCGCACGTGGCCGGTCGCCGCCGGGCCGGGCGACACTGGGCTGGCCGGCGCAGGGGGAGGCGACGTGCGGCCGGGCGGTGTCCGCCAATTTGACAGACTCGGTGTCGTACTCCGGGACATCCGCAGGGAATCGGACCACTTCCAAGAGTCGGCCAGGCTCTCGATGGATTTCCGGCTCCCACCAGACTTCGCCCCGGGCAGACTGAGCGCAGAATTGACGGAACGCTTCCCCGCTGCGGAATTCCAGTTCAGGGGCGGGCAACCCGCGTGGAGGGGGGGCAAAGGCAACCCCCTGGTACGGGCGTTCGTCAACTCAATACGCGAACAGGGCGGGAACCCTGGTTTCAAGTTGAAGCTGGGAACATCCGACATGAACGTCGTCGCGCCTGCATGGAACTGCCCGATCGTGGCCTTCGGGCCGGGTGACCCCAGTCTCGACCATACCCCCGGTGAACACCTCTCCATCAGGGAATACCAGTCCTCGATCGGCATACTCTCCCGTGTTCTCGAGACCCTCTGACGCGGCCCCCATCACCTCGACAGACTGTTGACAATTCTGGGGATAACCGGAAAAAATGTGGATAAGTGGGTAGCTGCCGCGACAGCAAAGGAGGCGTCTCATGGGGTGTCGAAATGAATGCCCCGGGGTGATCCGCCGTTGGAGTATGCCCTCGACCAGCAAAAAGCGCCTCTGGTTGAGGCGGTTGCCCGCCACGTGGGCTCGGGGTACACTGCTTTTCATGTCCCCGGACACAAAGGATGGCGAACGGCACTGCCCGGCCTGGGCGATCTGCTCGGTGAGCGGGTTGCGCTCGCCGACCTCTCCGAAGTCGGCGACCTCGACGACCTCCAGTGGCCGTGCGGCGCGATCGAAGAGGCGCAGATGCTGGCCGCCGTCGCTTTTGGGGCGGACGAGGCCTTCTTCCTGGTGAACGGCGTCACTTGCGGGATCCAGGCGGCGATCGCGGCCTGTGCGTCCGGTGGCGGCCGGGTCGTCATCCCGCGGAACGTCCACAGATCTGTCATAGGCGCGCTTGCTCTCGCGGATGCCGACCCCGTCTATGTCGTTCCGGAAGTCGATCCATCGACAGGGATTGCGGGCGGGCTGCCGGCGAGTACCCTGGAGCGCGCCCTCGACCAATCTCCCCGAGCGCGTGCGGTCTTGCTGGTTCATCCCACGTACTACGGCGTCGCCGGCGACATCCGGGAGCTGGTCAAAGTCGCACACCTGCGCGGGATCCCTGTGATCCTGGACGAGGCCCACGGGGCGCACTTCGCGTTTCACCCTGCGCTTCCGCCGGCCGGCATGCACTGCGGGGCCGATGTCTGCGTCGCGGGGTGCCACAAGACCGCGGGGGCGTTTACACAGGCGGCTGTGATGATGGTGAGGGGTTCGCTGGTGGACCGGGATCTGCTGAGGGCGTGCCTCAGGACGCTTCAGACGACCAGTCCCTCATACCTGCTCATGGCGTCGCTCGACGCTTCACGCAGGCTCATGGCGACCAGGGGAATGGAACTGCTCGGAGGGGCGCTTGCCCTGAGCGAAGAGGTGCGAGACAGGATCAATGACCTCGCGGTGTTCAAGTGTCCCGGCGACGAATGGACCGGGAGGCCGGGGTTCTTCGAACTGGACAGGACGAAGCTGACGGTCGTGGCGCCGGGCGGAGGCGATTGTCGCAAAATCGAGAGGGAACTCAGGGAGCGATTCGGCATAGTGATAGAATTCTCGGCCCCGGGCCATTTCCTGGCGGTGATGAGCTACGCCGACGACGCGGGTACCGCGGGGAGATTGGCTGCGGCGCTGGAGGCGCTCGCGCTTGAGCAGTGTAAGGCGGGTGGGGGCATCGACAGGGGTGGACGACTCTGTGAGGATCGCGGCGCGCACGCGTCAATCGTTCCCCATGTTCCGGAGCAAGCGGTTTCCCTCAGAAGGGCCCTGTTCAGCCCGTCGGAGTGGCGGGACCTGGGCAGGTCGGGCGGTGCCGTTTCCGCCGACACCGTGGCCGCATATCCCCCGGGGATTCCCGCACTCTGCCCCGGGGAGGCAGTTGACGAGGAAACCATCGAAATCCTGCAAGCGTCGTTCCGGGGCGGGCTGCACGTTCACGGGATACGCGTGTCGGGTGACAGGGTACAGATAAGAGTACTCCGGGAAAACCCGTCGAGACGGGAGTGAAAAGGCCTGATGAGGTCCATTTTCGTGACGTTCGAAGGTGTTGACGGCTCGGGCAAGAGTAGTCAGATACGAACGCTGGTGGCCCTTCTCCGGGAAATGGGCATTCCGTGCGCCGTGACGCGGGAACCGGGCGGATCCGCGATCGGGGAGGCGATCCGGTCGATCCTGCTGGATCCGGCGAATTCCGAGATGACCCTCAATACCGAGGTCCTCCTGTACTGTGCCTCCAGGGCGCAGCTCGTGCATGAGGTCATCACGCCCGCCCTGCGCGAGGGGAAGGTCGTCATATGCGAACGCTATGCGGATTCCACCGTAGCTTACCAGTGCTACGGGGGCGGGTGCGACATCGACACGGTCAAGAGGATCAATGCCTTCGCCACCGGCGGCCTCGAACCGGACCTGACGATCGTCCTCGATGTGGACCCCGCCACCGGGGCCGCCAGGCGCAGCAACCGCTTGGCGGACAGGATCGAGAAGAGGACGGAAGAATACTACAACAGGGTGCGTGAAGGGTACCTGGCTATTGCCAGGGAAAATCCTCAAAGAGTGAAGGTCGTGAACGCGAGCGGCAGCGTCGAGGCGGTCGGAGGAGAGGTCCTCCGCCTGGTGAGAAGCGTCCTCGCAAACAGCATCTGAGCGGCGTTGGTTATCCGGATCGAGCGAGCGAGGGGATGTGCCTGTGAAACTAATAGTTGTTGTGGTGCAGGACAAGGACGCGGGCAGATTGGTCGACGCCCTCGTCCGGAAGGGGCACCAGACCACGAAGCTCGCAAGCACCGGCGGGTTCCTGCGGGAGGGCAACACCACACTGTTCATCGGTGTTCCCGAAGACAGGCTGGACGACGCGATAGGAATCATCGAGAAGACGTGCCACTCGCGGACCCAGTTGATTAGCCCCGTTGCGCCCCCGTCGGGACCGACGGACGCCTACATGCCCTACCCGGTCGAAGTGCGGGTGGGAGGCGCGACGATCTTCGTCATCGACGTGGAGCAGTTCAAGAAGATCTGAGTGGAGTACTGGCGGCAATGCCCCCGGAAAGGTGTAGCGGATGTCTCTCGCGTCTCTGTACGGTCAGGTCCCCGCGGTGTCGTTGCTGAGGGGCATCCTCAGGAGCGGCAGGCTGGGCCATGCCTACCTGTTCGCCGGCCCGGACGGCGCCGGCAAGAGCGTTGTCGCGAGAGAATTCGCTAAGGCCGTGCTCTGTGAGAAGGCGGGGCCGGACCGGGTTGGGGACGCCTGCGACGAATGCAGTTCGTGCCGGCGTGTGGCTGCCGGGAACCACCCGGACGTCCTGGAACTCAGGCCCGACGGGCGCTTCAAGATCGAACAGGCCAGGGCCGCCCTGAGACACGTTGAATACAAGCCTCTCGAGGGCGGGGCCAAGATAGCAGTCCTCCTTCACGCCGAGTCAATGACCGCCGAAGCGGCCAATTGCCTGCTCAAGTCCATGGAAGAACCGCCGGGTTCTTCGCTGTTCATCCTCACGGCCCCCAGCCCCGCGGCGGTGCTTCCGACCGTAGCTTCACGTTGTCAGCTGGTCCCTTTCAACACCTGCTCCGTCGACGAGGTGACAGCCTACCTCAGGGCGCGCCATCCCGGGGAGGAGGAGGAGCGGTGCAGGGCGGCGGCGTTCTGGAGCGGGGGAATCCCCGGCAAAGGGGACCTGTTCTTCGAGCAGGGTTTTCTCTCGAGCCGCGACCGGGCCCTTTCGATTCTCGCCGGTATCCGCGAACTCGACGCTATAGGGACCGCCGGCGAAGTGAGTAAGGAGGAGGCACCGTTGCTGCTGGAATGCCTCTCCTCGCTCCTCCGCGACCTGCTGGTGTTGGGGACGGGCGGGCCGCAGGGCCTTCTCGGGAACCCCGATCTCGCCGCGGCCCTCGAGAAGGTGGCGGGCACGTGGAAGCCGGATGACTGTGGAAAGGGAATGGATGAACTCTCCCGCGCGTATTCTGCGATGGCCGCGAACGCCAACAGGCGGCAAACGCTGGATGTCCTGCTGGTCAAGTTGCAGGCGCTGGTAGAGGACGGCTATAATTGATCAAAGACTCGTCCTACGAAAACGTCAGAACCGGCAGGGGTGGTTGAGTGACCAGGGTTGTCGGGGTGAGATTCAAGAAGGCGGGCAAGGTGTATTACTTCGACCCGGGCGACCTCCAGTTGAAGGAGGAGTCGCCCGTCATAGTGGAGACGGCCAGGGGCATCGAATACGGTGAAACGGTCATCGCTCCCAAAGACGTGCCCGAAAACCAGATAGTCGCCCCCCTCAAAAAGGTGATCAGGCTGGGGACCGACCGCGACGCCGATCAGGTCAAGGAGAACGAGCGCAAGGCGAAGGACGCCTTTGAGGTGTGCAAACGGAAGATCGCTGAGCACAACCTCGAAATGGATCTGGTCGACGTGGAATACACGTTCGATGGCTCGAAAATCATATTCTACTTCACAGCCGACGGCCGCGTGGATTTCCGCGAACTAGTGAAGGATCTGGCCTCACACTTCAAGACCAGGATAGAGCTACGCCAGATCGGGGTGCGCGACGAGACCAAGATGATCGGCGGGATAGGTCCATGCGGCAGGTCGGTGTGCTGTTGCACTTTTCTGGGTGAGTTCCAGCCTGTTTCCATCAAGATGGCCAAGGAACAGAACCTCTCCTTGAACCCCGCCAAGATATCGGGGTTGTGCGGCCGGTTGATGTGCTGCCTCCGGTATGAATGCGAGCACTATGAGGACATGAAGGCCTCGCTCCCCGAGGTGGGCGCGAGGGTGTCCACCATTGAAGGGGAAGGGAAGATAGTGGGGGTCAACCTGCTCAAGAGCACGGTGACCGTGGAGCTCGACAACAAGTCGTCGGTGGAATTACCCGTCGAGGAGATCGAGGTAAAGAAGAAGGATGAGAATGGAGACGCCCCTCAGGGAGGGTGAGCGGCTGGATGATCTGGCGCGGAGCGGCTTGAAGATAATCCAGAGCCGCTCCGCCTATTCATTCGGGCTGGATTCGGTGCTCCTGGCCCATTTCGTGCGGGCCGGCCGCGGGGATCTGGTGGTCGATCTCGGCGCAGGCAATGGGGTGATCGCCATCCTCCTGTCCGCCCTTACGCCCGCTTCGAGGATCGTGGGTATCGAGATCCAACCGGAGCTCGCCGGCATGGCGAAAAGGAGCGTCTCCCTCAACGGCCTCTCGGACCGGGTGGAGATAGTCGAGGGCAACCTTCTGCAGGCGCACTCGATCGTGGGGAGAGAGTGCGTCGATGTCGTGGTTTCGAACCCCCCGTACATGAGAGACGGCTCGGGGGCTCAGAACCCGAACCCGTCACTCGCGGTGGCCAGGCACGAGATTGCGTGTACCCTGGAAGACGTGGTCCGGGTGGCTTCGGTGCTGCTCAAGAACGGCGGGCGCCTGTCCGTGGTCCACCGGACGGAACGCCTTGACGATGTAGTCGTTGCGATGCGATCGCTCGGGGTGGAGCCGAAGAGGCTTCTCATGGTTCACCCCAAGCCCGGGGCCGCACCGGGCCTATTCCTGATGGAGGGGATCAAGTGCGGGCGCCCCGGACTGTCCACCATGCCTCCTCTCTATGTGTATGACGAGAACGGCGGATACTCGGAGGCCATGAGGGGGATCTACGGATGATTGCGGACCGTGAAGGCGCCCGCGCCATGGCCGCGGGGACTCTGTTCCTCGTGGGGACCCCGATAGGCAACCTTGAGGACATGACGTTGCGCGCGATCCGAGTGCTCGGCGAGGTGGCGGTGATCGCGGCCGAGGATACGCGACATACGCGGGCCCTGTGCGCTCACTTTGGGATACACAGGCGTATCATGTCGTACCGCGAGCATAACCGCGACTCCGCGGGTCAGAAGATCCTCGAAATGCTCAGGCAGGGCAAGAGTGTTGCCGTCGTATCCGATGCGGGCATGCCCGGCCTCTCCGACCCGGGGTGCGAACTCGTATCGCGGTGCCTTGATGAAGGGATCAGGGTCACGCCCGTGCCGGGGCCAAGTGCCGCCATCGCGGCCCTGGTGAGTTCAGGGCTATGCAACCGGGGATTCATTTTTGAGGGTTTCCTGCCACGGGCTCGTGCGCGGCGGCTCGAAACGCTGAGAAGACTCGAGAGCGATCCCCGGCCGGCGATCATCTACGAATCGCCCAGGAGGGTGGCCAGGACCCTCAGGGAAATAGCGGAGACCCTGGGGCCCAGGAGCGTGGCTGTGGCGCGAGAGCTTACCAAGGTGCACGAAGAGATAATCCGCGCACCCGCCCTCGAAGCCGCCCAGGCTGTGGGACCGTCCCCGCTTGGGGAGTTCGTGATAGTGGTGGCGGGCGCCCGGGCCTCGCGGAGCGACGCGGGCCCGGCACATGACGCAAGGGCGGTGGGCGCTGGCTGCGCGGGCGACGCGGACTACGCTGATCTAGCCGGGCAGGTCCGGCGGCTCGAGGAGTCAGGCGTCTCGCGGATGGACGCCATCAAGACAGTGGCCAGGGCGGCCGGGATGAGCAAGCGAGACCTTTATGCCGAGATCGAACGGCTGAAGAGGGAGCGGTGGTAACCCGGGAGGAGAGCGGCGTGGCGGGGTACGACATTATCATATCGGGCGGCCGGATCGTGGACGGGACCGGCCGGCCTCCCTTCGGCGGGAACGTCTACATTGCGGGCGGAGTCATCGCGGCGATCGACGACGGCGCCGGACGCGCCCTTGATGGTTGTGGCGCCATCGTTCGAATCGATGCTTCGGGACTGCTCGTGTGCCCCGGGTTCATCGACATCCATTCCCACTCCGACAAGACCCTGCTGGTCAACCCGCTCGCCGAGAGTAAGATCCAACAGGGAGTGACTACCGAAGTCATCGGCAACTGTGGCTATTCCCTGGTGCCCCAGTCGGAGCGGAATCGCGCAAACCTGATGAAGGACCTCGACGACTACGATCTGGACATCGACATGTCGTGGCGCGCTCCTGACGACTACCTGAGGGCGATCGAATCGGCCGGGCCTTCTGTGAATGTCGTGGCCCTCGTGGGTCATGGTGCCGTCAGGTCCGCCGTGATGGGCTACGAGATGGCGCAGCCCGACGCCTCACAGATGAGGGCGATGAAGGACCTGATTCGAGAGGCCATGGACGAGGGCTTCGCGGGGATATCCACCGGCCTCATCTACCCTCCGGGGGTCTATTCGACGACCGGAGAGCTCGTGGAGCTGGCGGGGGCTGCCGCCGAACTGGGCGGCTTCTACGCCACACACGTGAGGGGCGAGAGGGAACGCCTCCTGGACGCCGTCGGTGAGGCGATCCGGATAGGGCGTGAGGCGGGCGTTTCCGTCCAGATTTCCCATCTCAAGGCGGCGGGGAGGCCGAACTGGGGCAAGGTGGGCGAGGCGCTCCGCATGATCGAGAAAGCCCGCGAGAACGGCCTGGACGTGACCGCCGACCACTATCCGTATACTGCGTCCTCGACGTCGCTCGGGGCGGTCCTCCCGTCGTGGGCCCACGCGGGCGGCAGGGAGGCCTCGATAGCGCGCCTGCGCGACCCCTCAGTCAGGGCGAGGATAGAAGCTGAGGTCGAGGCCAGGGAGAGCGAGATAGGGGGGTGGGAAGAGATATGCCTCTCTTCCGTATCCAGCCGCGAGAACGCACCCCTGGAAGGCAGGTTCATCGTCGACATAGCTCGCGAGCGCGGCGTCAAGCCCTCAGTCGCGGTTACCGGGCTGCTGCTCGAGGAGCGGATGGCCGCGGAGATGATCCGGTTCAGTATCAGCGAGGACGACGTCCGCGAGGTCATGAGGCGGCCGTTCGTCATGGTGGGAAGCGATGGGAGCGCGCTCGCACCTTCAGGGCTGCTCGGCGCGGGAAAGCCCCACCCCAGGAATTACGGGACATTTCCCAGGGTCCTCGGGAGATACGCCATCCGCGAGCAGGTTATACCAATCGAGACAGCCGTTCGCAAGATGACATCGCTGCCCGCGGCCAGGTTGGGGCTGCGCGATAGGGGAATCGTGAAGGAGGGCTATGCAGCCGATCTCGTACTTGTCGACCCCCGGAGGATAATCGACACGGCGACGTTCCAGCGCCCCGCACAATACCCCGATGGGGTCGAGTGCGTGATCGTCAACGGGCACTTGACCGTCAGGAACGGCGTACACCTTGGAACGAGGCAGGGGCGCGTGCTGCGGCCCAGAGCCGGTTCAACCCTCTAGGGACACCACAGGGGAGGCAGGGGCCTCCCCCTTACTGCGACTGCGTTAGACAACCTTCGAAGACATCTGGGCGAGGCAGTTGCGGCAGACGTTTTTCCCTTTGAAGTGCTCCACGTTCTGCGCGTTTCCGCAGAACACGCAGGCCGGCTCGTACTTCCGGAGGATGATTTTGTCTCCGTCGGTGTAGATCTCCAGGGAGTCCCGCTCCTCGATGTCCATGGTACGCCGCAACTCAATCGGGATCACGACACGGCCGAGCTCGTCGACTTTGCGTACGATTCCAGTAGACTTCATCATCACGAATTCACCTCGCTTCTACACAATTCGACATCCTGACTATAACATACCAGAAAACCCAATAACAGTCAACACGTTGTGATGAAATATCTGGAAGACGATTTCGACAAAACGCCGACCCATCTTACGGACAGGTGAGCGGTCCTTCCTTCGCCATGGTTCGGGGATCCGGAGGGCGTTGCAGTTCACGGTGGAGGAATTCTGTTCGCCACGGCGAACTCCCCAGACTAAGTCAGAGAGAGTCTAGACTATGGCACGACAACAGTGCTGCTGGAGGATTGACATGGAGGAGATAGGAAAGAGGATCCGTGAGTTGAGGCAAGACAAGAGGTTGACCCTGGAGGAACTCAGTTCACGCACCGACCTGTCCAAGAGCTATATCTCGGAGGCTGAGCGCGGCATTGCCTCTTTGAGCATTACTGCTTTGCAAAAGATAGCGCAGGCCCTCGAGGTCCCGCTCTCCCATTTCTTTCTTTTCCCCCCACCGGCCCCTGAACCTCACATGGCGGGCATAACGCGGGCGGGGAAACGCTCCGAGTTCAGAATGGAGGCAAATGAAGACCGCACGTTCGTCCGGCTGGCGGCCAACTTCCCGGGTTGCGTGTTGGAGCCCATCCTTACAACCATCTACCCCGACCACTCGCGGGTGGAACCGTACAGCCATCCCGGTGAAGAGTTCGTGTACGTGCTTGAAGGAACCCTGACGGTCCTGGTGAGAGAAGAGGAATTCGAACTCGGTCCGGGCGACACGATTCACATGCCTTCAGTGATCCCGCACAACTGGGAGAATCGCACCGGCAAGCCGGTGAGGATTATTGCGGTCAGCACCCCCAAGATATTCTGAAGGACGCATTGCCGGCATAAGGACGGTCAATCCGACCTGGGCGGGGTGGGCCGAATCGGACGGAAGGGGGTCCCGATACCGTGAAGAGGTACCGAGTGGCCACAGACATCGGCGGCACTTTCACTGACTTCGTCCTCTTCGATGAGGAGACTGGAGACTACAGCACAGGGAAGGTCTCGACCACTCCATCGGATTTGTCGGTCGGCGTACTAGAAGGACTCTCGCAGATGAGCAGCGATTTCTCCGCCATCAGCTTCTGTGTTCACGGCACTACCGCCGGCATAAACGCATTCCTGGAACGCAAGGGAGCGCGGGTGGCGCTCGTCACGACCGAGGGCTTCAGGGATGTGTACGAGATAGCCCGTGGAAACCGGCCGGACATGTACAACCTGCAATACCGGAAACCGCAGCCACTTGTCAGGC
>JBLNBR010000003.1:0-2507 GCA_050260105.1 Ignavibacteriales bacterium | reverse complement strand
CTTCCTTGACCCGGGCGAAGTCGTCGACTGCCGCAACGGTCATGCCGTACCGCTCCAGCTCCTCCGTGAGGATCCTGGCGATCTTCGGATCGTCCTCTACCAGCATCACGCGGTAACTCTGCTCTTCGGACATGGCTGGCCTCCATTTCGACTAGCAGATTAGTAGTCTAGTAGACTAGCCGGTGTGGCCGCGGCGTGCCTGCTCCAGCTACGACTACGAACCGACTCAACCGACCCCCTGTGTAGCATGTGGACGCCTCCCCCCTGAAGATTACACCTCCAAACCCCATGTGTCCACCCGGGCGGACCAGGCCCGGCTTCGCCTTCGTCATCGCGGACAGCCTCCGCGTCGGCCGCGTGCCTTGTGCCTAAGGTGGCCCATTCGGATGACCGGAGATCGGATGACCGAACGATAGGTGCGACGCTCCCGGGTCTCGTCCGGCCCCTCTCCCTGCCCCACGTCCCCTGCCCCACGTCGCCGCACGCCCGCCACCGGGCGCGCCGGGATGGCGCGCGGTGATGGGCCGCGCGTCGCGCGGGCATCCCAGGACGAGACTGGCAAAGGATGTGAACCGCGCCGACCTCCGCATCCGCGCCCATCGTCCCTCCCCGCGCGCCGGCAGGACCGCGGCCGCGCCTGGCGAACTTCCTAACCCTGGACGCGCCGGTTCGACCGGGCCGCGGCGCCCGGATATTCCGGACCGGGGTCGGGGGGATGGCGGGCCAGATCTCATTCCTTCATCATTCATTCATCGGACGAGCGCGGGCCCATCGGAGCGGTGCAGGCGTCCGCCGAGAAAGGAGAGCTCATCCGTCGGGTCTTCCTCTCTTCCTCGCCCCTGCTGCGGGTGGCGAGGCCGACGGGCGCGCGCCGGACCCATGATCCATGCCCCATCCAGACCTAGGCCCCATGCCGAGAACGAGGTGAACCCGGATGACCGTTAGGATCGAAGAGTGGTCCGTCGAGAACCCGCAGCTCATCGAGGGGCTCTGCCTGCACCCTACCGACCCCAGGAAGATGCTCGAAGTCATGGGGCCGCACATGGAGGCCAGAAAGCGATGGCTTCACGGCATGGCGGGCAGGGGCCTCCGCGTGGCGGTCGCGACCGGGGCCGATGGCGAGAAGCAGGGTCTCGTGGAGTACGTTCCGCTCGAGTGGGCGGCCGAGCCCGTGGTAGGAGGCGGCGCCCTGTTCATCAATTACCTGTGGGTCCTCCCGCGATACTGGGGCGCCGGCGTGGGAAGGGCGCTCCTTGAATACGCAGTCGCACGAGCAAGCGCCGATGGGATTGCCGTGCTCGGTTACGAAAGGGACAAGTGGTTCGGGTACTTCCGTTACATGCCTGTGGCGTTCTTTCGCAGGTTCGGCTTCACCGAGGTGGATAGGGATGGATCCCGGGTGCTCCTCTACCTCAAGCCGGCGGCGGCGGAACGGCGAGGGTCGCCTCTGCCGTCCCTCATGCGCCCTTGCGCACGAGAAGGCGTGAAGGGAGAAGGCGGCCGGCACGTGGTGGAGATCCTGTACAGCAGCCAGTGTCCCTGGTCCGGCTGGATGATCGACGGCGCCATGCGTGGGCTCAAGCGGCTCGGCGTCGAGGTGTGCCTCGTGAACACGGAGGAGCGAACCACCGCCGCGACATACGGCCTGACCCGGGGGGTCTGTACCGATGGCCGGCCCCTGGTCCGCAGGCTCGCGTCGGGCAGGGAGGTCGTCCGAGCCGTGCAGGGGTGTTTGCAGGGGCTTACCCTCGGTTCGTTCCGGATCACGGGGGCCGGGGCCCGACGTGACGGGAGGTCCACGCCGTCCCTCGACTAGGGCGGCGCTGACGCAGCACGAAGCACGAACGGAGCGAGGGGGAATGCGCATGGCGTCCGTTTCAGCCGGCTGTCATGTCCTCATCGTTTCCCCACGATCTTGTCAAAGCGACTGTCCATGCAAGCACTGATATCCGTTGTCACGAAGTTGCCCTTGTAGAACACGCTGAATACCGTTGCCGGCGTAGGAGCAGACTGAGCCTGTTCCATTGTCTCGAGCTTGATTACCTTCAGCGGTATGCCTCGCTTGTTGCATGCCTCAACCGGCGGTTCTCTTACCATCCTTCCGACCTTCTGAATCTGCTTCATAGCCTATTATGCGTCTCACGGAAAGAGGAATCCCTTCACCCTCTGCCAACTCGTCCATCCAACTACTGATTCCGCCGGCATCCGCCGTTGCCGCTTGGCGAATAGTCATGACGCAGTCACTCCCACAATCCTGCTCAGCTCCGAATAGGCTTCCGTCTCTGCTTCTGCCATGCGGTCAAAGCAGATCGCTACTCTCTCAAGATCATCTCGGCAAATGGCCTCAGCCAGCGCTGGAACGGTCGACATTGACTCGCACAGCCAGCGAATGGCTGCGGAGAGACCTAGTCCTGTCAGTTCCTCAGCCTCCTGAAGAAACGCGATATACAGGTCACGTCCAGCCGTATGATGATGTCCCTCCGGGTCCGGCGGTGAGTTGAGATACT
>JBLNBR010000002.1:0-4555 GCA_050260105.1 Ignavibacteriales bacterium | reverse complement strand
CCCCGGTTCTACCTGGATCGTCCCAGAGGGCACCCCAATTCGCAAACCAGATTCTGCTAATACAGAGCAGGATAGGGATCTCATACTCAAAGGATACAAGGGAGGGAGTCTCATGAAAAGGCTGGTGACTGTCGAGGAGGTCAGGGACACGTATTTCGCGGGCAAGAGACGGATCGTCGTCCCCGAGGACGCGATAATCACCCCGGGGGCGCGCGACCTGATGTACGCCTTCAACATGGAATTGGCGCACGGGGAGCCGGCGGCTGACCCGCCCGGGAATCAGTGCGATACGGTGAAGGGCATAGTCGAGAGCGTCATGGCGGGCAGGTCCGCCGGCGATAAGAAGCGGGTCATCGAGGCGGTAATGGAGCAGCTGGCGGGGCGATCGAAATGAGACTGAAAACCAGGCTCTCCGGCAGGACATACCAGTTCAAGTCCATTAAGGAACTGCTGGCCAAGGCCAACGAGGAGAAGTCGGGGGACACCCTCGGCGGCATGGCGGCCGGTTCAGCAGCCGAGAGGATCGCGGCGAAACGGGTGCTCGCCGAGGTGTCGCTCGAGGACCTTCGCAAGAACCCTGTCATCCCGTACGAGGAGGACGAGGTGACCCGCGTGATCGACGACGCGGTGCGCGAGCCGATCTACCAGGCGATCAAGAACTGGTCTGTCTCGCAACTACGGGAGTACATCTTGAGCCACAAGACCACGGGCGATGACATCAAGCGCATCTCCGCCGGCCTCACCAGCGAGATGGTCGCGGCTGTCGCAAAACTCATGTCGAACATGGACCTGGTCTACGGAGCGAGCAAGATCAGGATCGCGGCGAAGGCCAATACTGAACACGGCGCTCCGGGCGTACTCGCGTTCAGGCTCCAGCCGAACCATCCGAGTGACAGTGTTCCCGGCATCCTGGCCTCGTGCATGGAGGGCCTCACGTACGGGTGCGGCGACGCGGTGCTCGGCATCAACCCCAACGAGGATACCGTGGAAAACACTGCCCGGCTGATGAAGGCGGCGCGGGACTTCGTCGACGAGTGGGCCATACCCACGCAGACCTGTGTGTTGTCCCACATTACCAGCCAGATGAAGGCGGTCGAGCAGGGCGCGCCGGCGGACGTGTTCTTCCAGAGCGTCGCCGGCACGGAAGACGCGAACAAAGCCTTCGGGATATCGGCGAGGTTGCTCGACGAAGCGCATGAGTTGATAAGGAAGAAAAGCCTGGCGACCGGCCCCAACCTCATGTACTTCGAGACGGGCCAGGGGTCCGAGCAGTCGCTCAACACGCACCACGACGCCGACGAAATGACCCTCGAAGCGAGGACGTACGGGTTTGCCAGGCGGTACAACCCATTCATGGTGAACAACGTGTCGGGGTTCATCGGACCGGAGACGCTCTACGATGGGCGGCAGATAATACGCGCCAGCCTCGAGGACCACTTCATGGGTAAGCTGACGGGACTCCCCATGGGAATGGCGCCGTGCTACACCAACCACACCAGGGCCGACCAGAACGACCAGGAGAACGCGATCATGCTCCTCGCGATCGCGGGCGCCAACTACTACATGGGGGTTCCCGGGAACGACGACTGCATGCTCAGTTATCAGGACACGAGCTATCACGACGATGCCACCTTGAGGGAATTGCTGGGGTTGCGCCCGGTCCCGCAATTCGAGGCGTGGCTGGAGGAGATGGGCTTCCTGAAAGACGGCAGGCTTACTGAGATGGCCGGGGACGCCTCTGTGTTCTCCAAGAAAAGTCCTCCTGGGAAAGCGGGGGGTGGGCGTCTGTGAACGAGGATCTCATAGCGCTGATCGTTAGAGAGGTCTCGAACCGGCTCCAGCGAGCCGATCCCCCGGATTCCGAAGAGGAGTATCATCGCTGGAGGTATTCGGTCATAAGTGGTAGCGGGGATAACGACTATCTCCCGGACATAACCGAATACGACTTGCAGGAGAAAGCGTTCGTCACCTGTCCCGCGGATGCGGAATTCCTGGCAAGGCTGAAGCGCTCGACGCCCGCGAGGCTGGGGCTGGGTAGGACGGGGCCGAGGTACCTGACTGTGCCCTGGCTCAGGTTCAGAGCCGACCACGCCCGGGCCGTCGACGCCGTTTTCTCAGAGGTTCCCGCGGATTTCGTAGAGGGATTGGGGCTGCTGGAGGTCCAGACCAGGTGTTCGAGCAGGGAGGAGTATGTCCAGAGGCCCGATCTCGGACGGCGGCTCTCGGACGAGGGCAAGCAGGCCTTGAAGGCCGGATGCAAGCACAGGCCAGTCGTCCAGGTCTTGGTGACGGACGGGCTCAGTTCCTCCGCAATCGTGGAGAATGCGGGTGACTTTCTGCTCGCCTTGAACCAGGGACTCTCGCAGGAAGGCCTGGAACGCGGCACTCCCCTGTTCGTGAGGTACGGCAGGGTCGCCGTCATGGACGACGTCGGAGAGCTGCTCGAACCCGAGGTGGTCGTGGAGCTGGTGGGGGAGCGGCCGGGACTCGTCACCGCGAAGAGCATGAGCTCATACCTGTGCTACCGGCCGAGGCGCGGGACAGTGGAGTCGGACCGGAACGTGGTCGCCAACATCCATTCCGGAGGCATCCCCGCGGTCGAGGCCGGGGCGCACGTAGCTTCAATGGTGAAGCAGATACTCGCGAGGAAGGCGAGTGGTGTCAGGTTCAGTTTGGGGGGTGGGACATGACGGGGCGCCGGGTCTAAGCCGGCTATTCGTGGCCGGCAGAAGGATGCGAAAGGAGGATACCGATGGCGAACATAAGCCAGATTATCGTGACGATAATGGCTTGCTTCATGTTACTGGGTGCGCTGGACCGGATCATTGGAAACAAGTTCGGACTGGGCAAACAGTTTGAGGAGGGTTTCATGGCGATGGGCGCCCTCGCTCTCGCCATGGTCGGAGTGGTCTCGCTGGCCCCGGTACTCGCCAAGGTGCTCAAGCCCGTTGTTGTCCCCGTCTATCAGGCGCTTGGCGCGGATCCCGCGATGTTCGCCACCACCCTGTTGGCGTGCGACATGGGCGGATACCCTCTCGCGAAGGAGCTCGCCCTGACCCCTGAAGCGGGCAAGTTCGCCGGGATCATCCTGGGATCCATGATGGGACCGACGGTAGTGTTCTCTATCCCGGTGGCGCTGGGCATCATCCGGGCCGAGGACCGCAAGTGGCTGGCCCTTGGCATGCTGGCGGGATTCATCACTATACCCCTTGGATGCGTCGCCGGCGGGTTGGTGGCCGGCTATGGCTTCGGAATGGTGATCTCCAACCTGATCCCTGTCACGATCGTGTCGGTGCTCATTGCCCTCGGACTCTGGAGGATCCCCGCCCGGATGGTTTCGGGCTTCCAGAAATTCGGTACCGGCGTGGTAATCATGATCACGGTCGGACTGGCCGCCATCGTCTTCGAGACCCTGACCGGCGTGGTCCTGATCCCGGGCATGGCCCCCGTGACTGAAGGTATCCAGATCATCGGCGCCATAGGCATCATGCTCCTCGGCGCTTACCCGATGGTTACCGTGATAACTCGGGTTTTCAACAAGCCTCTCATGGGTCTCGGCAAGATGCTGGGGATGAATGAGGTCGGCGCCGCCGGATTGGTGGCGACCCTCGCCAACAACATCCCGATGTTCAACATAATGAAAGACATGGACGACAGGGGCAAGGTGCTCAACGTGGCGTTCTGCGTGAGCGCTGCGTTCACCTTCGGTGACCACCTGGGATTCACGGCGGGAGTCGAGAAGGACATGATCTTCCCGATGATCGTCGGGAAACTCGTGGCGGGAGTCACCGCCATCGTAGTTGCCATGCTGGTTGCGCCGAAACCCGATGTGAAGAGCTCTTGAGAATCATACCCTGACCTGCCCGGGTAGTCCGCCACTGTGGTCGCGTCTCCGGCTGGGTGGCTGCCCGGGCAGTCCGTCGCCTGCGGCTCACATGAGCCGGTCCGGAAGACGCAGGTCGTGGAATACGGGGGAGGGAGCGGAGTCCCTGAAGAACGTCGCGTCCGGGAGGAACGCCGGCCTGCGCTGAGGACCCGGTCAAACCCTGCATACAGGCCTATAGGCCGCGCCCTGGAAACGGAACACGGCCTTGATATCCAATTGGCGATGTGTTAAAATGACCTACGCGAAGACAACGAGCACAGACTGTACGAGCGGAAGTGGCTCAGCGGTGGAGCATCGCCTTGCCAAGGCGAGGGTCGCGGGTTCGAATCCCGTCTTCCGCTCCAGTTTTTACGGCGACATAGCCAAGCGGTAAGGCAGGGGTCTGCAAAACCCTTATCCCCGGTTCGATTCCGGGTGTCGCCTCCAGGTTTATGGGCGGTTAGCTCAGATGGTTAGAGCGCATGCTTGACATGCATGAGGTCAGAGGTTCAACTCCTCTACCGCCCACCATGTGAAAGGGCAGCCCCGCTAGTAAAAGCGGGGTCTTTGTTTGTGCGCCCGGCAGGGCGCGTTCACTAGTGGGTGAGAGTCCCACACAGGCCCGACAGGGGGAACTGTTAGCCGGACGGCAAGGGTGTCCACTGTGAGGTGGAATCTGGAGGAAGCCGC
>JBLNBR010000001.1:0-22346 GCA_050260105.1 Ignavibacteriales bacterium | reverse complement strand
ACCCCCGCCGTCGCTACGCTCCGACTGGTCGGGACTTTCCGGACTAAGTGGACGACACTTTCCGGACTGGGTGGATGAGACTTACCGGAATCGGTGGACGACATCGCCGGAATACGCACTTGATAAGCTGTGGGCGTTCAAGAATCCCTACGCCAGAGTCGAGAGAATCCAAGCCCATTCAGGAACCCTCAACATCATCTTGAGTGTGGAAGGCCGGTATTCCGTCAAGCTGATCAGGCGAGGCGAAGCCGATCCATCAGATCGTCCGGAACAGTACCAAATCCTGTTCCTGCCTAAATGAGGACTTCCTGAGATGCTGGTGAATGAGGACGAAGGGCCTCTGCGGGCTGTCGCTGAAAGGTGGCGAGCCAGAGAGACAAACGGCACGCAGCTAGCTGGTGCTCACGTTGTTGCAGTGAAGGATACTTCGGGCTCCCGTGGTGAATCGTCCCACAGTACCGGTCATCAGGCAGAGCCGACGCCACAGGGACGGAGACGGTTAGCATCCTCCGCCATCGCACGGTCTACCGAACGAAGTCTAATTCAATCACAACGAGATCCCGCGACAGGTTCTTGCCCATGGCGTGGAGATACGGCCGTGACCAGGTGTCTGTCAAGTGGGAGGGTCGGATTGTGAACAACGTGAGAGTTGAGGTCGTCGAGGTCAAGGGACAGTGTTCGGCTGGCCTGAAGGTCGGCGGCGGGTTTACGCTTCGTCACGGGGTCCTGATCCAGCCGAACGGCCCGCTGTGTATCTACGCTATCGCAGCATTGAGTAACTACCTGACAGGCGTCTCCTTCGAACGACCTGGTTCGGGCTGGATTACCGGAGTTGATAGACTCCAGTGCCCGGATCCCGCGAACACCGTCGTATTCCGAGTCATTCGTGTGAACCGCGAGTGAGATACCATCCGAGAGATTGCTTTCCTCCGGCAGGGGAGAGGGATTGAACATAGGCACGCCTGAGATCTCGCTGGGCTTAGATGGGCTTGGCCTGACAGATAAGGGAGGGTGTCCTGTGAAGGAGAGTCGCGCGGTCATCTCCTCAGTCATTGCGAGTCTTGCCATGTCGCCGGTACTCTACTTCATGTATCTTTCCAAGTTACCCCGAACAGGTTCGACAGAGACATGACATGGTCATCGCGGGATCCATACTGCTCTTTGTACTGGGGCTGACCTGCGCCTGGGCAGTCGGTTCCAGGCTGAAATCTCTGCCGCCAGGTGGATATCCGCATCGAACCGCATCCGTTCTTGACGTCCGAGTTCACCGAGGAGAACCCGGTGGCGCGTGAGGTAATGCGCACGGGGATTCGCATAGTCTAGCCTCTTAAAGGGTAGAGTTCATCATGCAACACCAGTGTGGAAAACCCCACAACAGTCACGATGACGGGGGTTGCTCCTACAGGGTGACACCTACGAGACACGACCGGAGCAGATCATTTGTCAATCCGTACCTTTTTGCCCCGTTCTACGGGCTGTGCTATGCGCCGTTATCTTTTATGGTGTCCGCAGTCTCGCCACTGGCAAGATCCCTATACGATCTCAATGGTTGGTTATGGGATGAATTGCCCATTCTCTCCAGGCTCTTTCCTTACCAAGAAGCGAGGGTGCCGTTGTGGGTGTCTGGAGCCAGCCTTTTTTGGACTGCCGTGGTCATGGGCTTATTCCTAGTGCTCGCGATAAGATGGCGTGCGTGGACAGATGCCGTTGCACCTCCGGTCCTTGCATCTATCTCAACACTGTTGTTTCGTAGACTCTTGTTCGGGCACTATTACAGGAGAGTTGGTTTCTGGACGTTTGAACAGTCCGATGCAGGGATGCCGCTCATTATCCTGGCAGGGTTTGCTGCCGGAATGCTACTAGGGTTCTTCTGGAGACTGTTGGCCTGCCGGCCGAAGAGTCACACGCACGATTGCCCTTAGGCTTATCCGTCAAGAGTCAACGCCACGGGCGGTTGACAGCGGCCATGACCATCCTGAAGAGACAGCGGGGCGGGTATTCCCAATAAGGATGGAAATGGCCCGCAGCATACTTAGTTGGACGGAGGAGACAATGCGATGCCTTGAGTCGATGCTGTAATCGAGATGCGTGCTCGTCGTGCGATTGAAGTCCTGTCCCGTAGTTCCAAAGTCGCCGCAACCTGAATCGGCGACACCTCCCGGCGTTTTGAGCATTCCTGCCAAAGCCTCCATATCGCCCTGACTATGTAACGCTTTACGGCTCGAAGGGCTTCTCGACGGGTGTTGCTGTCAGCCGTACGCCGTGCCAGGTAGGTCTGCTTCGGGTAGATGACGACATTGAGTCAGTGCAATGCGATAGAGGACGGCGTTAAAGCGGCGATTTCCCCACGACTGAGACGGTTGTGTACGTCTACACCAATCGTCACCATCACGGTACGCCCCCTTTCAGCGGGTGGCTTCGGGACCGACAGGACTCTCTTGAGTTGCAGACCGGCCCCCATCAGGTCAAGCCCCGCAAGCCCGGCAAGGGGGCGACATATCGGGACCAGGCATTTCGCCGGTGAAGTGTCGAGTCAACCCACCTTGCCGCGCCTTGATACCATGCCAACAGAGAGTCAAATGGTGCAAGTTGGCCTTGACATCCATTTCCCTCATGATACACTGGCTTCGGATACCTCGAAGGACTAGGCATAGATGCTCGAGGGGGGGGATGAGAATGAACGCGGACTACACGAGTCGCGAGTACTGGAATGGCATAATCAAGATGGGGCTGTCCAAGTTCTTCATCCTTCGTGTTCTATATGAGCGGCCGATGCACGGATACGAAATCGCCCAGACCGTGGCCGAGGTTACAAAGGGCTGTTGCACTCCGACTGAAGGGACGATCTATCCGGCCCTAAAGGAATTTGAGCAGGGGGGCTACGTTGAGTCTTCGGTTGAGGTAGTGCGTGGCCGAGAGCGGAGGGTCTACACGCTGACAGACCGTGGAAGACTCGCTTGCAGGACAGGGGTCGAAGCCTGGAGGGAAGTCACCCGCTACATATTGCAGGCGCAGATATGACGAGCTCGCTTGTCCTAGATCCGCTGCCAAGGGGGAAAAAGCTGTGTTGAACAGTCTGAGGGAGTCGGTGTACTTCTTCGTGACCATTTTCGCCGAACTCACAGTCCTGTTTGTCGGTGTCTCCTTCCTCGTATCTCTGCTGCGCGAGTATCTTCCGGAGGAGACGATCAAGAGGCTCATGGCCGGCAAAGGCGGACGGGGCAACTTGCTGGGGGCTTTACTGGGTTCAATCACACCGTTTTGCTCTTGCTCAACAATCCCGATTATGGTGGGCCTCATCAATTCGGGCGCCCCTTTCGGCTCCGCAGTCTCATTCCTTGTGTCATCACCGCTTCTTAATCCGATAATCGTCAGCCTGTTCGTGGCCTTCTTTGGGTGGCGGGTAGCGATGGTGTACTTCACTATGTGCTTCATTCTCGCAGTGTTGTCCGGCGTACTGTGGGAAAGGGTGGGCTTGAGCAGTCAGGTGAAGAGGGTCAGAATTGCGGGAGGCAACCATGAGGCTGCTGACAAGGCAACCGGTGTACGCCTGGCTGTCAAGAGGGCGTTGTCCGCAGCCATCGCCCAGTTTCGAGATGCTTTGCCCTACCTGATGGCCGGGGTTGTCATCGGCTCCGTGATCTACGGGTTTGTGCCCACAGAATGGGTGGCAAGAGTTGCCGGGTCGAATTCGCCGCTTGCAGTACCCATCGCAGCGATCATCGGGATTCCCCTGTACATTAGAACGGAGACGATGATCCCGATTGGCATGGTCCTCATGCAGAAGGGCATGAGTATGGGCGCTCTGATGGCGCTGATCATCGGAGGCGCAGGCGCCAGCATACCCGAGATCAGTCTTCTCGCATCCATATTCAAGCCTCGCCTGGTGATGGTGTTCGTCGTCACCATCTTCATTGTAGCGGTGACAGTAGGTTTTACTCTAGGGGCGGTCGCCTGAGGAGGTGAGAAAGTGGACAATAAGGGGAGTCTACTATCTAGACTGATGGGCAAGAGACGAGGATGTTGCTGTCAGGTGAAGATTGAAGAGATTCCTGAGGGAGCATCCGGAACACCGTCTGACAGATCCAATCAGGGACAGTGCTGCGAGGCCCAGGATGATACAGACCAAGGCTCGAAGCCTTAGCGGCAAACCATTACTCTCCGGAATCCATCCCACACTAGCCCACCTGCGATAGGTGGGCTACCGTGTCGACGCGCTGACTCAGTCTGCCCCCCACACGTTAGCACGCTCCCGGGGGGGATGAACGACATGCTGTTGACCGCTTACCCGGACCTCGACCGTTGCACTGTGGATCTGCACTCACACCTCTGCACCAGCTCGTGCCCAGGGCACCCCATCGCAAGAACTGTCGCATCCGCAAGCCCACAATGCGGCACGGGTTCACCGCGAACCTGCGCCGTAGTCTCGCCGCGTCCACTGCCATCAGCATCGTACGCGTCGACATAACGGCGCCCATGAATCCTAGTCGGACGATGAATGGCTCTGACCCTCAGACTGGAACGCGAGGTGGCTCTTGTACTCGAAGAACAGGGTCAGACCACAACGCGGACACACACTAGCTATCAACTCGAGGGTTGTGACTTGTCCTGTAGGGTAAACCCTTCTAGCATCCTTGACAGTGAAAACCGCCGGTTGCCGAAGCCCTGCCGTCGATGGTTCATCCTGGCGCTTCATGGTGGTTTGACAAACGGGACAGATGATTTCGGTCACGGCAGCGCACCTCCTCCTGGTTCGACAAGAGTCTACCCACAATGACTCAGTTCGACCCCAGGGAGAACAATCCTTGCTAGTTCGGTTTTGCAGAATGTGGGAGCGCTAGCGCTACCCACGGGGCGATCCTGCAGCAGGCTTGACATTTCAAGTCAAAGTTAATATGCTCGTATCGTCATGTAGCGATATATCATGCCGAGGAGTGCAGATGTTGCTGAGGGAATACGAAATGGTGCTTCGAGCTGCGGCGGATCGGTCGAGGGCCAGGATTCTCAAGCTTCTTGAAGACGACGAGCTATGCGTGTGCCAGGTGGTCGCGGTCCTGGGACTCGGGCAGTCGACGGTATCGAAGCACCTGTCGATCCTTCGTGAGGCAGGGCTGATCGAAGACAGGAAGGAGGGGCGCTGGGTATTCTACCGGCTGGGCTCATCCGGGATTAACCGGTACAGTGTCTCGATATTGGGCCTCCTCAGGACATGGCTCAACGACGACGAGATGATCGCCGGCGACGCCGAACGTCTGCGGGTGATCCGCGAGACCCCGGTGGAAGAGGCCTGCCGACCGTAGGGGGGTAAGGCCGAACCAACTGCATAGCCGCTTCACAGGTTCAGCACAATACGCATCAGCAATCGCGGCAACACAGGAGGACTAGACATGGCAACGGACGTTGGAAAAAAGCAGGGTCTTGGGTTCTTTGAGCGATATCTGACTATCTGGGTGGCAGTCTGCATCGTATCGGGGGTCCTCATCGGGCTTTACCTCCCCGCATTTCCGACGGCATTGAGCCAGTGGGAATACGCGCACGTCTCTGTACCTGTCGCCGTCCTGATCTGGTTCATGATCTATCCCATGATGGTCCAGATCGATTTCGGCAGCATTATGCGCGCGAGCAGGCAGCCCAGGGGTTTGATCATAACCCTGGTTGTGAACTGGATCATCAAGCCATTTACTATGCTGGGGATCTCGTGGTTCTTCCTGAGGACCGTTTTTGCGCAGTGGATACCCGCCGACTTGGCCCAGCAGTATGTGGCAGGGGCCATCTTCCTCGGCGCGGCGCCGTGCACAGCCATGGTTTTCGTGTGGAGCTACCTGTGTGGGGGTAACGCCGCCCACACGCTGGTCCAGGTCTCCATCAACGATCTAGTCATCCTGTTCCTATACGCGCCAATCGTGACATTCCAGCTGGGGCTTGCCGAATTGAGGGTACCCTACGATACCATCCTGCTATCCGTTGTGCTCTATGTAGTCATCCCGCTTGCGGCGGGCTACCTGACCCGATCGAGACTCATAGCCAGGAACGGGGAGCGCTGGTTCAAGGAAGCCTTCCTGCCGAAACTGAGACCCTTCACGATTGTCGGGCTTCTCCTGACGCTGATCATCCTGTTCTCATTCCAGGGCGAGACAATCGTCAGGAATCCAGTGCACATTCTGCTCATTGCCGTTCCGTTGACGATACAGACGTACCTGATATTTGGGGTAGCGTACCTCTGGGCGATAATGTGGCGTGTTGACAACACCATCGCTGCGCCGGCGGCGATGATAGGCGCGAGCAACTTCTTCGAGCTGGCGGTCGCGGTTGCGATCTCCCTGTTTGGCCTGGGGTCAGGCGCTGCGCTCGCGACGGTGGTGGGGGTGCTCGAGGAGGTTCCGATTATGCTGAGCCTTGTCGCGTTCGCCAACAGGACGAAGCACTTGTTCCCTGAACCGAAGACAGTGGAGGCGGAGTAGAGAAACCGGAAGGTTCCCGCCCGAGCGCATGAACGCCCCGGGGCAAAGACTCCGCCCGCAGGCGCAAAGAGGGGCGGCCAGGAAACCCCACCGGCTTGGCGGTGACCTGTCCTGACCGCCTGCTATTCCAGTATGCCGCTCCTGCTGATGAATGACTTCATTTCGTTCACCGAAGCGTATCCTTCTGAATACGCTACCGCCTTCCCCGACGCGTTCAGGAACAGGATCCTGGGGATAGCCTGGACCCCGTACTGTGCGGCGAGGTCCTGGTTGTTGTATACGTCGACCATGAGAAACACGACCTTGCCGGAGTAGTGACGGGCAAGCTCCGCCATTACGGGGTTCATCTCGCGGCACGGCACGCACTTGTCGGACCCGAGTTTAACGACGGCCGGCAACCCTCTGCGGGCCGCATCGTCTAAGTGGGATTCGTTCGCGCCGGTCACGAGCCATCCCGAGTCCTCGGGATCGGCCTGAGACGGCGGCGCAGACTGTTGAGGAGGAGACTCTGATGCGGGCTGAGACGGCGACTGGGCGGCCCCAGGGCCGCACCCTGCCAGCATGGTCAAGGTAAGCAGGATTATGGCAGGATGAGCCACCCACCGGCGCATGGAAGACACCTGATTCACCCTTTCGTTATGAGTTCAGAGCACCGAATAGATCAACAGCGCCCCTGCGACGCACAGGAGCAAGCCCCCCGCCTTCCTCGCGAGGCCCAGTCCGGAGGAGTACCTTTGGATCATGGTCTGCGCCATCCCCCAGGACAGGGCCGCTGCGAAAATGAGGGCGCAGTGCCCCAGGCTATACGCGAGCATGAAAAACGCGCCGCGAACCGGATCGGACCCCGCCGCCAGAAGTCCGAGGATGGCGATTAGCATTGGCGTTGCACACGGCGTAATGACAGTGCCGAAGAGAAGCCCAAACAGGAACGCTGATACTGCCGTGGCGGACCGTCGCGCAACTCTGCATGCGTTCGCCCGAAGACCGAGGTCCACCCAGCCGGTCATGAGGATTCCTGCGACAATGAGGGCGGCACCGAACAAGATGGACAGGTTTCTCATGCCTAGGGAGAGAGACCGGCCGATGTAGGCCGATAATGTGCCAAGCGCCGTGAGCGCGGTTGTGGTGCCCAGCGTAAAGGAAATCCCCGCGGCAAGCCGTTTCTTGACTGGGGCGGTCGATGTCACCGCACACGCAGCCGGCAACGCCGCTAGCACGCAGGGAGTCGCGGAAGATAGCAGCCCGCCGATGAATGAGAGAGCCATTCCGGCCGGAGTGCTGATACCCACAAAATACGCTGGAGAGAGTCGTTCGATGATGATCTCCTCCCGTAAGACAGTACTCAGATCGTTTCAATAACAGGGCCGCCGCCCCGCACGTGG
This sequence comes from Ignavibacteriales bacterium, assembly GCA_050260105.1. Taxonomy (GTDB): domain Bacteria; phylum Bacillota; class Sulfobacillia; order JABLXB01; family JABLXB01; genus SM1-B181. Next base: position 14,503 of record JBLNBR010000001.1, on the reverse strand, counting down.
TTATATGGTAGGTCTAGCACGAAGATCAGTCAAGGCGAGGGATGACCGGTGTCAACGGCGCTCGGGCGCAGGAGAACGTCGCTGGTGGGCTCCACGGGGCCCGGCCATGGCATTCTCCAGTTCGAACTGTTTTCTCACTATGGACTCCTTTTCGGTCGCGTCGAGCATGGAGGTTATCAAGCGCGACATGACCAGGATGACAGGAATATTAACCAGCCAACGGCTCACGGAGAACCTGGCGCCCAGAGATGCCGTCTCGAACAGGAACATCGGTATCTTGAGGGTCGACCACGAGCCCAGCAGGACCATGACGTTGAAGAACGAAGTGCCCTTCCTGAGCATCATCGAGGCGACGGGAAACGCGCCGTAAAGGGGGCCGGCCGCGAACGCTCCGAGAAGGACCGCGAGAGAGATGCCTACCAGCCCGGAGCCATCCCCCATGTACTTCACGAACATCTCCCTGGGAACCCACACATCCATCAACCCCAGCAGGATGAATATCGGGGGAAGCACCGACAGCATCTCCATGAAGTTCTTGATGGTATTGGATGCTATCGCTCCCGCCCTGTCGGGCACAGCCAGGGACACGCCCGTGCTCACGAGTAGCATCACAATCGGAAACCTGTAGCGCATAACCTTCTTTGTCATCTCGAAGCCACCGTCCCCACGATCAACGCCGTGACGAAGGAAAAGGCGTACGCCATGGTGTTGCGAAGGATCGTCGCTCTTCTCCCGAAGTATCTCATTTCCATCGGCGCGGTGACGACGCCCACCATCATAAGGGTGGATATGAACACGGCCATCTGTCCGACTCCTGCGCCCAGGTCAAGCAGCGACTTGGCGAGCGGGAAAGCGATGAAGCCCGGTATGAGGGTTATGGCTCCGACCACCGATGTGAGAAGCATCCCCCAGAAACCCGTCTGCCGGCCGATCAGCAGCGATATTGTCCCGGGAGACAAGAGTGACAGAGACAGGCCGATGAGAAGAAGTACCCCGGCGAAGTCCGGCAGGATGTTTTCGAATGACCTCCAGGATTTTGTAAGCGCCTGACGCGTTTTCTGCTGGTCCCTGGTCCAGGACCATACCAGGGACCCGCCGGCCAACAACCATATTGCGACCGTGAACGCCATATGCTTTATTCATCTCCTCCGCCAGTCCGGCTGCCGGGCTGCTCTTTGAATGTCTCGAATCTCTGGAGAAACAGCGCTAACCGCTGTTGCCTCTCCCTTATGCCGGCTGCCCACGACACCAGCATGTCCAGGCCTTTTGGCGTCATGTCGTAGAAGCGGCGTGGGGGGCCGGCGCCTTCCGTATGCCATGAGGAAGCCACCAATCCCTGTTCCTCCATCCTTCTCAGGTTGCGGTAAACGGTTGCCTCGTCGGGAGCGCATCCCCGAGGGAAGAAATCCTCATGGAGCCGGCTGCAGAGCTGGTAGCCGTGCGACGGGTTTTCCGCGATAAGAAGGAGAAGATATGCTTCAAGCAGGCTGCCCGAAGCCCTGCTACTGCAGCAACACCCGGCGTGATGAGCGCCGGCGGACTGGATGCACCCTTGCTCAGGCATAAGAGCCCTCCATTCGGCGACAATTGCGCGGTGCATTAACCTGCGCCAAGTATATATCTGTGCAACGAGAATAGCAATCGCTGAACCGGTCGTTGCATCGTATCCCAACCCACACTCGCTAGGGGGGCTGCTCATGCTAGGATACCTCTTGACAGTGTATGGCCGTATGGTAATATAGGCATGGAAGTTGTTCAGTTGTTGGAGGATAGCGACGCCTGTGGCGGGATCGCCCGGCAGGCTCGAAGGTGACCCTGATTTTGAGAGGAGGTTGAGGAGTGTGCCCAGGATGCCTCTCAGCGATGCCCAGGTGGCGGTCTTTAAGGCGCTCGGGCACCCGACGAGGTTGAAGATTGTTGATATCCTTGCAACCGAGGGTGGCAAGTGTGTCTGCGAACTCGTTGACAGGCTGGGCTTTGACCAGTCTACGGTTTCCAAGCACCTAGCGCTGCTCAAAGGCGTCGGGATAGTGAGATCTTCGAAAGAAGGGCTCAACGTGACGTACGAGCTCGAAATGGGGTGCGTTTACCAGTTCATGAAGTGCATTGAACGAATCGAAGCGGGGACGAAAACGGGTTGCGGCGCTACGTGCGTTGGTTTAGAGGCTGTTGGATCCCCGCGAGACGGCAGGGAGTGATTCAGTGTGTCGGAGGTCTACAAGTTCTCAATAATAGTAGGCACATTCCTGGCGGCGTACTTTGCGCCGCTGGGGAATCCGAGAGTCCAAGTGGCCATCCTGGAAGGCTTTCACATGCTGCAGGAATACGCGAGGGAGCACGTGCTGTTCTGCCTGGTCCCGGCGTTCTTCATCGCGGGCGCCATGCAGAATTTCATTTCGCAGCGCTCGGTCATGAGATACCTGGGCAAGGGCGCTAGGCAGTGGTTGGCATATGCGGTGGCGGCAGTCTCCGGAGCGATCCTTGCGGTGTGCTCGTGTACGGTCCTACCGCTGTTCATGGGCATATATAAGCGAGGGGCCGGGTTGGGGCCCGCGACGGCGTTCCTCTACTCGGGGCCGGCCATCAACGTGTTGGCGATAATACTGACGGCCAGGGTTCTTGGCTGGCAGATAGGCTTGGCTCGAGCCGTCGGGGCGGTGTTATTCTCGATCGTAATCGGGCTGCTGATGGCGGTCATATTCAGGGGCGAGGAGGCCGAGCGCCAGAAGGGGTTCGAGTCCAATCCGACGACTGAGCCCGGCGGCCGCAGTCTGGGGCAGACAACCACCTACTTCGCGACGCTCGTGGCGATACTGGTGTTCGCGGCATGGGGCAAGCCGGCAGAAAGGATAGGCTTCTTCTACGACGTGTACCTGATCAAGTGGTACCTGGTCATCGGGCTGCTGGCGTTCCTCGGGTATATCCTGAAGGCGTGGTTCACGGGCGACGAGATCGTGGCATGGAAGGATTCCACGTGGGACTTTGCCAAGAAGATCCTTCCGCTCCTGTTCGGCGGCGTGCTGGTTGCCGGGCTACTCATGGGAAGGCCTGGTGTGGACAGCGGCCTGATACCATCGAAGTACGTGGCGTCAGTCGTTGGAGGCAATTCCCTGCTGGCGAACTTCGTCGCCTCCATAGTTGGAGCGTTCATGTACTTCGCGACTCTGACTGAGATACCGATAATCCAGGGTCTTATCGGTTCCGGTATGGGTCAGGGACCGGCGCTGGCGCTGCTCCTGGCCGGCCCCGCCCTGAGCCTTCCCAGCATGATAGTGATAAACAGCGTGCTGGGGTTCAAGAAGACGTTTGCATACTGCTCGTTGGTGGTGGTCATGGCCACGATCAGCGGAATGATCTTCGGGGCAATAGCTGGCTAAGATGGCGCTTGCCCGAAAACGGGAGAGATTGGGGGCATACGCAGGTGAAGATCGAGATAATGGGGCCCGGCTGTCCCAGATGCCGGAAGACTGAGGAGCTCATAGCGGACACCATAAGGAAGATCGGTGTAAACGCGGAGATAGTACACGTAACGGACCTGAACGAGATGATCGAGCGCGGTGTGATGATGACGCCGGCTGTCTTCATCGACGGTGTCAAGAAGATAGAGGGCAGGATCCCGACGGAGTCCCAGATAAGGCAGTGGTTCGCGAAGTAGGCTGAGATGGAGAGAGGCGAGAGCCACCCTGACGGAGAGGAGAGACTGAGATGAGGTTCAAGGTTCCAAGGGACCAGATCCCGTGGCATCCGGCGATAGACGGAGACAAGTGCACAGGATGCAAGACATGTTTCGATTTCTGCAGGAACGGGGTGTACAACTGGGACGAGGAGAATGGGAAGCCTGTCGTGAAGCGGCCTACAAACTGCATCGTCGGGTGCAGCGCGTGCTCGGCGAGGTGCCCCGCCGAGGCGATAGCGTTCCCTCCACTGAGTGTCCTAAAGCAATATGTCTGAAGGGCTGTCGATCCTGTAAGACAGGCGTCGGTGACGCCCCGTCATCAATCGGGCGGGGGCCGTGACGTCGCGGCCCCCCGGGCGTCATGGGTGACCTATTCGGGACCTTTCATGACTTACCTAAGTGCGCAAGTAGATATACTATGCTCGCGAGAAGTAGAGATGTTGTTGAGACGAAGCTGTCTACGCTAGTGGGGGTGGGGTAGTGCCGACGTACGAGTTCGTTTGTTCGGAATGTGGGACAAGGGCCGAGGGTAGCGCCACCGTGGCAGAGAAGGAGAAGGGCTTGCATCTGACGTGCCCGGAGTGCCGCAGCCCCAACATGAGGCGGGTCTTCTCCAGGTTCCTCGTTCTGGGTTCCTCGGGCCAGGGGAAAGGCGGTGGCTCATGCGGCTGTGGTCCGCAAGCGGGACCCAATTGCTGCGGATGATCCAGCCGCGACGGACCATAACGGTGCTCTTTCCGACGGCGGCGGCGCTGCTGTCTTCTGGAGGCGATCCTCACGATTGAACTGAAGAGTGTCGACCTTGTGACGGAAGATGATGACGGCCATTTCTCCATCCTCAAGGGAATCAGTCTCACATTTGAAGACGGCAAGTTCTACGCCATAACCGGTCCAAACGGATCGGGGAAAACCTCGTTGGCAAAGGTGATAATGGGTATCTACAGGCCTTCTGGGGGTTCTGTGTACCTGGACGGCCGGGACATCACCCAACTCAGCGTCACAGAGAGGGCGAGGTTGGGCATAGCATATGCGTTTCAGAATCCCCCACGATTCAGGGGATTGACGGTGCACGATCTCCTCAAGACGGTATCAGGGCAGCGGGATGACGTACCAGCAGTCAAGGCGGCCCTGAGGGCGGTCGGCCTGTGTCCTGCCGATTATTTGGACAAGGAGGCGGATGCCAGACTCTCAGGGGGTGAAATGAAGCGCATCGAGCTCGCAACGGTCTTCATCAGAAAACCGAGATACGCGGTGCTCGACGAGCTGGAAGCGGGGGTGGACCTCTGGGGCTACGATCGGTTGGTGCGACTGCTGAGAGACGGGGGGCGCCGGGACGGCTGTATGATAGTGATAACACACCAGGAGAAGATCATGGCTCAAGCCGACGAGATACTGGTCATGGCCGCTTTGTGGTCACGCGCCCCAAATGTTGATAATCGAGCATTGGCCCAATTTGATGAGTTGCAGGGCTTCGATTCCCGCGTCGCTTCCGAAGTAGATGCAGTCTCCGCGGCTGCGATCCGCGGACTGCTGCTCCGGCCTCATAGAAAGAGGAGCATAAGCCATAGCTGTTGCTTCTCCAGGGACCAGGGGTGCCAACGCGACCAAAACCGCCAGACAGGTGATCCAAAGCCTCCGCTTCCAATACACAACCAACACCTCCCCAAATACTCACTCCGCCCTAAAGATGCAGTGTTCGCCCCGCCAATTCGGAAGAATCGTTCGACAATGCAGACTATAGGGTAGTCGGATCTTATCGAGCGATTCTTCTGAAGAGAAAGCCTCCTCGTTGCATCTACAAGGTGACGTCCACGACTATCCATTCCTCCGAATTCCTGAACCTGCCCTGCCGGTTTGAGTCGCGCCGGTTCCACACCATCTTCCCGACATACGCGGGGTTCCGGATGATGTTCCTGATTCCCACTGATGACCACTTGAACTTCGTGGCCGCGCTCCCGAACCTTGCTGCGCCCTCCGGCGACGCCAGGCGACGCGCAATCGAGGACGGCGCACGCTCGTGTTGTGATCCATGCGCGAACTATCTGCGGCGCGGCGGGCGGCCTTTCCAGGCGAACGTGATCCGGGGCAGCCGCATAATCAAAAGAAGCAATGCGAGGACTACCAGTCCTATGCTGAACAGCGCGAAGCGGGCGCCAAAGTACTGAATCTTCATGGCCCATCGGACGAGAGGGGCGCCAGCCGCGGCGGGGGCTGCCGCGGGCGCTATCCGGGCCATGACAGCCTGGGCCGGCCCCATGAGAAACAGGGTGCACACCGCCGCAAGCACGGCGTGAAGCGCCCTCGCGATTACATAGACGCCCATCCGTATATCCGTTCCCTGGGTGACGGCGGATACCTGGGCGTGCACGGAAAGGCCGCTCCAGGCTATGACGGCGCTGGCGGCCATCACTCTGGCTACAAGGGGCGCGGGCGCCTGGCTGGCAGCCTGCGTCCCCATCGTTATCTCGAATAGACCGCTTGTCAGGGCCGGGACAGTGGACTGGTGCCAGCCGAGCGGCTTCAGAGCGAGGGTGAAGATTGAAGAGACGGCTCCCACCACTCCAACCATCTCGAGTATCTTCACGACCACCGAGAAGAGTATTATGAATCCCCCTATCAGGAGGAGCGAGTTTACCGATTCCCTCACCGCGTCGCCCATTATCTTGCCGAGGGGCCGGCCGTCCCTGCGCCTCGCCTGGCTCATCGCACGAAAGGCGCGGACGATGATACTTCCCCTGGTACCCTCGAGGGGGGTGCTGATGTCCCGCCCGCGGCCGAAAACGCCCAGGATCAGGCCCACCATAATCGCGGATATGTAATGGGCGGTGACGATAACTGGGCCCACCCGTATGTCCCGGAACATCCCGACAGCCACGGCCCCGGTCATGAACAGGGGATCTGCGATGTTAACGCGGTTAAGTGTGTTGCCAGGGGCCATACTCATATGCGCTGACTGTTGGTGAGTGGGGGCCGGTCCTGCCGGCTAGTATCCGTTTACCCGCGACGGATTAGGGTCCTCCGAGCTTCTCAGCATCATCGGCTCTTTTACGGATTCCCCTGCGTGTCCTGATCGGTTTCACACCGAGACCACGCCGCCCCACATTACTCAGTGAAGTTAGAGGATCGGGTCTGCACCGGGTCCATCGTGGTTGGCAGGCTCAGTCTGACCGGCGGAGGATAGACCTATCCATGCGTTACCATTCCGCCAGTGCCATCTTAATATGAGCGATTCCACGATGGCTACTGGTTGGCGGGGACGGACCGCCTTAGGGCCGGTCCCGGGGAACGGGCAGGGGAAATCGGTCGTCAGTCAAGTACTACCACGCGGGAATGGGTTCAGCCCGGTCCCAGGTTGGAATCTCCACCGCCGAACGCCTGAGGGAAATCGAGGAGTTGAGGACATGGCTGCTCAGCAGACTCAAAACCTGATCTGTGAGATCGCCGGGAAATACGCAGAGGTGCTGCGGAGTAAGATACGGCTATCCCGTCTCTATGTCTATGGCTCTTACGCAACAGGCGAACACGACGCCGATAGTGACATTGATATTGCGGTGGTAGCTGACGGCTTGACCGGCGACGTCATCGAGGACACCTTCACTCTTATGAAGCTGCGTCGCGAGGTGGATATGCGCATAGAACCGCATCCGTTCTTGACATCCGAGTTCACAGAGAAGAACCCGTTGGCGCGGGAGGTAATGCGCGCGGGGATACGGATAGTCTAGTCCCTGGTTAGGCTCCCGATAGAGGGAGGAGACAGTGCGATGGCTCGAGTCGATGCTGTGATCGAGGCGCGTGCTCGTCGTGCGATTGAGGTCCTGTCGCGCAGTTCCAAGGTCGCCGCCGCGTATCTCTTTGGTTCGCACGTTGACGGGACCGTCCATCCGTGGAGCGATGTCGATCTCGCTGTATTCGTAGAGAACCTGGACACACTCGATCTCTGCGACCGCGCTCGTGTCGCCGCGAGAGTCCAGAAAGAGGCCGGGGATGAGGTAGACATTCACCTGCTGCCGGCTGAAGAGCTCAGGCAACGGAATCCCGCGGGTTTTTCGGCATGGGTTCTTGCCCATGGCGTGGAGATACGGTTCTGACCACAGATCCGCCGGCGGGAGGGTCGGATTGTGAACGACGTGAGAGTTGAGGTCGTCGAGGTCAAGGGGGACTGTTCGGCCGGCCTGAAGGTCGGCGACGGGTTCACGGTTCGAGACGGGGTCGTGATCGAGCCGAACGGGCCGCTGTGTGTGTATGCTATCGCAGCCTTGAGCAACTACCTGACCGGCATCTCCTTTGAACGACCTGATTCGGGATGGATAACCGGAGTTGACAGGCTCCAGTGCCCGGATCCCGTAAACACCGTCGCATTTCGAGTCATTCGTGTGAACCGCGAGTAAGATACCATCTGAGAGATTGCTTTCCTCCGGCAGGGGAGAGGGATCGAACATGGGCACGCCCGAGATCTCGCTGGGCTTAGATGGGCCTGGCCTGACCGGGCTTGGGAGGTTTGTCGCATATAGCAACAACGGTCCACGATTTGAAAGCGCCTTCCTCGTTTTCCAGAATCTCACCAACGTATGAATGGTCATAGCTGAGTAATTCACCCATGAGACTAGTCTGGTTGAGAGGGTCGGTTGAGGAGGATCCAGGTCCTGGCAAGTCGAACCGTATCCAGATGGGCACAGGTTGCTTTGAATTTGCCAGGTAGACGCCCTACGCCGTCGCCGAGCACATGGCCAGAGTCCGGTTCCAGGCCGCTATTCGGCCGGAGGAGAGTGCGAGTAGTGACGACCGTACTACTCCGTGCACTAGGTCGACTATCCGCAAGAAGGGTTGGGGGTGGCTCCTTGGCGCGATCGGAAGAGGCTGAGCACGATGACCAAGTATTCCAGGAGCTGGTCCGAGAACACTATGTATCGGCGTATCGTGCCGCACTGGCCGTGCTGAGGGATCCAGATGAGGCCCTTGATGCAGCACAAGAGGCGTTTGTGAGTGCCTGGCGGTCTCTACATCAGCTCGCCGAGCGCAGGAAGGCTGGTCCCTGGATACGACGGATCGCCATAAACGCGGCGCTTGCCATGATTAGAAAGGCCTGGCGGACGGTGCCCGTCGATCATGTCGATCGTCTTGTGGAAAGCGATCGTGGCAATTCCCCTGAGGAGTATGCTATTAAGAAGGACGAAATCGAGAGACTGGCCAAAGGAATCCGTAGGCTAGGGCATGAAGACAGGGTGCTGCTGGCATTGCACTATGAATTGGGGCTGCCCTACGAGGACATTTCCGAAGCCATGGGGATTCCTGTTGGCACGGTTGGATCAAGGCTAAGCAGGGTTCGAATGAAGCTGAGGAGGGTGCTTGAGGATTCCTCAATGAGGGGGGGGCGTCCGTGGAAATGAACGGCGGCAAATACGACGAGAGGATCCTTGACTCATTGATCAGGGAAGCTGTGTCCAGGAACCACGCGAAGATGGAGCCGCCGCCGCTTGACGAATTCTGGGCTGGTTTTCTTCAGAAGCGTCGACAGGCAATGTCGGAAACGCTGACAACCAGGAGTAGGTTCGCGTCGAAGTGGCTCCGCAGGGGATCGGTCGCCCTCGCCATGGTTGCTCTCGTTGTTGGGTTGTGGCTGGCCTCTCCCCGGGCATCTGCTGTTGGAATGCGAGCTGTCCGGTTCTTGAGCGCTGCGGTGACGGAGACCTTGACGAACCTGATGGTCAGTCTCGGGTTGGCTGAGAAAAGCCGGGGCACTAGGGGTGGACCGCCGCCAGACTCCCCTGGCCAAACGCCGCGGACAGTATCCCTAGAGGAAGCAAGGGCTCAGGCGCCGTTCCGACTTCGCCTTCCGTCGTTCGTGCCCGAGGGGATGACTACTAGGACCGTCCGTTTCGAGCACTTGAACGAGAGCACTGCTCGCATATCGGTGACGTATGGAGACAATGAAGGCCGGCACCTGGTACTGGAACAGGTGAATATCTCTGAAGGCATGGGGACTGGCTTGGCGTACGATAGTGATGACGCTCGGGTTGAGAAGGTCCAGGTGGGCGGGAGGGACGGACTCCTGATTCGATTCAAGGATGGTTCATCACACCTGTTGTGGGTGCAGGAAGACGTGAGCCTTCAACTGTATGGTAGCGTGGACGGGGACGTGACGCTCTCGATAGCCCGGTCAATCAAGTAGGCCAAGAAAGAAGCCCGCCGCGGAGACAATCCGGCGGGCTTGCGAGCCCACCGGGCTATTCGACGTAGATGGATGAAGAGTAGGAGTAGGCGTATTCTTCAAGGGCACCATCCGCGGCGTAATGTGTGGCCCTGACGCGGTAGTAATTACCCCTGGTGACACTGGACGTGTGGCTTCCATACGCGTAGTCAGCGGTGGAGGCCTGATCTAACCAGTCCTTGATGTCGCCCCATCTGCTTCCATCCCACCTTTGAAGATAGAGTCGGACGTACAGGTATTCGACCGGGTAGTAAGCTGCAGTGCTGCCGGTGACGGTGACCGTGCCGTTACCGTTGTTGATGATGGAGCATTGCCCAAGCTTGATCATCTGTAGGGCTTCGATTCCCACGTCGCTTCCGAAGTGGATGCAATCTCCGCGAGTACGATCCTCGGACTGCCCCTCCGGCCCCATGGCAAAAGGGACACGGGCTAGGGCCGTTGCCTCAGTATCCGTGAGGGGTACTAGTACGACGAATACCGCCAGACAGGTGACCAAGAGCCTCCGTTTCCAAGACATAGGTGACACCTCCTCAAATACTCACTCCACCGTAAAGATGAACAATCCACCTCGCTAATTCGGAAGAACCGTTCGACAATCGGAACCGGACTGTGCCGAGACTTGTCGAGCGATTCTCTTGAAGAGGGAGCCTTCTCGTTGCATCCACAAGGTGAAAGGCGAAGGGTACAGAGGAACCATCTTCCACATTCTGGACGAGGGGGTGAACGGATCAGTCCGGGACCTTTGGCGTACGGGGTCGGCAACAGGAAATCGAGATGAAAGGGGAGTCAAGAAGATGCATAGGCGTCGCGTAGTAGCATGGTTAATGGTGTTGTCGCTAATAGCTTCGTTTCTGGTGGCTTCGACTGCGGCAGCTCAGCCCCAACAAGAATCCGGGACGTATGGGACCAAAGCAAGAGACGTGACTCGGGAGACTGCCGAAGCCTATGTGGCAAGATGGGCTAAGACCGATCATCCTGAGTGGGAAAACGCAAGCATTGAAGACCCGCAGGCTTACTATGATCTTGAAGGGAATCACATAGCCACTGTCTACACTATTACCGACGGGCGAAATCCAGTGGGATACATTAATGCAGGAGCAGGTGTCTTCCAAGGGCGGGTCTTTGAAGCTGGCCCAGGGGAAGCACCTGCGTCTAGAACTGCGTCAGAGGTAAGGCAAGCCTTGGGCAGGGACCTAAATCTCAATGTCAGTGATTCCGACATATTCATTGATAAACCCCTCTATCTTGGGGCGTTCCAGTATTTTCACGTGGTTGAAGTGGGAGAGGAGAAGTACGGCATTGATTACTTGCACAACAAGGCTGTTCATGTGAGCGAGCTCAAATCCAATCTCGTCAAGCCGACCCAACCTCCACAGGCAGGAATCGAACCAATAAACGCAACTACATCAGACTACTATAACATCTCTGATGTACCATCTTATCATCAAGAGGCTTCCAATGATTGTGGACCAACTGCTGGATGTAACATAGTTTGTTATTACAAACTCTGTCAAGGATACTCTAACCTCGATGTATATCCACATGATACTCTCATGGAGACAATGAATACCGGTTGGTGGGGTACACTTGCCGATGACGCCAGGGACGGTTTCATCGAGTACACTAACACCATGAAAGGGTACAGTTTTTCTGCAAGCCTTTCTGGATACCTTCCAAACCTGCTAACCGTCAAGGACCGGCTTCAAAATGATCACCCGCTTATGCTTCTGTTCGATGGAGCAAGCTACGCTTTGTGGCATTGGGTTACTGTCAGGGGATATGATATTATTGACGACTTTAACCGGTACCTGATTGTAAATGATCCGAGTGGTGGACGTGTTAACGCATATGTTGACTGGAATGCTAACTTTGGGAGCATGAATTTCGTCTATATTACCGACTAAGTCTGGAGGATGACAAATGATGGGGTAACGACTCATGGTGAGAGAAGCCCATTTGTCAGGCTACACCTTGTTGCCTTGATTTACGGGGCATCCTATGCCCCGATATCTTTTGTGGTATCAGCAGTCTCGCCACTAGCAAGGTCACTGCGTAGTGTCAGTAGTTTGTTGTGGGATGAATTGCCCGTTCTCTCCAGGCTCTTTCCTTATCAAGAGGCGAGGGTGCCGTTGTGGGTTTCCGGAGCCAGCCTTTTCTGGACCGCCGTGGCTATGGGGTTATTCCTGTTGCTTGTGATAGGAGCGCGCAGGTGGACAGATGTCATTGTGCCTCCAGTGCTGGCATCTATCTCAACAGTGTTGTTTAGGAGGCTATTGTTCGAGCACTATTACAGGATGGTTGGTTTCTGGACGTTTGAACAGTCTGACATAGGCATGCCGATCATTATCCTGGCAGGTTTCGCTACCGGAATGCTATTAGGGTTTCTAACGTGTCTAGTGACAGATGTTGCAGGGCGAAGGGGCTGACATGATGAGGCGCGCAGGGTACGTCGTGGCTGCCTTAACGGGCCTGGCGATCTTGTTTGCGTGGGTATGCCTCCATTTGTCCGGTACACGCGACTCCCACAAAGCAGAGTCAGGCCGAGCGGTTACGGGAAACGATCCCGGCGTACGAGTCGTCGAGGCGACACGATACGCGAGGGATTGGAGAACCCAACTGGGTCAGTTGAACGCAATCATTCTGGCGGAGAAGATCCCTGATAGTTGGTCCTCCCTCCTAGAGCGGGCCTTAGTGGTCGAGCCGTCAGACACCGAATGGGGGAAGGCTGCTTCCGACAAGGATGCGGTCTGGATCGATGCAATTGTGGCGAATCGCATCGATCCCGGCATCTGGCGAAACCTGTTGAAGGAGGGTAAGTACCTCTACTTCTATGGCAAGGGCGCGACAACGGAGGCAGTGCCAGGGAGCACCGGCCTGGACCTACCGTTCCGAGAGGAGTGCGATGCGCGGTACCAACAGATCGGCTGGGGCGTGAGAATGGTACATTCACCGAACGTATACCACACCAGCGCGGTCTTTTCTCTGACGGAGCCGGATGCAACCGAGACTCTATCAGCGATGGCGCAGCAGACATCCATGGCCTTGTCCGAGTACGGAAAGGATCCGAACGGCGCAGGCAGTGACATGGACTTAGACTGGCCCCTGGAACACAGCGCCTGTTACATGTGGCACTTCGGTCCCTGTGGAAGGTTTACCCTTGTCAAGAGGATCTACCACGATCACTCCGAAGCGGATTCTTGCGCGGATTACTGGATTACGGAGGACAACTGTATAACAAGCGCGGGCTATGCGGTATGTGGAACCCGCTGGGAGGTAAAGCGTCTCCATTTTGAAGACGCGGTGGATCCCGGCTCCGATGCCTGTAGTAGGAGGATTGGGGCGACCGATCCCCAGAGTACCGGAGAGTCCTCCGTGGCCATGGTACCCGCTGGCGGTGGGTTCTCAACACGTCCAGGTTGGTGTTTCCCCACCTATGGGACATCCGTAATCAACAAGAGCAGCCTGCCGGATTCGGGCCGGTGGGAGGTCTCCTACCGGCTGGGCTCGCAGGCGGCAAGGGGCATTCATCTCACTTGTCCGGGCGCAGAGGCAGTGGCGAAGCCGGAGGGCGGCGGATTCGGTCACAGGCTGCGGTTCACGGTCGGTTTCACCATGTTCGGACTGTTCCATCGGGAATACTCGAGTCACGTGGATACGACTCTCTCGTGTGCAGGGGGAATAGCGAAATGCGACTCAGGCCGCGTGGGGTACGAACAGTAGTCTTCGGCGTGGCTCTTGTCGCCGGCGTGTTGTTGGGCACGCTCGGCCTCGGCCGTGCAGGAGCTGATGTGCATCTTAACCAAGGCCTCGCACCCGCTCCCATATACCCGAGGAACGAAAACGGCCAGACGTATGGTTCTTCGGCGTACGCCAATTCTCCGGACCAAGAGCCGGATCTAATCGCGGCACGTGGCGTGGATGGTACTCGGGGGTACGTGCGGAAGGTGGACCTAGACGGACCACCCCCGAAGACGCCGGGGGAGGCTCTGGCCTCACAGCGCCGAGCGGGGGGTAGCATTCGCGTCCGCTACATTCCTCTCTATGCCGTTGATGGCGAGACTGTCATTGGCGTGTTCAAGATTACCACCGGACAAGGCATTGAGCATTCGGCCGGCGCTGACTAGTTGCCCTGAACAACGGCCATCTGTTCCTGGCGGCGGGGTGAGTCGGACGATGGAAAGTCTGCCTGTGATCATCATCGTTACAGCGTGCGTCGTGAGTCTCATGACAGGGGGGCCAGGCTGTCGCGAGTCGCCTGGCGGCCTTCCTGGGTACAATCGTCCCAGTACCGGTGTCGCAGGTGAAGCCGGTGGGCAGGAATCACCATCCCGGGACGCCGCATCTCGTCTCCTGCGGGTGGACAGGGATCCCGCAGGTGTGTTCCCCATGAGGTATCATACGTTTACGAGCATAATGCATCACGATTCCTTCATCGAGTCCCCCGATCGTTCGAAGCGCCTGGTTTGCCGGCACGTCCGGAGCGATGCGGGCACGCTCTCCGACCGGCAGTTTTGGCTGCACGACCTGGCGGGAGAGTTGGGACCCCGACTACTGTTCTCCGAGCGGAAGGAATTCGCGCCAGACGCCGAGCTCCTGCTCGGGGGCTATGAGGTCGTGTG